>CAYFVR010000190.1:0-4126 GCA_964346545.1 uncultured Desulfobacterales bacterium | reverse complement strand
CGGAGATCGGCGTCGAACCAGTCCGGCTCGACCCCGTAGCGGCGAAAGCGGCGGGGGACGCCGCGAAGAACGTCCGGAAGGGGAACGGCGGATTTGTGGAGCGGTCCCCGGCCGTGGCGGGCGCGGGGATCGGGATGGGCGCCCCGGGGATGGAAACGGTCCAGACAGTCCAGGTGGCGAACGCCGAAGCCATGATCCCGGAACAGCCCGGCCAAGGTCAGCAGACCCAGCGGCCGGGCCCAGAAATCGTAGGCGGCGAAATCGTGAATCCAGGGATTGACCAGCAGCAGGTTCGGCCGGTCGGGGCTCACGGCGTCGGCGATCCGTCCTCCGGAAGATCGGGGAGCATGTCCGGGAAATACTGCATGGAGGTTTTTTTCAGCTCCCGGCGGCTGAACAAGAGCTTGTAATCGCTTTCGCCGGCGGCGGCCGACAATCGACGGGCGATTTCGTGGCAGCCGTCTTCGTCGCGGGCGTGAACCATGGTGTAGAGATTGTACGGCCAGTCGCCGGCGGGCTCGCGGCGGTAGCAGTGGGTCACCTCCGAAAATCCGGCCACGGTTTCGCCCACCCGGTCGATCCGGTCCTCGGGAATCCGCCAGGCCACCATGGCGTTGGCCTTGTAGCCGGAGCGCTGGTGCTTGAGGGTGGCCCCGAACCGTCGCAGGACGCCCCGCTCCTGGAGGGATTGGAGGGTGTCGATGACCTCGTCCTCGGTCGCCCCGATCCGATGGGCGATGGCCTCGAAGGGCCGCTCGACGACGGGGATGTCGCCCTGCACCGCCGCGATCACTTTTTTTTCCAGGTCGGTCAGCATGAAAACCTTTCGAACAAGTTCGGGTCGCTTGAATTGTGAAATGAGGCGATTGGCAGGAAAGCTCGTACCGTTAAAGCCCCGCAAGCAACGATTGGCACTCGTCGAATCGGGGCACGGCCGGGGCCGAGCGCCGAGCCAAACTTGCCGTTCCCGGACGCGGAACGGATATTTCCTTTCATGGCCTTACCGATCGGGAAACAGTCGCCGGATGTCCGCCTCGTTGGCCGAGCAGACGCCGCGTTCGGTGATGAATCCGGTCACCAGCCGCGCCGGGGTCACGTCGAAGGCGAAATTGCCGGCCGGGCTGGATTCCGGCGGAACCAGCACGCTCCGAACGACGCCGTCGGCGTCCCGTCCCTGGATGTGGCGAATCTCGTCCGGATCCCGCTCCTCGATGGGGATTTCCGCCACGCCGTCCCGCAATGTCCAGTCGAAGGTGGTGGAGGGCAGGGCCACGTAGAACGGAATGTCGTTGTCCCGGGCCGCCAGCGCCTTGAGGTAGGTGCCGATTTTGTTGGCCACGTCGCCGGTGTGGGTGGTGCGGTCGGTGCCGGTGATGACCATGTCCACCAGCCCGTGCTGCATCAGATGGCCGCCGGCGTTGTCGGTGATGACGGTATGGGCGATTCCGGCCTTTCCCAGTTCCCAGGCGGTCAAACGCGCCCCTTGGTTCAGCGGCCGGGTTTCGTCCACCCAGACGTGGATGTCGATGCCCGCCGCATGGGCCGCGTACATCGGCGCGGTGGCCGTTCCCCACTCCACGCAGGCCAGCCAGCCGGCGTTGCAGTGGGTGAGCAGATGGACCGTTCCGCCGTTCTTTTTCTCGCCGAGCGCCCGAATCAGCGGCAGACCGTGCTCGCCGATGAGGCGGCAGTTTTCCGCCTCCATCTCGGCGACCTCCTCCGCGCCCCGGCGGGCGATTTCCGCCATCTCCGCGCGATCCCTGCCCTCCAGCACCCGGGGCGCGAGGAAATCCACCGCCCAGGCCAAATTCACCGCCGTGGGCCGGGCCGCCTTGAGGCGTTCGAACTCCCGCACCAAGTATTCCTGGGAGACGGGATCGTCCGGGGCGCTGGTCACGATGAGAAACACGCCCCAGGCGGCCGTCGCGCCAATGAGCGGCGCGCCGCGCACGTACATTTCCCGGATGGCGCGGATGACGTCGTCCAGATTTTCCAGATCGGCGACGACCATCTCGTGGGGCAGCGCCCGCTGATCGATCACCTGCACGGTTTGCCCGTTCTCGGCGAGCCAAATGGGGCGCATATTTTTTCCGTCAACGTTCATGGGGATATCCATTTCCTTCGGATGGGATTGTCGTTGTTTCGCATAGAGGAAGGTAGGGAATTTTGGCGGGAAAAGCAAGGTGAAAGCCCTCCGGGTTCCCGGGGGAAGCCGGAGGACATGGATTGCGGACAATTTGTCGATTTGCGAGTTTGCGAGAATGAAAGAACGCGTCCGAATTATTGGCGAAGCCGCGCCACTTTCTGAAGAATGTAGATCGCGTCGACAATTCCGATACGGCTGTCGCCGTTAACATCCGCGTCCGTGAAAACATCGTCGGAAGACGCGCCAACCGCCGCCTGGAGTGCGAGAATGGCGTCTTGCAGATTCACGCCGTCTCGATGGTTCACGTCGCCTTTTTCCACTTCGAAACTCCGCAGCCGGTCATAAAACGCATCTGCATCCTGAACGCCGGTGCTGCGGTCCAGGTACTGGTCGGGATTTCCGGGATCGATCCGGCAAATCAACGGCAGAGTGAATGAACCCAAGCCCCACGAGTAGGTTCCCCATTCCGTGCTTGCATCCACATCGGAATACCACGGAATATAGCCTGCCAGTATTTCATTTCGGATGGCCGGACTCGTCATCTCGCAGACCGTTTCTTTCATGTAGGTCGTTAAAGAGCAAATCGGACGACCGGCCAGCAAAAGAACTTCTTTTCCTTCGGCCAGTGCTTGCGCCATGGCCTCATCTTTGGAAGTCAGCCAGATTATTCCCTCAACCGCGCCATCGCAAACGCCTTCCACATAGCCGATCGGCGCGTCCGGGGCGTCGGGAACGGTGGCTTTCCATCCGAAATGGGTCGAACCAATTTCAGCGTCGGACAGGTTGAAATGGTCGTACAGAATACGACCCGGCACATCCGGCACCGGATCATCCCAGGTCGCGTCCACATGGTACCAAGTGCCGCAAAGGTTCACCATGTTCCAGGCATGCGACATTGCCTCGCTGCGAACGATGCGCGACGAGATCCCAACCTCTTCGAGCATTTTGTGCATTAACAAGGCATATCCTTGGCAAACCGTGGCGCCCCGGAAAAGCGCCGCGTAGGCGCTGCGTTCCACGAAGCTCAAGTCATATTCCACATTGGCGACGATCCAATCGTGAATCGCCTTTTCCTTGGCCTCGACGCCCATTCCCGAATCGACGATCGTCGCCAATATTTCGTCCACCCGCCGATCCACCTGTTGTTCTTCTTCGTAGGTTGCCACATAAGAGACGCCAAGGGAAATTTCGGCATATCCATCCCTCCCCCGATAGCCGCGGTTATCCCCCAAAATGCAAAATTTTAAATAGTCGTCGCCCTCGGTGGATTGACCCCGCGCCCGGGAATAAATGGCGTCCACGTCGCCCCACGCAAAATCCCAGTCCATGACAAAACTGATCTGGGTGTTCCGGGCTTGGAAATTTTGGCGAAGATAGTCGGCGACGGCCGCTTCCGAGGTGCAGGTGAACTGACGGGAAGACCGCCGGGAATAGGGCGGTGACGTTATTTCCTCTGGTGAAATGACATCATCGTAGGCGGGGTTGATCCAGACGTAATTTTGCACATTTTGGCCATGGGCGGAAACGACCGCCCCCACGCAAAACAATAACCCCAGAACACAACCGATCCATTTTCGCGTCATTGATTTTTCCTCCGAATTTGAAATTTTCCGAAACCAAACCGGCAACCGTTGCCCCAAAGCCCATCGGCTTGTCCCCATCGGCTTGTCATGGACTGCAAATATCGTTCCCAAAAATTTTGACATAAAGGGCTCGGAAATTTTCACTTCAACCGACTCGATTCACAAATTGAAACCCGTGAGGATGTTTCAGCCATTCCGCAAAAAAGGAAACGTTGGGTTCGAAGAATTACAAATTTTGCTACAAAATACCAAAATACGTCAAAACCGCCTCCCCCTTCACCCCGCAAACAACCCCACCCCCACAAACCCCTCCACATCCACCAGTCCCCGATCCGTCAATTTGAGCGAGGGAATCACGGGCAGCGCGAGGAATCCCAGGGTCATGAACGGATCGTGG
>CAYFVR010000189.1:0-9326 GCA_964346545.1 uncultured Desulfobacterales bacterium | reverse complement strand
TCCAGCAACTGATGGATGGCTGAGAAGGCTTTTGTGTAAATTTTTTCCTGGCGATTTCTCGAAAACCAATGGAGGGAAACATGAACATTACGATCATTTACAAAAAAGAGGAAAAGTGGTTTGTTGGACATCTCCAGGAATACCCAGATTTTGAGAGCCAAGGGGAAACCTTGGAGGAACTCAAGGAAAACTTGTTGGAGATTTATCGGGATATCGAGAAGGGCTTGGTGCCGGATGCGGAACCTTTCCAACTGCTGGAAGTTGCAATTTGAAACGGAAGGAATTGATTAAAACGATAAATTCCATGGGGTGCGTTTTTGTTCGCCATGGTGGAAATCATGATTGGTACAAAAATCCCAAATCAGGCAAAAGCCAACCGGTGCCCAGGCATAAAGAAATTGATGATGGGCTTGCAAAACGAATCATCAAAAGGCTCTCGTAACCAATCCATTTTATTATAAAGGTTCGCCAAATTTTGCCAAATCCGGCGAACCCAATTCCTCAACCACGCCCGGCCAACTCACGCCCCAACCCCATCCTTCGCCCCCAACGCCTCCCGCGCCATCTTCGCGCCGGTTTCCGTCAGGAACGACTTCTCCACGATGGAATCCAACCGCTCCGGGGACAACGGCTCCTCCCGCTTTTTCTCGGCCTCCTCCAGGTTCACGATCAAATCCGCGTCGTAAACGCAACGGTAGTTGACCGATTCCTCCGGTTCGGGGGAATGGCGCCGGCCCACGATGTCGCAGACCTCGTCCACCAGGCCCGGGGCCGCGCCCAGCTTTTCCAGCAACGTCCGGGCCACCGGCGGGCCTTCCGCCTCCTGATGTTTCGCCGCGCCGCTGCCGTGTTTTCGTTCCGCCTCGGGAATGCCGATGTCGCGCAGATAGGCCGCGATCAGGACGATCGCCATGTCGGCCTCTTCGGCCTTGCCGATTTTTTCCGCGAAGTGGGCCACCCGGGAGGCGTGACCGATGCGACGGAAATCCCGGCCGAAGTATTTCTTCATCTCCACCGCCACCCGATCTTTCAGCAGATCCTGCTGCCGGGCGATCAGCTCCGGCGGCAAATCGCCGATGCATTGCTCCGCGTATTTGCAATAGGCCGCGCAGCCAAAATCCATTTTCGGGTTGGGAAATTTATGGCCGCAATGCTCGCATTTGCGCGTGGTGTCGTCCTTGAAGAACTCCACCATCCGGTCGCATTCCGGGCATTTGACCTCGTAAATCGCGTCCGGTTGCCAGTATTGGGTATCTTGTCCGGGACATTTCATGGGTGACCTTCCTCCCTTTCCGCATTTCGCGCCTCGGGGAGCAATACCGTTCATTTTGCGATTTCAAATGGACAATCGTGCCAGATTGTCCAAGGGCGTATGCGATACGCCCCTACCATTTTCCGGCTCAATGAACGGCATTGGCCCCGGGGGGCGCGTGTTTCGTTATGGAGGAAAGTAACACCGAAATCCCCGTCGTGCATTGACCCAGGTCAAATCCCCGAATCTTTTCAAATTTCCACCGTCCGCGTTTCCATCCGCCGGGCTCGGCCGCCGGCCATCAGCTTGCGGATGCGGCCGTCCTTTCGAAACAGCCGCACCGTGATGGCGCCGGGGGAGGGCGGTTCCATCAGGTACCCTTGTTCGATGACGAGTTGATCTTTCTCCACGCCCATTCGGTCGTGAAGAAAACAGGCCAAGGGCCCGGCGGCCATGCCGGTGGCCGACTCCTCCGGAATGCCGAAGCGCGGCGCGAACATGCGGGCCCCGGCGTCCCGCCCCTCGATTCGCGTTTCCCGGGAAAACAGATAAAGTCCGACCAAATCCAGCCGCTCGCTCAGCGCCTCGACCGCCTTTTGATCCGGTTTGGCCCGTCTCGCCGCGGCCGCGTCCCGAACCGGGACGACCAGGAAGCCAACCCCGGTGTTCACCACCTGGGCCGGAACGTCCGGGAAAACGGCCCCTTCATCCAACCCCAGAATGGCCGGCAAGGCGCCCCGGTCCTCGGGCGACAGGTCCGCGTATCGGGGCTCCGTTTGTTCCATGAACGCCATGTCGTCCTCCAGAACGATTTCCCGGACGCCGTCGATGGTTTCCTTGGAGGAACGGGCCGAACGGACTTTCCCGAGCTGCCGAAGATGGGCGAAGGCGGCGATGGTGGCGTGTCCGCAGTGGGGGATTTGCCGGGTGGGCGTGAAAAACTCCAGCTTGACCTCGGCAATTTCCGACGGGGAGACGAAGGCGGTTTCCGAAAGCCCGACCGTCGCGGCGATCCGCTGCTTTTGTTCGGCGGAAAAGCGTTCCGCCTTCATCACGATTCCGGCCGGGTTTCCGCCGGCTTCTCCGTCCACAAAGGCGTTCACGATGGCGACTTCCACGTTCAGAGACATCCGTTTTCCTCTCGATGACGCGCCGAACCGCCGGGCGCGGAGGTTGGGTGGGGCCGCGGGGGCGGCGGGCGGAATCGGGACGAGGAAAAACGATTGGTTTCGTCCCGATGCGCGACGAGGAAATATAGGACCGAAGATCGGGATTGTCAGGTGGGGCGGGGAGGGGCGAACGCGGAAATGCGGATGGAAGGTTGTCGGCGAAAAAGCGAACCGTTCCCGGGACGAGGCGGCGAGGTTCCCGTCAATCGTCGCCGCCGGAAAACCGGCTTCCGGCGGCGCGGTCGGTGGTCTCTCGCCCCGGGCGGTTCGTTTTGGGCGATGGATTTCGCGAAGGGTTGAAAACGGGAGGGCGGCGGCCGGATGCCGCCCCGAGGGCCGGGTTCATTGCCGCGGCCTCTCGTTGTCGCCCCTCCCTTCGAGTTCCGTCGCGATTGGGGCCAAACTCATGCCGTCTGGGCCAGTTCTTCGGCGGAGACGCTCACCGGAACGCCTTCGAAGGGCGTTCGGCGGTTGGAGCGCCGCACCTGCACGTCCCGCATGGTTTTGAGAACGTCGATGCTGCTCTTCAGCCCCCGGGCGTAGCGGGCCATGCTGATGGCCAGTCCGGCGATCTGGGCCAGCCCCTGCACAAAGTTCACGTCCTCCAGGGTAAACTCCCACGGCTCGCCGGTGTACACCCGCATGGCCCCCACCAGATGGCCTCCCACCACGATGGGCGTCGAGAGGATGGACGCGATCCCTTCCCGCTTCGCCTCGTCGGGATACTGGATGCGCGGGTCGTCCATCACGTCGTAAATCGCCACCGGCCCCTCTTTCAGCGACTGGGCGATGGAACGCATGGCGCTGATCGGCCCCTTGTCGAGGTATTCCTCGCTCAGGCCGTAGGACGCCGCCAGCTCCAGTTCCTCGCTCTTCCGGTTGATGAGGAAGAGCGAGCATCCCTTGGCGCCCAGCGCGTACTTGATGCTCTCCACCGTCATCAGGGCCACTTCCTCGGGATCCCGGGAATGGGAAATGGCACGGGTGACCTTGACCATGGTCTCGTAGTTCAGAAGCTGCTTGTTCATAAACGCCTCCTTTTCTATGAATTCGGAACCCGACGGGTTCCTCGCCGGCGGGGGAAACATCCGGATGGGTTCGGGACCATTCCGGCGGGCAAGCGGGACCGGGCGCGAAATAACGGCGAAATCTTCCGGGGAGAAATTGTACGGCTCGGCTCCCATCGACGCCGGAAAGACGCCGGAAAGACGATTGATCGACGCGGGATCGATCCTCGGCGGTTGCAGGGATCCGCTGGTTTGGAACTCGGGAGAGAAGGAGGGGGACAGCCGCGCAATTCAGCACCGCTGAAAGAAAAGAAAACTTTTTACCTTTTCTACCAGCAGATTCCGCAACAAGTCAAGGGAAAGCGTTCGGCCCGGAACCGGCGCGCCGGTTTGACGCATCCGGGCCGGCAAATTCGGGCCGCGTTCGTTGCTTCCGGTGTGCGGACTTCTTCGGGGAAATGGCCCGTGGGAAAAGAGGCATTTTAAGGTTTCCAAAATAATTTATTGTTGACAAAAGATATTTTTGTGAACGAGTATTCACATAAGGGGAAGGCCGTTTTGAAAAAGCGCAAGACATCGGAACGTCGGGAGGAAATCGTCCAGGCCGCGCTTCGGGTGGTGGCCCGGCACGGGGCCGGCGGGCTCAATGTGGCCCGAATCGCCCGTCAGGTGGGGATGGCGCCCTCCGCGATCTATCGCCACTTCGACGGAATCGACGCGGTGCTGGCCGCCATGCTCGATTTCATCGAGGCCCGGCTCCGCGGCAATCTGGCGGAGGTCCGAGACAAATCCGACCGGGCGTTCGACCGGCTGCATGAATTGCTCAAACGCCATGTCCGCCTGATCCGGGAAAACGAGGCGATTCCGCAGATCGTCTTTTCCGAGCAAATCTATAGCGGAAAGCCGGAGCAGCGGGATCGGCTGCATCGGCTCATCCAGGGCTATCTGGAACAGGTGGGCGAGATGATCCGGGAGGGCCAGGCGGCGGGCGAAATTCGCGAAGACGTGGCGCCGGAGACGGCCGCCATGATGTTTCTGGGGCTGATCCAGCCGGCGGCGATTTTCTGGCACATCAGCCAAGGCCGTTTCGACGTGACCGGCGGCGCCGAACGGGGGTGGGAGGTCTATCGCCGGGGCCTGACGCCGCCCGCCGAAGGGTGCGAATGAGGCGACGTGAATATCCGTTCACAACGCATATCCGTTTACCTGACCGATTCCCGGATCGGTTTTTCGAAAGGAGGTCCGCGTGAAAAAATGGGTTAAGGCCCTGATATTGGTCGCCTTGGGGGTGCTGATCGCCTTTCCCCTGTTCAGCATGACCTATTACACCATGGTCCGGACCTCCACGCCGGAATTTTGCGGCTCCTGCCACGAAATCGTTCCGGCGGTGGAAACCTGGAAGCTCTCCACCCACCACAACAACGACAGCGGGGTGGTGGCCGACTGCATGGACTGCCATCTGCCGGCCCCCCAGCGCACGTTCGATTTTTTCTACGCCAAAACCTACCACGGCATCAAAGACGTGATCGCCCATTTCGTGATTGACGAGTACGACCGGGAGAAAAACCGGAAGAAGGCCTATGCCTCCCTCACGAACGATCGTTGCATGAAGTGCCACCGGAACTTGCTCCACCTCCCGGACAACCGGGGCGCCATGCTGGCCCATCGGTCGGTCATTTATCCCATGCCCGGCTACGAAAAGCGCTGCGTGGACTGTCACCGGAATCTGGTTCACATGCCGTCGGATTCCTACCGCTACCGGGGGCGAGGTCGTCCCTACGTCAGCACGGGGTTGCCGCTGTAATTTCTTCAAACAATGGTTCGTCCCAAAAACATGGAGAGGAGAATGGCATGAAAAAAGGCTTCTGGAAAATCGGAATTCCGTTGACGGCGCTGGCTCTTGCGCTTCCGGCGGGCCTCATCGCCCAGTCCGGCGGCGACGTCCAGCCCCGCAACGTCGCCAAGGAAAAAACGTTTCGAATCGAGCGGGGCATGCCGCCCGCGGCGGTGGCCTGCATCGAATGCCACAAAGAGGAACACCCGGGGATTTTCGCCGACTGGGCGAACAGCCGCCATGCCTCGGCCAACATCACCTGCTACGACTGCCATATCGCCGAGGAAACCGACCAGGACGTGAGCCAGACTCACTATCAGCAATACGAGCGGGGCGATACGGAGTACGGAAAGGCCGAGTACCGGGTACCGGTGGCCGGCGTGGTGACGCCCAAGGACTGCTCCCGCTGCCATCCCGACGAGGTGACCCAGTACGCCCGCAGCAAGCACGCCAACACGGTGGAAATCATGTGGCGGGTGGATCCCTGGTTGAACAAGGGCATGAACTCCGACATGGAACGCCAGTCCGGCTGTTATTATTGCCACGGAACGGTGCTGAAAATGAAGGACGGGAAACTGGACCCCAGCACCTGGCCCAACGTGGGCGTCGGCCGGGTGAACCTGGACGGCAGCCTGGGAAGCTGCACCTCCTGCCACACCCGTCACCGATTTTCGGTGATGGAGGCCCGCAAGCCGGAAGCCTGCGGCCAGTGCCACCTGGGGCCGGACCATCCGCAAATTGAAATCTACACCGAATCCAAGCACGGCGACATCTACGCCGCCTTCGGCGACGAGTACAACTGGACCGCCGCGGCGGGAACCTGGACCCCCGGGGTGGATTATCGCGGCCCCACCTGCGCCTCCTGCCACATGTCCGGCGCGGGAACGGTCCACACCAGCCACGACGTGACCGAGCGGCTGGCCTGGGAAATTCAGGCGCCGCTGACGGTTCGGCCGTCGGAGTTCCAGCCGTTTCCCGCCAAGACCAACCACGAGGTGGAGCGGGACAAGATGAAAACCATCTGCAAGCAGTGCCACGGCAAAAACTGGGTGGACGGCCATTTCACCATGTTCGACAATGTGGTGGAGGAGTACAACGAGGTCTACTTCAAGCCGGCCAAGGCCATGCTGGACGATCTCTACGCCAAAAATTTGTTGAGCGACGAGAAGTTCTTCGACGAAAAGCTGGAGCTGGAATACTATGAGCTGTGGCACCATGAAGGACGCCGGGCCCGGATGGGCGCGGCCATGATGGCGCCGGACTATACCTGGTGGCACGGCTTCTACGAACTCAAGCCCCGTTTCAACGAATTCATGTACGAGGGCCAGAAGCACGTCAACTCCGGCGCCCCGGCCCATGTTTACGAAAACTATCCCAACGCCACCGGCGACACCACCAAGCCGGAAGAGATTTTTGGGAAGACGGAGTAGGGTAGGCTTTCGAATTCAGCCATTTGGGAAGACGGCGGGATTCCGAGATGTTGAAATCCATCCACGACGAAAACCGACGAACGGAAAAATATCCATGCCGAAAATGCAATGCCGGTGCGATCCCCGGACGGACGAGCGATTCGCGCCGAAACCGGGGACGAAAACCATCGACCTGGCGCTCCAGGGCGGCGGCTCCCACGGCGCCTTCACCTGGGGCGTGGTGGATCGGCTGCTGGCCGACGACCGAATCCGAATCGAAGGCGTCAGCGGAACCAGCGCGGGCGCCATGAACGCCGTGGTGGTGGCCGACGGCCTGGACCGGGGCGGTCGGGAAGGCGCCCGGAGCGCTTTGCGGCGCTTCTGGTCCGAAGTCAGCCGCGCCGGAGCGTTTTCCCCGTTCAAGCGGACCTGGATCGACCGGTTGATGGGACGTTGGTCTCTGGCCACCTCGCCGGGCTACATTTTTTTCGACACCCTTTCGCGTCTGGTCTCGCCCTACCAGACCAATCCGCTCAATCTGAATCCCACCCGGGATTTGATTTCCTCCCTGGTGGATTTCGACCATGTCCGCCGGGCCGACGGGATCAAGCTGTTCATCGCGGCCACCAACGTGCGCACGGGAAAACAGAAGATATTCCATCGGGAGGAGCTGACCCCGGCCATGGTCATGGCCTCGGCCTGCCTGCCCTTCATCTTCCAGGCGGTGGAGATCGACGGCGAGGCGTATTGGGACGGAGGCTACATGGGCAATCCGGTGCTGTTTCCCCTGGTGGAGGACTGCCGGTCCCGGGACATCGTGATCGTGCAGATCAATCCCATCCACCGGGAGGAGATTCCCCGCCGAGCCCATGAAATCCTGAACCGGATCAACGAAATCACTTTCAACGCCAGCCTCATCAAGGAAATCCGGGCCATCGCCATTCTCAAGGAACTCATCGACACCGCCGATCTCAAGGACTGGCGCCATCAGGACGCGCTTTTTCACCGGATCAGCGCGGACGCGGACTTGAAATCGCTGGACGTGTCCAGCAAGGTCAACACCGAATGGCCGTTCCTGGAACACCTCCACGACGTGGGGTTTCGCGCGGCCTCGAAATGGCTCGACCGGCACTTCGACGACCTGGACGTTCGATCCAGTCTCGACGTCGAATCGGTATATCTTCAGGAATAGGGGAGGAACCAAACATGTTTGGCATCCTCGGCATCGCGGTGGCCCTGGTTCTTTTGATGTACCTGGCCTATCGCGGCATCAGCGTGCTGATTCTCGCCCCGGCCATGGCGCTCCTGGCCGCGCTCATGGACGGCGCCCCCCTTTTGGGCGGCTACACCCAGGTCTTCATGGGCGCGACCGGCCGCTTCGTCATCCTGTATTTTCCGCTGTTTCTGCTCGGGGCCATTTTCGGAAAGCTCATGGACGACAGCGGTTCGGCCCGGGCCATCGCCGGCTGGACCGTGGACCGATTCGGCAACGAACGATCCCTTTTGGCCGTGGTGCTGTCCTGCGCCGTGCTGACCTACGGCGGCGTGTCCCTGTTCGTGGTGGCCTTCGCCATTTATCCCATCGCGGCGGCCCTGTTCCGGGAAAACGCCATTCCCAAGCGGCTGATTCCCGGCGCCGTGGCCCTGGGCGCCTTCACCTTCACCATGACCGCGCTTCCGGGCACCCCCGCCATCCAAAACGCCATTCCCATGCCCTTCTTCGGGACCACGCCCTTCGCCGCGCCTGGTCTGGGAATCGTTTCGGCCCTGATTATGCTGGGGCTCGGCGTTTTTTGGCTCAACCGGCGGATGCGGGCGGCCGCGGCGGCCGGCGAGGGCTACGGCGATCACGAAGATCGGTTGCCCAAGGCCGACCGGGCGCTCCGGGAGCGGGCCGAGGGCGAAGGCTTCGACATTGCCGAACTCAACGAGAAGCCCGAGCCCGCCGACGAACCTTCCTTCTTCATTGCCCTCCTGCCCATCGTCGCGGTCATCGGCCTCAACTACCTGTTCAGCATGGTGGTGATTCCGTCCATGGAGGCGGCCTATTTGGCCCGGCCGGAATACGGAGAGACGGAAATCGGGGCGGTGAAGGGCATCTGGTCCATCATCGCGGCCCTGGTGTTTTCCATTCTGTTGCTGATCGTCCTGAACCGGAAGCGGTTCGGCAATCTGATCGAAAGTCTGGACGCGGGGGCCAACGCCTCGGTTCTGCCCATTTTCAACACCGCCAGTCTGGTGGGCTTCGGGGCGGTGGTGGCCTCGTTGCCGGCCTTCGCGGTGGTTCGGAGCGCGGTGCTCGGCATCGGCGGGGACAATCCCCTCGTCTCCCTGGCCCTGTCGGTCAATATTCTGGCCGGGATCACCGGCTCGGCCTCGGGCGGCATGAGCATCGCGCTTCAGACCCTGGGCGCCGAGTACATGGAGATGGCGAACGCTGCGGGCGTGTCGCCGGACCTGTTGCACCGGACGACGGCGGTGGCCACGGGCGGCCTCGACAGCCTGCCCCACAACGGCGCCGTCATCACCCTGCTGTCCATCTGCGGGCTGACCCACCGGGAATCCTACGCCGACATCTTCGTGGTGGCCGTTCTGTCCCCGGTCGTCGCTCTGGTGACGCTGATCGTCCTCGGCTCGCTGTTCGGATCGTTCTGA
>CAYFVR010000188.1:0-9424 GCA_964346545.1 uncultured Desulfobacterales bacterium | reverse complement strand
AGTTGATTTTTATGGTTCGCCTTGCCTGAAATTTGCCAAACGAATTTCGATTGTTTCCGGATTTTTCCCGTCCGGCCGCCGCGTTTCGCGGCGGGCAAAGCTCGCCCGGCCGGGCAACGAAAGTCGGGGCGCCGAAGATTGGCGGCGCGGCTTTCAGATGGTTTCCCTTTTCTCTTTGGATTTCGTGGCGCGGCCCAGCAGACGAGCAAGCACGGCGAAGACGTCTCCGACATCTCCGTCGGCGAACCCGATGTAGCGCGGAAAAAACGCGTGACCCGCCGCGACGGCTTCCGGCGTTCGATCCGGCAGCACCATCACCACCCGATGGGTGGTGACCAGAAGGGGCCGAATGCGGCCAAGCCGCCGAAGGGCGGAGAGGGACGCCGGGCACAGGAGCACCAGATCGGTCTGCGGGCTCCCGGGGCGACACAGGCGGCGTTCCAGCGCCTCCACGGTGCGATACCGTTTCAGGGCGCCTTCGTCCACGAGAGACCGGATTCCCGTTTCCCATCCGGCGATAGTCGGATGGTCGGTATCCGCGAACAACACCAGAATGGAGGGAAATGGAAGCATCCGGAGGCTCCTCCCTTGGAGAAACGGCGGGCCGGGCGGGAGAGGCCGGGGGTCTCGGCGCGCCCGTGGCCGCGATGAAAGTTTTGTGAAATAATCCCAAGCAAGGGGGGCGCCAACGCGAAAATTGGGAGGGGGGAAGCTTTTTCCGGAGAAGCGAGCGAGGCTTGTTCGAAAAATACGGACAGATGTTCCAAAAAATGAACATCCATCCAGAATTTCGAATGGTCAGCGGGGCCACCCCATGCGGGACACGCCCCGTTTTTTCATGAGCTGGTAAAGGGTGGTGCGGCCCAGCCCGGAGATTCGACAAGCGTCGCGGACGGAGCCGCGGGTGAGCGCCATGAGATTGTTCAGGTAGCGGGTTTCGGCCCGGACAAGCAGGGACTCCCGGTATTCTTTCAGGGTGGGGAAATCTTCCGCCGCCGTCGGAAGCGGTTCGGCCGATTCCGACGGCGTGTCGGCCGCCGCGCCCGGCGGCGTTCCGGGATCCTCGCAATCCGTCCGGGAAGACCCTCGGCGGGACAATCCGGATCGGGCTTTTTGAATCCGGATGCGCTGGGGCAGATGGCGGGCGAAGAGAATGGCTTCGCCCGGGGTGTCGGCGAAGACGCCCTCCAAGGTGTGGATCAGCTCCCGGATGTTGCCCGGCCAGTCGAAATCGCAGAGGGCTTCCAGGAAATCGGGGGAGGCGTGCTTCATCGGGTGGCCGGTGCGGTCGCTGATCCGGTCCATGAAATGGGCGATCAGCGTTTGGATGTCGTCCCTCCGGCCGCGAAGGGGGGAAACTTCGAAGGCCAGGGCCCGCAGCCGGTAGAGAAGGTCTCGTCGAAACTGCGCGGCTTCGGCCATGGCCTCCAGATCGCGATGGGTGGCGGCGACCAGCCGGAAATCGCTGGCCACCTCTTCCCGTCCGCCCACGGGCCGGAACCGGCGTTCCTGCAAGACCCGGAGAAAGGATTTCTGAATGTTGGGCGGCAGCTCGCCCACTTCGTCCAGAAAAAGGGTGCCGCCGTGGGCCTGACGAACCAGCCCCTCGCGGTCCCGGTCCGCTCCGGTAAAGGCGCCCCGCGCATGGCCGAAAAGAGCGCTTTCCACCAGGGTTTCGGGCAGGGCCGCGCAGTCCACCACCACGAAGCTGCGGTTCGCCCGGCGGCTGTTGGCGTGGATGTTTCGGGCCACCAGCTCCTTGCCGGTGCCCGTTTCCCCGGTGATGAGGACCGGCGCGTCGCTGGCCGCGGCGTGGCGGATGAAGTCCAGGCAGGACTGGTGGGCGTTGCTGGTCCCCACCAACCCCTCGATGCGCGGGAGGGCGGGGGGCCGCTCCCGTTCTTGCCGGGCGGATCGATACAGCAGGGTCCGGTCCAGCAGGGATTCGATGGCTTCCCGGGAAAAGGGCTTGAGCAGGTAGTCCCAGGCGCCCCGGCGGATGGCCATTTCGGCGTCGGCCCGGTCGCCGTGGCCGGTGATGACCACCACTTCCGGCGCGGAGGGGGCTTCCCGGAGCATGGGCACCGCGTCCAGCCCTCGGCCGTCCGGCATTTGCACGTCCAGAAAGACGAGATCGGCGGACCATTCCCGGGCCAGGCGCAGCCCTTCGGCCAGGGTGTGGGCCGTTCGAACCTCGTGCGGACCCAAGCGGCGGATCAGCTTGGCCAGCAGCCGGCACAGGGCCGGATCGTCGTCAATGAGGAGCACGTCGGACATGGGGAGAGGAATCCTTCCCGGCCGGTCATCGACGCGCCGGCCGTTCGGCGGCTGCAAAGCGGTTCACGCGTCGGCGTTCGGCGCGGGAAGGCGGGGGCGCGGACGATTTGGCAAAGAGCGGGCCCCGTCCCGGCCGGAGAGGGGCGTGTCGAAATCGACGGGAGGAGGTCCCGAACCGCCGTCTTTCTCCCGAACCCCCACCACCCGGGCCAGCCGCCGGACGATGTTCCGCATGTCGTCGGAAAGGGCGTGCATTTCCTCCGCGGCGGCGGCGGCCTCTTCGGCGTTGGCGGCGTTGTTCTGGACCACTTTGTCCATCTCGGCCATGGCCAGGTTGATTTGCTGAATTCCCGCCGCCTGCTCCCGGCCCGCCTCCACCAGTTCTCCCACCAGCTCTCCCACCTTCCGGTTTCGATCCAGGGCGACGTCGAACTGTCCGCGGCTCTTTTCCATGGCTTCCCCGCCCTGGTGAATTTCCCGGAGGGTGGTTTCGATCCGCTCCTGGGTGTCCCGGGCGGCGTCGGCGGCCCGGATGGCGAGACGCCGAACCTCTCCGGCCACCACCGCGAAGCCGGCCCCGGCCTCTCCGGCCCGGGCGGCCTCGATGGCGGCGTTCAGGGCCAGCAGATTGGTTTGAAACGCGATTTCGTCGATGCCTCGCACGATTCGACTGACGGCGTCGCCCTGCTCGCGGATGGCGGCCATCCGGGCTTCGGCGGCGTTCATGGCGAGGGCGGCCGATTCCAGGGCGTCGAAGGCCTCGTCGCGCAATTGCCGCATCTGGTCCGCGCCGTCCGCGTTTTGGCGGGTGAGCGAAGCCACTTCTTCCAGAGAGGCGGAGGTTTCCTCCACCGAGGCGGCCTGCTGGGATGCGCCTTCGGCCAGGGACTGGCCGCTGGCGGAGACTTCTCCCGAAGCGGCGGCCACGCGCTGGGCCGTGCCCCGGAGCTGTTCCACGGATTCCAGAATGGGGCGGCTGAGGTTGCGGGCCGTCCAGAGCGTGGAAACCATGACCAACATCAGAAAAGGGACGCCGAAGGCCAGAAGGGTCCATTGAATTTGCCGGGAGGCCGCGAAAAATTCCGCCCGATCCTGGGTGGCGATCACGGTCCATCCGGCGACGGGCACGGGGACGAAGCCGGCCACCTTGGACGTGCCCCGGAACCGGTAGTTTTCGATCCCGCTTTCCCCCGAGGCGACCCGGGCGGCGATGGTTTCCATGCCCTCGATTTGGTCGATGTCCGCTTCCATGATCAGGGTCGGGTCCGGGTGGGCCACCACGAGCCTTTCCCGATCCAGCACGTAGGGATAGCCGGTTTCGCCGATGGGGTTTTCGGTGATGGCCCGCGCCAGAAAATCGGTGGTCATGACCAGGACCAGGGCGGAGACGGGATTTCCTCGGGCGTCCAGCACCGGGGCGCAGATCGGGATTACGGGTTTTTCGCTGACCCGCGAAGCCACCGGATCGCCAACGAAAATTTCCCGGCCGTCCAGCGCCCGCCGAAAATAGTTTCGATCCGCCACCGACGTGCCCACATATTTGCCCTGGTTGCCGTCGGCGTAGATGCGGCCGTCGAGGTCGGCAACGAAAATGCTTTCATAGTCCCGCCCGATGTTTCTCATGGAATTGGTCAGTTTTCGGGTCAGCCATCCGATATGGCCCACCGCGGCGGCCTCTCCGTTTTTGGCCAGTTGAACGGCGGCGTCCACGGCGGCGCTCCCGCCCGCCAGTTCCCGGGCCAGCTTGATCTCCTCGGTCAGGAAAAGCTGGGTCATTCTCGCCATGTTGCGCGAAATGATCTCGATTTTTTCCCGTCCCGACCGTTCCAGGGCGTTGGTGGAGATGGTCATGGAAATGGCCGCGGCGACCGCCAGGGGGATGGTGGAAAGCAGGGCGCCGCCAAACATCAACTTGAATTTCAGGGAACGTTTTTTCACGGGGAACTCCTTTTCCGCCGGGGAAAAGGAGTTCCGTGGACCGTCGTCCCGGTCCTTTTCCCGATTTCGATGGGGCAAACCGCGTCCGCTTTTTGTTTGTATCAGGTTAAAAAATTCAGCACAATCCGAATGATGAGAGGCAAACCCTCTTTATGAATTCATGGATTCCGGTTTCGGCGGACGGAACGAGCCGGTGGCGCGGGGACGGGTTGGCGGCCGGAGCGGGAAAGGGTTGAAAAGGGTTGTGGTTTGCGATAGAAAATTGTTTTTAAATGCAATCCGAATCAGATTTCGGCTTCGGGAAAGGAGCGGAATGCCCGGAAAATCCACACGTTCATTTTTGTCCGTCATTGCCCGGGTCGTTTCGGGAAAACTCTGGAGTTCCTTCAAGGATTTGTTGCCCATCATCCTCGTGATCGCCTTTTTCCAGGCGGTGGTGCTCCGGCGCCCCCTGCCGGACGTCGGCGAGGTGGCCTTCGGCGGGGTTCTGGTGGTGCTGGGGCTGACTCTCTTCGTGGAGGGGCTGGAGATGGGACTTTTTCCCATCGGGGAGACCATGGCCCGGGCCTTGGCCCGCAAGGGAAGCCTGTTCTGGTTGCTGACCTTCGCCTTCCTGCTGGGCTTTTCCACCACGGTGGCCGAGCCGGCCCTCATCGCCGTTTCCGCGGAGGCCGCCAAAATCGCCGGCGCCCAAGGGCTGATCGACGCCGAGGCCGCTTCCCTGAACCAGTACGCGCTGGGGCTGCGCCTTTCCGTGGCGATTTCCGTGGGGCTGGCCATCCTGGTGGGCGTATTGCGCATTCTTCGCGGCTGGCCGGTCCATTATTTGATCATCGGCGGCTACGCGATGGTCATGCTCATGACCATCGTCGCGCCCAAAGAAATCGTCGGCATCGCCTACGACGCCGGCGGCGTGACGACCTCCACCGTGACGGTTCCGCTGGTGGCGGCCCTGGGGGTCGGCTTGGCCTCCATCATCCGGGGCCGCAGTCCGCTGCTGGACGGCTTCGGCCTCATCGCCTTCGCCTCGCTTCTTCCCATGATCTTCGTGATGGGGTATGGGTTGATCGTTTTCCGGTAATCCCGGAGGGGAGATCTTATATGAATTTTCTGCTCGAATTCGGGGCCGTGCTCCTGGCGACGTTCCGGGATATTCTGCCGATCCTTCTGCTCATCGTCGGCTTTCAGCTGTTCGTCCTGCGCCAGCCCATTCCCAACCCGAAACGGCTGGTCGTGGGCGGCGTCTACGTCGTGGTCGGTCTCGCCCTGTTCTTGGTCGGCCTGGAAATGGCCCTGTTCCCGGTCGGCCGGTCCATGGCCATGCAGCTTTCCGATCCGTCCTTTCTCGTCGGCCCGGGCGCCGCGGCGCCGACGGCATGGACGGCCTACGGATGGGTCTATCTGTTCGCGGCCCTGATCGGCTTTTCCACCACCATCGCGGAGCCCTCGCTGTTGGCCGTGGCCATCAAGGCCGGCGAGGTGTCCGGCGGGACGATTCGTCCGTGGGGCCTGCGGATCACCGTCGCCTTCGGGGTCTCCTCGGGAATCGCGCTCGGCGCGTTCCGCATCGTGACGGGAACGCCGCTGCATTACTACATTATGGCCGGATACGTGATCGTGATTCTGCAAACCTTCACCGCGCCCCGGAAGATCGTGGCTCTGGCCTACGATTCCGGCGGCGTGACGACCTCGACCGTCACCGTGCCGCTGGTGGCCGCCCTGGGTCTGGGACTGTCCGAGGCGGTGCCCGGCCGCAATCCGGCCCTGGACGGCTTCGGCCTCATCGCCTTCGCCAGCTTGTTCCCGATCATCGCGGTGATGGCCTACGCCCAGCTCACCCATTGGATGGCCGGCCGTCGGGTCCCACATCCTTCCAAAGGAGAACGCCGATGAAGTTCAAAATTGTGTTCGCGCCGGTCAAGACCCACAAGACCGACCCCATCGTGGACGCGGCCAAGGCGGCCGGCGCCACCGGCGCAACCATCATTCCCGCCCGGGGCACCGGGGTGCACGAGGCCAAGACTTTTTTCGGCCTGAAGCTGGAGGACCAAACCGATATCGTCATGTTTTTGCTGGCCGAGCCTTTGGTCCAGCCGGTTCTGGAGGCCATCGAAACCGCCGGGGAATTCCACAAGCCGGGCACGGGCATCGCCTTCGTTTTGCCCGTGGAACGGGTGATGGGTCTGGAAAGCCAGATCGAAAAGTTCGAGGAGAAAGTCCGGGACAAGAATCTCTGAGCCCCGGCCGTCCGGAAAAGTCTTCAACTGCATATTGAAGGGGGAGCCATCCATGAATCCCTATTTTATTCACGCGATCATCCAGACGCTGCAAGGGCTGAAGCGGGCGTGTCCCAAATGCGGGCGGACCCAGGCGGTTTCCGCCCAAATGAAGGATCGAACCGTCAACTGCAAATTCTGCGGCGCGAAGATTCCCCCCAAGCGGAAGCGTCGATAGTTTCTTCGGAACCCGGCCTTTGGGTCGGATGGAAATGGAATTCCGGAAAAACGGGTCTTTTCCTTCCGGGTGCGGCGAACCGCCCCCGCCGTTCGGGGCGAGGCCCATTTTCAAGCCTCTTCGAAGGAGTCGTGGCATGGTCGAGCGGACGGGCCTTTCGGCCCACCGGGAAAACGACATTTCCTACCGGGCGCTGTTCGAAAATCCCCACACCGTCATGTTTCTCCTCGATCCCAAGGACGGGACCATCGTGGACGCCAATCCCGCGGCCGCCGCTTTTTACGGCTGGCCTCGGGAAACGCTGACCCGGATGCGGGTGACGGAAATCAACACGCTGTCGCCGGAAGAAGTTCTTGCGGAAATGGAAGAGGCCCGCCGGGAGCGGCGAAACCATTTTGAGTTCCGGCACCGGCGGGCGGATGGTTCCGTGCGCGACGTGGAAGTGTACAGCGGCCCGATCCGGTTCGGGGACCGGAAGCTGCTGTATTCCATGGTCCACGACGTGACCGAGCGCAAACGGGCCGAGGCCGCGATGGAACAAAGCGAAGCCTTTCAGCGGGCCATGATCGCCTGCTCGCCGGTGGCGCTGTACAGCGTCGATCTTCAGGGAAAGGTGATGTCCTGGAACGCTTCGGCGGAGCGGATGTTCGGCTGGTCCGCCGAAGAGGTGACGGGCCGTCCCCTGCCCATCGTGCCCGAGGAAAAGAACGCCGAATTTGCCGAACTGCGCCGTCTCGTGATGGCCGGACGGGCGTTTTCCAACCTGGAGCTGGTGCGTGTCAAAAAGGACGGAACCCGGATGGAGTGCAGCCTGTCCACCGCGCCGATTCTGAGCGACGCCGGCGAAATCATCGGAATTATGGCCGCCATGGAGGACATTGCGGAGCGGAAGCGAGCGGGGCGGGCCATGGCGGAAAGCGAACGCCGGTTTCGGCTGCTGGTGGAAAGCTCCCCGGACGCCATTTTCGTCCAGACCCGGAGCCGGTTCGTTTACGTGAATCGCGCGGCCGTCGAGCTGTTCGGCGCTTTCTCGCCAACGGATCTGATCGATCAACCGGTCTTCGACCGCTTTCATCCCGATTATCACGAGGCGGTGCGGGAACGCATCCGGCGGCTGAACGAGGAGAAAAAAGCGGTTTCCGGTCTGGAGCAGGTCTACCTCCGGCTGGACGGGGCGCCGGTGCATGTGGACGTTTCCGCCGTTCCCCTTCACTATGCCGGACATGACGGCGCCCTGGTTTTCGCCCGGGATATTTCGGAGCGCATGGCGGCGCGAAAGCGGGAGGCGGTTCTGGAAGACCAGCTGCATCAGGCCCAAAAAATGGAAACCATGGGCCGGCTGGCGGGTGGCGTGGCCCATGATTTTAACAATCTGCTTTCCGTCATTTTGGGAAACGGGGAATTGTTGCTGGAAGACCTGCCGGCCGATCACCCCGGCCGAGAAGAGTTGGGGGAAATCCATGCGGCCACGCTGCGGGCGCGAGAGCTGACGCGACAATTGTTGGCCTTCAGCCGCAAGCAGGTGCTGGAAACGGATTCGGTGGACCTGAACAACGTGGTGTCCGGATTTGAAAAACTCCTTCGCCGGATCCTGCGCGAGGACATCCGACTGGAGCCGTCTTTGGCCAACCAGCCATTGCCGGTTCGGGCGGATACCGCGCAACTGGAACAGGTGCTCCTGAACTTGGCGGTCAATGCCCAAGATGCCATGCCCGAGGGCGGCATGCTGACCGTCGAGACGTCGCCCGTTACGTTGGATGGGGCCTACTCCGAGAAAAAGATCGATGTGGAACCGGGGGAGTACGCCATGATGAGCGTAAGCGACTCGGGCCATGGAATGAGCGAAAATGTGAAGGCGCGTCTTTTCGAGCCGTTTTTCACGACCAAGGGCAAGGAAAAGGGGACCGGACTCGGGCTGGCCACCTCCTTCGGCATCGTGAAGCAGCATGGCGGCCATATTTTCGTGTACAGCGAGCCGGGGCGGGGAACGACCTTTAAAATCTATCTGCCGTTGGAGATGGCCCTTGAAACCGCTCCCGCCGCTCCCATCGAAGAACCGATTTCGGCCTCCGGAACGGGCAGTATCCTGGTCGTGGAAGACGATTCCGTGTTGGCCCGACTTGCGGCGAGCATGTTGCGGCGGGGCGGCTATGCGGTGATGCGGGCCGGGAGCGTTTCGGACGCCATGGAAAGGGCCGCGGCCCGTGACGTCCCCATCGATCTCGTGCTGACGGATGTTGTCATGCCCGAAATGAACGGCCCGGAAGTGGTGGATCGAATCCGGGAATATCATCCCCGGGCGAAGGCGCTCTACATGTCCGGCTACACCGACAACGTGATCGTCCGCCACGGCGTGCTCAAGGAAGGCGTTCAGTTCATCCAAAAGCCCTTTTCCCTTCGGGGGTTGTTGGATAAGGTGGCGGCGGTGTTGGGCAAGGGGTGAACGCGATGGTTTGGGAGTGGGAAGCGACGCCAAGTGGGAGGATCGACGCTCTCAGGGGGTATTGTTGTGCGTGATCGATTCGTGGGCTTGGGCGTAAATGCGGAGCGCGGCGCTCAGGCACCGTTCCGAATTATTGCCTTGTTTTCGATACCATTCGGCGACTTCCGGCTCCACCTCCACCGTAAGTTGGATTTTCTCCGCCGGCCTTCGCCATTCTCCGGTTTCAAAAAATTCATCCGTGAGCGGTGGGATGTCGGAGGTGTCGATATCCTCGTCATCCATTTGATCGATCCGTTCCCAGTCTGTTTTGGA
>CAYFVR010000187.1:0-9486 GCA_964346545.1 uncultured Desulfobacterales bacterium | reverse complement strand
CGGCGTCGTTCTCCCCATGCCCGCCCCCTCCTTCCCCCGCTTTCCGCCGGAACCCGGCGGAATCTACGTTCACGTTCCCTTCTGCCGGGAAAAATGCCGCTACTGCGACTTCTACTCCGTGTCCGACCTGGACCGGATGCCGGCCTTGGTGGACGCCCTGCTGGCCGAAATATCTCTGGTCGCCCCCGAATTTACCTTTCCCTGCGACACGCTCTATTTCGGCGGCGGCACGCCCTCCCTGCTCCCGCCGGCCGACGTGGCGCGACTCGTGGAGGGGATTCGAACGCATTTCCGTCTGTCTTCGGAGGCGGAAATCACTCTGGAAGCCAATCCGGGAACCGTGACGCCGGAATCCCTTTCCGCCTTCCGCCAAGCCGGGATCAACCGGCTGTCCCTGGGCGTTCAATCCTTCGACGCGGAACAACTCCGGCGGCTCGGACGCATCCACTCGCCGGCCGAGGCGACGAAGGCGTTTCGGGACGCCCGGCGAGCCGGTTTTTCCAATATCGGCGTCGATCTGATCTACGGGCTGCCCGGCCAGACCGAGGCCGCCTGGCGACGGGAGCTGGCGCGGATCGAGGTCCTGGGTCCGGAGCACATCTCCGCCTACCTGCTCACCTGGGCGCCGGGGACGCCGCTGCGCCGGGACCGCCGCCGGGGCCGGGTCCGGCCGCCGTCGGAGAAAACCGCCGCCCGACTTTTCGACCTGACCTTCGAGGCGCTCGCCGATCTGGGCTATCCGGCCTACGAAATCTCCAATTTCGCCCGCTCTCCCGCGCTGCAATCCCGCCACAACAAAAAATACTGGACCCACGCGCCCTATCTGGGGCTGGGTCCGGCGGCCCACGGCTTCCGCCCGCCGGAACGGCGCCGGAACCTTCCTTCCGTTCGGGCCTATGTCGCGGCATTGCGGCGGGGCCGATCCCCGGTCGCGGAGCGGGAACGGCTGGGGTGGAGCGAGCTGGCCGTGGAAGCGGTTTATCTGGGACTGCGCCGGTTGGACGGAGTCGATATCCGGCGGTGGACGGCCATGTTTGGAAACGATTTCGACCAGATTTTCGCGGGGGCTCTGGATATCTTTCGAGGGGAAGGCTGGATGGAAACTTCGGGGCCGTTTCGGCGACTGACCGACCGGGGGCGGCGGCGAATGGACGGCATCGTGAATTGGCTGGTCGGGGAAATCCGGGAGAACAATTTCCCGGAAAACGGAGATTGAATCCCGGCCTCTTCGGGACGTCCGCCATCCGGACGGATTCCCAACGCTCTCGGCCGCACCCGCTCCGCGCGGAAATCCGCCACGAGACCAATCCAATGAAAACGCCCGCCCCCCGGGAATCCGGAAGGCGGGCGAAGAATAGGGAAGCGGGACGATTTCGCCGGGGGAATCGGGGGCCGTTCCGGCGACCGGGCTTACAGGTCTCCGGTCAGAGCGCCGTAGAGAATGTGGATGAGAAATCGGGCGCGGCTCATGAGCCCGGCCATATTGGCGCGATGGTTCGCGAAAATGCCGTCCGGACCGCCGTTCAGAATCACCGGCGGGTCCATTTCCGCCATCCGTTCAAGAGAGACGATGATTTCCGAATAGACCCCGAACGCCTGGGCCGCCTCGATGGTTTCGCGAAAATCCACGCCCACCCCCTCCATGGCGGAAAGCACCATGGTGACGACGCCCTGGGAATAAAAGAACACGTCGTCGGCCTGAAAAAAACCGACGTCTTTTCGCAGCAGATTCTCGGTGCAGCTTCCCAAAATGGATTCGTAGGTCAGCAGCAGGGGAACCAGATTGTCCATCCGGTTGTAGAACCGGGCCTCGCCCCGCCGAACCATTTCCCCGTATTTTCGGATATTGTCCAGCCCCTCTTGATATTTGGACTCGGGCCGGGGAAAGATCCAGGTCCTCGGATCGATGGCGAACAGGCTCATGGCCCGCTCCAGCTCGCGAATGTAGGGATCGCTGCTGCCGCTTCGGGATATCCGCTCGGCCAGGGCGATGGAGGTCCGGCGGGTGGCCTCCAGGACGCCAAGCTGAAAGTTGTTGACGTTGTCGGTGAACTCGATCAGATCGTTGGGACGCCAACCCCAAAACCGATCCATCTCGCCTTGAAGCGGCTCGACCACGGCGTCCAGGAAGGTCAGGCCCCGGGGCCGATTGGGCTCCTTTGGCGGCGCGGCGGGCGCCGGTCGTTTTTTCGGCTTCCTTTCCGGGGAAACCCCCGGCGTCGCCGACGGCGCAGTCTCCGGTTCCATCCCGGAAATGGGAGATGGAAGCGGGGTGAAACCGCCGTCCGGGCCGGGGTCGGGCGGCAGGGGGGCTTTCGCGGACGGTTCGACGGGACCTCCGGGCGGCGCCGAAGCGGTTTCGGACGTTTCGTCTCCCCCGCCGAACAGCCAAAAGAAAACGAGAATCAGGATCAGCGCAATCGCGGCCCCGACGGCCAGACGCTTCCTTTCCGGGGCCCCTTTGGGCAATTGAATCATGTCTTCTCCCGCGTGGGATCGATGAACAGGTTTCCAGGAAAAACCGACAACCGGTTTTTTTCATTTTCGGGGCGGCCCATCGGGACGTCGGCCGCGACCCATGCGCCGTTCACCCCTCGGAAAGGCGAGGCGGACAAAATCAATTGAAGCGCCGCTTTTCTTTTGCGAAAACGCCTCCCGAGGGGCGGCGAAGCCGGACGAGATCAGAGATTGCCGGTCAGGGCGCCATGCAGAATGCTCATTTGGAAACGGGCGCGACTCATGGGACCGGCCATGTTGGCCCGGTGATTCGCGAAAATGCTGTTGGGACCGCCGCGAAGAACGATCCAGGGGTCCATTTCCACGACCTCCCGCAGGGAACGCACGATTTCGTCGTAGACTCCGATGCCGTTGGCGCCCTCGATGGTTTCCCGAAAATCCACGCCCGCCCCTTCCATGGTGGACAGCACCATGGCGGCGGCGCCTTGGGAATAAAAGAAGATATCGTCAACATCAAAAAAACCGATATCTCGCTTCAGCAGATTTTCCGTGCAGCTTCCCAGAAGCGACTCGTAGGTGAGCAGGAGCGGCACCAGATTGTCCATCCGATTGTAGAAGCGCGCGGTTCCGGTGCGAATCATCTCCTGATACTTCCGCATATTGTCGAGCCCTTCCTGGTACTTGGATTCCGGCGCGGGAAACATGTAGTTGGTCGGATCGATGGCGAACAGGCTCATGGCCTGCTCCAGCTCCCGGATGTAGGGATCGCTGCTTCCGGTTCGGGAAATCCGCTCGGCCAGCACGATGGAGGTCCGGCGCGTGGCTTCCAGCACGCCGAGCTGATAATTGTTCACGTTGTCCGTGAACTCGATGAGGTCGTTGGGCCGCCATCCCCAGAAACGATCCAGTTCGTTTTGCAGCGGATCGATCACGGCGTCCAAAAACGTCATGCCCCGGCGCCGATTCGAGGAGCGAGCCGGTTTGGGCGACGTCGCGGGCGCATCGCCCTCCTGGTTCGATTGGGACGAAAGCGTCCCGGAAGATGAATTTTCGGCCTCCGTTTGCCCGGGATCGGAGGTGGAGGCGTCTCCCGGCGAATCGTCGCCCACGAAGACCACTTCCTCGGGATCGAACGGCCCGGCATAGTCATCTTCCCCGCCGAACAGGAACAGCCCCCCCCAAATAACGACGGCCAAGACCAAAAGCGCCGCGACGCCGATGGCCGCCTTTTTGGGGTTGAGTTTGAAACGGCTTTTTTTCTCTTCGCTCATTGGGTCTCCTTGATTGCGTTGAAGTGGGAAATTCCGACGTCAGCCGCTTCGCAGTTTCCGAACCTCGCCGACGCGAATGGTCAGGTTTTCGGCGTCCAAACGCTCGATGAGCGGAATCAGATATTTCCGGGAGACGCCGGTCAGGCCCTTGAAATCCGGGGTGGTCATTTCGCCCTTTTCCCGAAGGAAGGCCGCCACCCGCTCCCGCAGATCGACCAGAACGTCGGCGTGAAAGAACAGGTCGTCCGCGACTTTCACCAGCCGGCCCTCGTCTCGCAGGGTCATGAGAACCGGCTCGGCCGCCTTGGGCGCGATTTCCATCTCCTTGCAGAGCGCTCCGAAGTTGGGGGGCGTCAGTCCGGCGTCCCGGTAGGTTTCCAGCAGGCGGTTCCGCAACGCCGATTCGTCCACGCCCAGGGCCACCGCATGGTCGGCGCTTCGAATCAGGTCGCCCTCCCTCTCCAGCCGCTCCTCCTTGATCAGCCGGTTGAGCGCCTGGGTAAACAGCTTCTGCCCCACCTCCGCCGGGAATTTGGAGCGAAGCTCTTCCATGGACATTCCCGGCTTGAGGGGATGTTCCCGGTGATAGGCCGCGAGGTGGGCGGCGACGGAATCCACCAGCGCCTGGAACCGTTCCCCATGGACGTACACCCGCCGCTCCCGGTCGGTCTGGATCACCCGCTGGCGGGAGGCCAGATCTTGAAGGGTGGATTCCAGGTTTTTTTCCGGGAGATTGGTCATGACCCGGAGATGCGCCAAAGAACGGCCGCCGTAGCCCCCGTCCCGGATGTCGCCCTCCACCGCCGCCTCGGCGCCGGCCTGGGCCCGCCGGGTCAGGCGGTGAACGACCGATTCCCGAAATCGCTTGTGCTTGGGCGGAATGGGATTCAGCACCGCCCCCCCGCCGATGGTCCGAATCGGCGAATAACTCCGGATCACGAACCGGTCGCCCGCCACCAGGGCCGCCGGGGCCTCCAGCCGCAACTGGGCGTAGGCGGAATCCCCGGGCGCCAGTTCGTCCCGGTCCAGCAGAATCAGGTTCCCCAGAATTTCGGAGGTGCCGGAATGGAAACGGACCTGGGTCCGGTTCCGGATGGGCCGGGGGTTCGCGGCCAGATAGCGAAGGTCCACGTCCACCATGAAGCCGGGCGCCAAGGCGCCGGGCGTGGACAGCACGTCCCCGCGGTTGACCGCGGCCCGCTCCAGCCCCTGAAAATTGATGGCGGCCCTCATGCCGGCCCGAACCTCGGAGACGCTTTCGCCATGGCACTGGATGCCCCGGACCCGGCCCATGGTATCCCCGGGATACAGCCGCACCTTGTCCCCCGCCCGAATCTGGCCCGAGACCACCGTGCCGGTGACCACGGTCCCGAACCCGCGCATGGTGAAGACCCGATCCACCGGCAGCCGAAACATGCCGGCGGTGGAGCGTTCCGGAACGGCGGCGCTCATCTCCCCCAGGGTGCGGACCAGCTCCGGAACGCCCTCGCCGGAAACCCCGGAGACCGGAACGATGGGGCAACCTTCCAGAAAAGAACCGCGAAGATAGGTTTCCACGTCGTCCAGCACCAGCTCCCGCAATTCCTCGTCCACAAGGTCGATCTTGGTCAATACCACCAGCCCGTGGTGGACGCCCAGCAGCGTACAGATCTCCATATGTTCGCGAGTTTGGGGCATGACCCCTTCGTCCGCGGCGACCACAAGGGCCACGATGTCGATCCCGGTGGCGCCGGCCACCATGTGCTTCACGAAGCGCTCGTGCCCGGGAACGTCCACCACTCCCAGCCGGCCGACGCCCGGCAGGGTCAGCGCCGCGAATCCCAGTTCGATGGTGATCCCGCGTCGCCGTTCCTCTTTGAGACGGTCGGTGTTGACCCCGGTCAGCGCGCGGATCAGCGTGGTTTTCCCATGGTCGATGTGGCCCGCCGTCCCCAGGATGATGGGTTTGGCGGCGAGCGATTCTTCCGCCGGAGAGGTCATTTTTCCCTCTTGCGCCCCCCCCAGACCTCCAGCAGATAGGCCAGGCCCACAAGGAGAACCGCGAAGAATCCCACCGCCAAGGGACTGAATTCCGGTCGGAAAATTCGGGCCAGGACCACGGCGAACACCGCCCCCAGCACCGCCCGCATAATGAAGATATTGAATTTGGTCAACGATCGACTCCGTTCCGATCATTTCATCGGGAAAAGCGGGTTTGCTCCCCGCCATGATTGATGCGGATAAAGACTTACTTTTATCGGAAGCATTCGGGAGGGTCAACACCAACTTGAAAGGGATCGACGGCCTTCGGCTCCGCCCCCCTTTCCATTTTTTTGCTTGCAACTCGATGGGCAATTTGTTATCAAGCGGGTCTGTTCATGGTGGGAGTAGCTCAGATGGTAGAGCGCCAGGTTGTGGCCCTGGTGGTCGAGGGTTCAAGTCCCTTCTCTCACCCCATCTCGCCCCTACGCGCCCGTAGCTCAGCTGGATAGAGCGCCGGACTTCGAATCCGTAGGCCGGGGGTTCGAATCCCTCCGGGCGTACCAATTGCAAGGGGTTCCGCGTCGATTCGCGGAACCCCTTGTTTTTTTGGGCGCCCCGCGTCGCAAGGATCCGTCCCGAAAAGTCGGAACCGGGAATTCCGAATTCTCCGCATCGGAACCCCGGGTTCTCCATCGCCCGCCGATTTCCATGGGTCTCCCCTCGCGCCGTCCCTCCCGATCTCTTCCGCCGCCCCGCGGATGCTTCCGTCCCCTCTCGCTTTTTCGATAATGTCCATCTCCCTTTCATCCCCGTTGAAACGGTGGCGCCTCTTTTGCTTTGAAGATGGCATGAATCAACCGCTCAATGCGAGGAATAAATCATGGGATGGAAATTCTGGCAAAAAGCCAATGCGGAACCGGGCGCGCCGAAAGCCAAAAAGCTGCCCCGCCCCAAAGAGTTGCCTTCGGGTATCGGCCGATTTCTGGTGGTCGATCTGGGGCTGGATCCGGATTGGGTGTGGAACCTCAAGGCCGTATCCGCTCCCCGGGAGGAGAATCGAAAACAATTGAACATCCGGGTATTTGATGAAGGCCAGGCCTCGGCTCGAAAAGTGTATGTGAAAAACTACACGACATTGGACGACCATCCGGAGCTGATTCTTTTCGAAGGCTGGTACGACAAGGAAGATTGGAAGATCGATATCCGGGACGTGCGAAACGTTCGGGACGCGGCGGCCTGAGCAACTTCGGGGCGGGAATTTTCCGCCTTTGCGGCAGTGGATTCATCCCGGTTTCAATTCCACGGAACCCAATGAGTTCTTGGAGATACCCGCCATGGGCGCCCGAAAGGCCAAGTCGCTCAAACGGACCCCGAAAAGAGGCCGCAAAGCGATTCGACTCTGCCGCTCGTGCGGCAAAAACGCCGATCCCAATTATTTTTTCTGTCCGGCCTGCCATCACAAGGTCAGCTCCCGGGAAGATCCCGAAGACTCGTTCGCCTCCGGCTTTCCGGCCGGCGGTTTCAGACCGGGCCCGGGAAGCCGCCAATCCTCCTGATGGGGCGTCGCCCACCTCATTTCCCGCCGTCGTCATTCCGCCCGCCGGATTGACGACGACGGGAAACCGCCCCTTCTCCGCGCCGCCGCTCGACGAATTCCCGATCTCTCCCGAACTTCCTTGCCATTTCCCCCCGTTCCCTCCCCTTCCCCAACATTCCGCCCAATCGTTTTTTTCGCGTCCCGGTTCGATGGTTCTTCCGGTTCGGGGATAAATTCCCCTCCAAACCCCGCTCGATTTCCGTTGATTCCCGATCCCCATCGCTTTCCGTTCCGCCTTTCCGATGTGGCCCCAAGGGGTTTCGTTCACCCGAAAAATGATCCCTCTTCCCGGCTTGCGGCGTCGTCCCAACCGAGGTAAAACCAATACCGTTCACTTTGGGAGTCCCAATGAACAATGGTGCTTGATTGGCGGCGGGCGTATGCGATACGCCCCTACAAATTTTCGCCAAAATGAACGGTATTGGAGGCAAACCGGACGTCGCCGCCCGGAACGAGGCGACGCTCGGCCGAAATGTCTTCGGCGGAGAGGGGGACGAGCGGCCGAATCCGCAACCGTCTGAATTTATTGTGTTCGGATTCGTTGTTGCTTGGAAGAAAGGGCAAGGGAAGAAAAAAAACGGCGACGATGGAATTTCGCCGCCGCCGGTTGATGTCGGTCGATCAGGCGATGGGGGTTGGGCGGCAAAGGTGCTGCTGTTCCATGGCCACGCGGCCGCAACCGCCGCAAACAAATTTCATGGCCTGAAGCTTGTCTTTGCAGATGTGTTGCGGTTCCGTATCCGGCTTTCCGCAAAAGCGACACTTTGCCTTGTCGTCGCACGGATTGCACAAATGCCCGGGCGCCTCGGCGACGGCGCCGCAATTCTTGCAGGAATAGGCCATATCTCGCGTTCCTTTCGCGTCGATGTTGCCGCCCCGGCCAATATGCCGGGGCGTATCCGATGAATATCGTTACCGGCGCCCCGGAAGTCAAGAACCGGTTGGCACTTGCCACTTTTACCCGGATACCGGAGTTTCGGGAGGCTTCATGCGGGTTGATTTGCTGGTCCACAACGGCACGTTGCTCACGGTCGACGAAAACGCGCCCGTCGTCCAAAACGGATTCGTGGCCATCCGCGACGGCCGCATTTCCCGGGTCGGTTCCGAAGCGGAGGGTCCGCCTCCGGAAGCCATTTCCAGACTCGACGCCCGGGGCGGTCTGGTTTTGCCGGGCCTGGTCAACGCCCACACCCACCTGCCCATGACCCTTTTTCGCGGCCTGGCCGACGATCTGCCGCTGGAGACCTGGCTGCACGACCACATTTTCCCGGCCGAAGCGACCCAAATCCGGTCGGACACGGTGGGCGAGGCCGCGCGTCACGCCTGCGCCGAACTCCTGCTGGGCGGGGTGACCACCTGTTGCGACGGCTATTTTCTGGAAGACCGGGTCGCGGAGGCGGTTGCGGAAACGGGCATCCGGGCGGTGTTGGGGCAGGGCGTGGTGGATTTCCCGGCGCCGGGGGTTCCCGATCCGAAGGAAAGAATCGCGGTGGCCCGGGATTTCGTTCGGCGGTGGAAGGGAAGGTCGGAAAATATCCGTCCCTCCATTTTCTGCCATTCCCCCTACACCTGCTCCCCGGACACCCTGATCCAGGCCAAAAACGCCGCCAGGGAGGCGGGCGTCCGGTTCCAAATCCATCTGGCGGAGACGAAGGGCGAGACCGAGAACATCCGGAAAGAACATGGCTGTGGCCCGGCGGTCTACCTGGATCGACTGGGCGTGCTGGATTCGGACACCCTGCTGGTCCACTGCGTTTGGCTGGATGAACGGGACATCGAGGTCGTCGCGGAACGGGGATGCGGGGTGGTTCATTGCCCGGAAAGCAACATGAAGCTGGCCTCCGGCGTCGCGCCGGTTCCGGCCATGCTCGCGGCGGGGATTCCCGTGGGGCTGGGCACGGACGGCGCCGCCGGCAACAACGACCTGGACCTGTTCGGGGAGATGGCCATGGCGGCCCGGCTGCACAAGGTGTTTACCGGGGACCCGACGGTTTTGGACGCCCGAACAGTGATTCGGATGGCCACGCTGGACGGGGCGAAAGCCATCGGGATGGGGGATGAGATCGGTTCGCTGGAGGCGGGGAAACGGGCGGATTTGATCATTGTGGGGGTGGATCGACCCGGCATGACGCCGATGCATTGCGCGGAGTCCCAGGCGGTCTATTCGGCGAACGCGGGGGACGTGCGGGATGTGGTGGT
>CAYFVR010000186.1:1959-9618 GCA_964346545.1 uncultured Desulfobacterales bacterium | reverse complement strand
CCCAGTCGTCCAGAATCCGCCGGGCGGTTTGGCTTTCGGTGTAGCGCCAGTGGCGCTCGATCAGCTCGCGGAGTTCGGCGATGTCCGCCTCGTCCTCCATCGCCTCCAGCGCCACCATTTCCAGGTTGCAGCGGTGCTTGGCGAAGTCGCCTTTTTGAAATCGGTGGGCATGACCTTGAGGAATTTGGGAAGAAAAGCCTCCCAGTCGTCCAGAATCCGCCGGGCGGTTTGGCTTTCGGTGTAGCGCCAGTGGCGTTCGATCAGCTCGCGGAGTTCGCCCACGTCGGCCTCGTCTTCCAGGGCCTCCAGCGCCACCATTTCCAGGTTGCAGCGGTGCTTGGCGAAGTCGCTTTTTTCGTCCAACACGTAGGCGATCCCGCCGCTCATGCCCGCCGCGAAGTTGCGGCCGGCGCGGCCCAGGATGACGGCGCGGCCGCCGGTCATGTATTCGCAGCCGTGGTCGCCCACGCCCTCCACCACCGCGCGGACGCCGCTGTTGCGCACGCAGAACCGCTCCCCGGCCAGCCCGTTGATGTAGGCTTCGCCGGAGGTCGCGCCGTAAAAGGCCACGTTGCCGATCAGGATATTGTCCGCCGGATCGAAATTCGACTCGACCGGCGGGCGAATGGTCAATTTCGCCCCGGAAAGCCCCTTGCCGAAATAGTCGTTGGCGTCGCCCCGGATATGGAAAGTCATGCCCGGTGCGCCGAAGGCGCAAAAGCTTTGGCCCGCCGACCCCGAAGCGTTGATCACGATGGTGTCTTCGGGCAACCCTTCTTCGCCGTATTTTTTCGTGAGTTCGTAGCTCAACAGGGTCCCCAGGGTCCGGTGGACGTTGCGAATTTTCAGCTCCACCGCCACCCGCTCGCCCCGCTCCAGGGCGGGCGCCGCCTTTTCGATAAGGTGGTGGTCCATCTTTTCCGCCAGACCGTGGTCCTGATCGGGCCGGAAGCAGGAGGGCAGCAGCCCCTCCGGCGTTTCGGGAACGCGCAGGATCGGCGTCAAATCCAGACCGGCCGCCTTGGGATGATCCGCCGCCGGGACCGCCGTCAACCGGTCCACCCGGCCGACCATCTCCTCCACCGTCCGAAAGCCCAGCCGCGCCATGATGGTCCGCAGGTCCTCGGCGATGAAGCGCATCATGGCGATCACATGCTCCGGCTTTCCGGCGAATTTCTTGCGGAGTTCCGGGTCTTGGGTGGCGATCCCCACCGGGCAAGTGTTGAGATGGCAAACCCGCATCATGACGCAGCCCAGGGCCACCAGCGAGATGGTCCCGAAACCGAATTCCTCGGCGCCCAGCAGGCAGGCCACCGCCACGTCACGGCCCGTCTTGAGCTGACCGTCGCATTCCACCCGGATTCGGCTGCGCAGCCCGTTTTCCACCAGGGTCTGCTGGGTTTCGGCCAGCCCCAGCTCCCAGGGCAGGCCGCCATGGCGGATGGAGGTCTGGACCGACGCGCCGGTGCCGCCGCTGTGGCCGCTGATGAGCACCACGTCGGCCCGCCCCTTGGCGACGCCGGCGGCCACCGTGCCCACGCCCACTTCGGAAACCAGTTTCACGTTGACCCGGGCTTTGGGATTGGCGCATTTCAGGTCGTGGATGAGCTGGGCCAAATCCTCGATGGAGTAGATGTCGTGGTGGGGCGGCGGCGAGATCAGCCCCACGTAGGGCGTGGCATGGCGGGTTTGGGCGATCCAGGGATAGACCTTGAACCCCGGAAGCTGGCCGCCCTCGCCGGGCTTCGCGCCCTGGGCCATCTTGATCTGCAAGTCGACGGCGTTGGCCAGATAGTGGGCGGTGACGCCGAAGCGGCCGGAGGCGATCTGCTTCACCGCGCTGTTGCGCCAATCCCCGTCGGGATCGGGCTGAAAACGGTCGGCGTCCTCGCCGCCCTCGCCGGAATTGCTGCGCCCGCCCAGCCGGTTCATGGCCACGGCCAGACATTCGTGGACCTCCTTGCTGATGGAGCCGTAGGACATGGCCCCGGTCTTGAACCGCTTCACGATTTCGGGCCAAGGTTCCACTTCCTCGATCGGGACCGGCGTCGCGCCGTCCTCGTCGAAATTCAGCAACCCGCGAATTTCGCCGCCTTCCCGGTTCTGGCGTTCCACTTCGGCCGTGAACTGTTCCCAGGCGTCCCGGCTCTCCTCCCGCACCGCCTGCTGGAATCGAGCCACCATCAGCGGAGAGTACTGGTGGGATTCGCCGCCGCGCCGCCACTGGTATTTCCCGCCGATCTCCAGCGCGTCGGAGCCGGGAATTCGGGCCGGCGGAAATGCCCGCTGGTGGCGACTTTTGCATTCCCGGGCGACCACGTCCAGCCCGATCCCGCCCAGCCGGGAAGCGGTTCCGGCGAAGTAATCGTCCACGACCCCGTCCGCCAGACCCACGATCTCGAAAATCTGGGCGCCCCGGTAACTTTGCAGGGTGGAGATTCCCATCTTGGCCAAGACCTTGAGAACGCCCTGGCCGGTCGCCTTGACGAACTTGGCGATCGCCTTTTCCGGCTCGCCATCGATATTTCCATTTTTGCAAAGAAAGTCGATGGTCTCCACCGCCAGATACGGAACCACCGCTCCCGCGCCATAGCCGAACAGGCAACAGAAATGGTGAACTTCCCGGGCCTCGCCGGTTTCGGCGATCAGGCCGCACAGGGTCCGAAGGCCGTTCCGAATCAGGTGGTGGTGAACCGCCCCCACCGCCAGCAGCATGGGAACCGGCATCCGTTCCGGACTTACGCCCCGATCGGAAAGGATCAAGAGTTCCGCGCCGTTTTGGACGGCGGTCGCCGCCGCTTCGCGAATCTTCTCCAAAGCGTCCCGGAGTCCGTCGCCGTCCGCGTCCACCGGAAACAAGGTGGAAACCGTCTCCACCCGCAGATGGTTCTGCTCCCGAATCTGGGCGAGCCGGCGGTCGGTCAGCACCGGTTCGTCCAGCCGAAGCTGGCGGCAGTGGTCGGCGGTCTCCTGAAACAGGTCCCGCTCCCGGCCCAACGGCGTCACCAGCGAAGTGACCAGCTCCTCCCGGATCGGGTCCAGGGGCGGATTGGTCACCTGGGCGAAGAGCTGCCGGAAGTAATCGTAGAGCAGCCGGGGACGCCGGGAAAGCACGGCCAGCGGAATGTCGTCGCCCATGGAACCGACCGCCTCCTTGCCGTCCCGGGCCATGGGCGTCAGCAGCAGCCGCAGATCCTCCTGGCTGTAGCCGAACGCCTGTTGCCGGGCCGGCAGCGTGGCCGGGTCGGGCGTTTCCAGTTTTTCCGGCGCGGGCAGCCGGTCGAAGCGGATCAGGTTCCGTTCCAGCCATTTCCGGTAGGGCTGGCGATGGGCCATCCAGTCCTTGATCTCCTCGTCCTCCACGATTCGGCCCGCCTCGGTGTCGGCCAGAAACATCCGGCCGGGCTGAAGACGGCCTTTCCGGGCCACCCGCTCGGGTTCGATCTCCAACGCCCCGGTTTCCGAGGCCATCACCACGAATCCGTCGGTGGTGACGGTGTAGCGGCCGGGGCGAAGCCCGTTGCGGTCCAGCACCGCGCCGAAGACCTTGCCGTCCGTAAACGGGATGGAGGCCGGGCCGTCCCAGGGCTCCATCAGGCAGGAATGGTATTCGTAAAACGCCCGCCGCTGTTCGCTCATGGTGTCGTGGTTCTGCCAGGCTTCGGGGATCAGCATCATCATGGCGTGGGGCAGGGAGCGGCCGGTGTGGCAGAGCAGCTCCACCGCGTTGTCCAGAATGGCGCTGTCGCTGGCGCCCGGCGTGGCCACGGGGCGCAGCTGCTTGACCGCCTCGCCGAACCAGTCGGAGTGGAACAGGTGCTCCCGCGCGTTCATCCAATTGGTGTTGCCCCGCATGGTGTTGATTTCGCCGTTGTGGCAGAGAAACCGGAACGGCTGGGCCAGCTCCCAGGTGGGAAAGGTGTTGGTGGAGTAGCGCTGATGGACCAGGGCCAGGCCGCTCTCCATGGCCGGATCGGCGAGATCGGGGAAATAGGGACCGATCTGGTGGGCCAGGAACATGCCTTTGTAAACCAGCGTGCGGCAGGAGAGGCTGGGGATGTGGAAGTACCCGCCCTGGGGCAGATCGGCGTCCCGAACCGCGTTTTCGGCCATTTTCCGGGCGAGGTAGAGGCCGCGCTCGAAATCGGCGGTGGTCTCGGCGCGTTTGTCCCGGCCCACGAAAATCTGTCGGATCACCGGCTCCGCCCCCCGGGCGATATGGCCCAGGGCCTCGCTGTTCACCGGGACCTCCCGCCAGCCGACGACTTGCTGTCCGGCCCGCGTCACCGCGCCTTCCAGGAGGTCCACGCAGCGCTTCGCCTGCTCCGGGTCCGGCGGCAGAAACACCAGCCCCGCGCCGTATTCCCGCTCGCCGGGCAGGTTGAATTCGCAGGCGTTTCGCAGGAATTCGTGGGGCATCTGCATGAGAATCCCCGCGCCGTCGCCGGTGGATTCGTCGCAACCGCAGGCCCCGCGATGGGCGAGGTTTTCCAGAATTTTCAGCGCGTCGGCGACGACGCGATGGGATTTCTGGCCGCGCAGGTGGCAGATCATGCCCACGCCGCAGGCGTCTCGGGCAAGGCGGGGGTCGTGCAGACCCCGAGGATTCCGGGAAAAATGACTGGAGAAATTCACGGGTTTGGCGCACCTATCGGTTCGGAGTTGTTGGATGGACCGGTCGGAGTGGATTCGTGCGCCGTCCTGGGAGCGGAAACGTATGCCGCCGTCTCGGAAACGCCGAGGGAGACAAACGGACCCCGCAACGGGGCTTCGGTCCAAAGGCCGGACGGAACCCCGCCGTTTTCCAAGGACCGGTAAGCCGGGACGATGTTCAGGATGGCCACAACTGGAAACTGCATCTTACCATAATATACAAGGTGTGTGCCATACCATAAAATGGCCGCGATAATCCATAGACCTTGGATATATGGGAGAATTCCGCTTTTCTGGATAGGGGCGTTTTGAATAATCCAAAAACAATTTTGTGGGAAATCTCGGGAATTTCAAACAAAATTGTCGGCCACCCAACAGCAAAATCGATGGACGCGGAATCCGGCGCCCATCGACTTCCATTTGCCGCTTCTGCCGAAATTCTGCTATTCAATAAGGAAACTCGCCGAAGGCCGGACGGCCCGTGCGATCTCCAAGGAGGCCAACCATGAAATTCCCCTACGGCATCGCCGATTTCAACGCGGTCATCACCGAAGATTATTACTATTGCGATCGGTCGGACCGGATCCCCTTGCTGGAAGGGATGGGGAAATATCTGCTGTTCATCCGTCCGCGCCGGTTCGGAAAAAGCCTGCTGGTTTCCATGCTCCACCAATATTACGATCTTCTTCAAAAAGATCGTTTTGAAACCTTGTTCGGCGGGCTTGCGGTCGGAAAAACTCCGAGCCCGGAACGAAATCGATACCTGATTCTGAAATGGGATTTTTCGTGGGTGGACCCCACGGGAGGCCCGGACCGAATTCGCCGGTCTCTGCACGACCACATCAACGTCTGCATTGAACACTTCTGCGGTCGATACCGGGATATCCTCGACAAGCCGACGTCCATCGATTGGGACAATGCCCTCGTTTCCATCAAACACCTGCTCTCCGCCGTTCAACGGACGGGGCATCCGCTCTATTTGCTCATTGACGAATACGACAATTTTGCCAACGAGGTGCTAACGCTGATCCAGGATGAAAACGACGTGTACACCGCCCTGGTTCACCAGAACGGTCCACTGAAAACGCTTTTCAAAGGACTCAAATCCGCCGCAGGGGAGGGACTGATCGAACGAATGTTCATCACCGGGGTGTCGCCCGTGGTGCTCAGCGACATCACCAGCGGATACAATATCGCGGAGAACATTTATCTGGATGCGGATTTCGAGGATTTGTGCGGCTTCACGGAAACGGAAACCAGGGAAATTGTCCAAGCCGTTGTGAGAGAGCGAAATGGCAACGAAAAAGACCTCGAAGATGTATTTTGGCTAATGCGAACCTATTACAACGGTTACACGTTCTCGCCGGGCTCGAAACGGAAAATTTTCAATCCCACTTTAGCCATTTATTTCCTCAAAGGATTTTTGAGGTCCGGCAAATACCCCCGCAAAATGCTCGACGCCAATTTGGCGACCGACGAGGCCAAGTTGGAATACGCGGCGGAAATCGCCGGCGGCCGGGAAATGCTTTTGCATGCCTTGCGGGAAGACCGGCCGTTGACGGTCTCGGACATCTCGGACCGGTTCGGCGTGCGGGACATGCTGGAAGATGAAAGCCAGGATCACGATTCCATCGCCTCCTTTTTGTATTTTGCTGGATTTTTGACAATTGGAGGCGAAACGGTCGAGGGAGAATTGGCTTTAAAAATCCCCAATCTGGCAACCCGGAAACTTTACGTGGAGAAAATGCCTTCCATGCGATTCCCGAATTCATGATTACTCTTTTGTTTTGAATCCGGGCGCTTTCCAATGGAGTCCCCCTCCCTTTCTCTCGCCCGGAATTCCCACGCAGGCATTTGCCCCGCACCCCACCACCCCACCCAAGGAGGACGCCATGCTCTTCGTCACCAACCGCAAGCCCAAGCAATCCATCCGCAGCCGAGCCAACCGCAAATTTACCTTCGACTTGGACGACAACGCGCCGAGCAATTCCATCTTTTTCTGCGAACGCACCGGCCCGGAGGAATACGTCGAGATCAAGAGCGAAAACTTCTTTCCCCGGGTCAAGGAATCCGAGTATCGCCAAGTGTTGATGTTCATCCACGGTTTTTCCACAATGCCGGAAGCGGCCTTCCAATCCGCGGCGGAGCTTCAGGAGCTGTTCGATCGGAAGCGGCCCAACGAGACGCAGGTGATCCCGCTGATCTGGCCGTGCGACAACGATTTCGGGGTCGTGAAGGACTACTGGGACGACCAGAAGGCGGCCGACGAGAGCGGGTTTTCCTTCTCCCGTCTGCTGAACATGTTTGTGGCCTGGCAGGCTCATCAGTTGGAAACGGAGGACATGGAGCCCTGCTACAAATTCATCAACGTGCTGGCCCACTCCATGGGCAACCGGGTGCTGCGGGAAACCCTGCGGGCCTGGCACAAATACGAAATGGCCGGAGAAGGCGTACCCAGATTTTTCCGCAACGTCTTCATGGCCGCGCCGGACGTGGTCAATGAAACGCTGGAGTTCGGGCAGCCCGGCGAGCTGATCGCCCAGTCGGCCCGGAACGTGGTGGTCTACTTCGCGGGGGACGACCTGGCGCTGCGGGCCAGCAAGGCGTCCAACCTGAAAAACCGGATCGCCAGCCGCCGCCTGGGCCACTCCGGACCGGAAGATTTCGCCCGCCTTCCGGCCAACGTCTTCGCGGTGGATTGCGACGACGTGAACACCCGCTACGACCGCCCCACCGGTCACACCTATTTCCGCCACAGCGATCGCCGAGGCGAACCCGGCGTGGTGTTCGATCACGTCTGGTCCGTCATCGACACCGGCCGCTTCCTGCCCGACGACGATCCCCGGCGGATGTTCATCATCCACGCCGATTGATGGACGGGCGGCGGGTTGAAGCGTCGGCCGTCAAAGTCAAAACGCCAGATGTAGGGGCGCTGCTTGCCGCGCCCCTCCGGGATGGCCGTTATGGAGCCGATTTGCGGAAAATCCGTCGGCTGAGGGCGATGGC
>CAYFVR010000186.1:0-1859 GCA_964346545.1 uncultured Desulfobacterales bacterium | reverse complement strand
GGTGTTTGGATTTTGTTGGGTTACGCTTCGCTAACCCAACCTACATTTCTTTCAGAGTTTTGAACGCGAAAACGTCTTAAATCCAGTCTGTTGGGTTGGCGGAATGCAACCCAACATCCACACCTTTGGAATCCCGCCCATCCCTCCAATCCCAAAAATCCCAGTTCAAACCCCCGCATCCTGACAAATTTCCATTTCTCCTATCCCGCGTTTTTTGATACACTCCCCCCGTCTCTTTCCGAACCATTCCCCAAACCCGGAGCCGCCCCATGCCCGAAACCGGCCGTCCTTTCGTCCTGCTCGATGGCAACCTGCTGGAATTTTTCCCGGACGGCGCGAGCGCCAAACCATTGGAGGAGCGGACGCTCTCCGACGGGGATTTCCAAACCTTTCGCCGCTGGATCGACACCTACCGGAATTGCCTGCGGAAATCCGACGAGACCGAGGTGCTGCTTCGGGTGGGCGGGGAGATGTACGACTGGCTGAACGGCGCGTCCGGGGCCATGGAGCGGCTGCTGGACGACGGCGGGCCGCCGGTCGCGGTGGAATTCCGGATTCCCCGGCGGCGGCGACCGAAGCCCGATGATCCGACGTACCGAAACGAGCTGACCTTCCTGGACGTTCCCTGGGAGCTGCTGGCGGAGAACGGCGTTCATCTGGCCGGGGACGACTTCACCCAGTTCTGCCCGATTCGGCGGATCGGGAATCCAACCGCGCCGGAACCGCCCTCGCAATTCCGCCTTTCCGCCGTGTTCATGGCCGCGGAGCCCCGGGACACCCACGCCCATCTGCGCTACGAGGCGGAGGAAACCGCCGTCATGGCCGCCACCGGGGACATCGGCATGGACCTGGTGGTGGAGGAAAGCGGTTCCCTGCCCCAGCTCAAACAGCGGCTGGCCCGGGTGGAGGCCGACCTGCTCCACCTCTCCTGCCACGGCCGCAACGAACCCGCCCCCGTGCTGGCGCTGGAGGACGAACGGGGCTTCACCGCCCTCGCCTCCCCGGCGGAATTGAACGGCAACCTGGGCGACCGCCGGCCCAAACTCCTCTTCCTCTCCGCCTGCCTCACCGCCGCGTCCGGTTCCGGGAAATCCGGCCCGTCCGATCCATCGGGTCAACTGGGGGCGAACGGCGCGTCCGGCGACGACGCGCTGGTCAACTCCTTCGCGGCCTCCATGATCCAATTCGGCTGCCCGGCCGTGCTGGGCTGGGCCGGTTCCGTGAGCGACGCGGGCGCGACCCGGTTCGCCAAAACGCTGTACGGCGATCTGGCCACGAACAACGCCATGGAAACCGCCCTGGCCCGGGCCCGGGCGGCGTTGCTGAATCCACGGGACGAGGCGAAACCGGACGCCCGCCCCTCCCGGGACTGGCATTTGGCCCGGCTGTGGCTGGGATCGACCGGCGGCGGAACGCTCTGCGCCGGGGACCGGGCCCGGCGGCTGGTTCCCCACGACCGGGGCCACCGGGAATTTCTGGACACGATCCGCAAACAGGTGCCCGTGGCGGGCTACGCAGAATTCGTGGGCCGGCGGCGGCAGATTCAGGACGTGCTGCGGGAGTTCCGCGCCCCCACCCGGGCGGGCGCGCTGATCCACGGCTTCGGCGGCCAGGGCAAATCCACCCTGGCGGCGCGGATCGCCAACCGGCTGGGGAACCACAAAACCGTGGTGGTCTTCGGCGCGGAGAACGAGACGCACCGCTACCGGGCGCACCAAATTCTCCAAACGGTGGCGGAGGCGTACGAAAATCCCGCCGTGAACGCCCTCGCCGACGAACACGCGCCCCGGGTCCGGCAAGACCCGGCCGCGCTGACCCCGGCCCTGCGGGCGATTTTGGAAGGCCCCTGCGCGGACCCG
>CAYFVR010000185.1:0-9624 GCA_964346545.1 uncultured Desulfobacterales bacterium | reverse complement strand
GCATTTTGCCCACCCTACATTTTGAATCTCGCGAAGATTCCGGGACAGCGTTTTTTTGCCTGAAGGCGGAACTCCGAACGAAAAACGGGGCGACCCCGGAAAGGCCGCCCGCGAAGCCATCATCCAAACAACGCCCCATACACCTGATTCCCCACGATCCCGTCCACCATCAGCCCCTTGTCGCGCTGATACTGCATCACGATTCGCCGGGTGTGGGGACCGAACACGCCGTCGGCCGAAATGCGATAGCCGGCCCGGGCCAGGGCGGCCTGGACTTGGCGCACGTCCTCGCCGCGCATGTAGGGCGTGGTCAGCCGCAGCATTCGGCGGGGCGTATCCGTTTCCTCCAATCCACCCGCCGGAAACTGAAGCGGATGCTGCTCGAAGGCCGCCTCGTTGGGGCAAACCAGTTGGGGAATCTGCCAGAAGCCGTATCGCTTCAGGGAATTGCGAATGCGCTCCAGCAGGTTGCGCCGGCTGATGTTGCCGCCGGTCTCCCGCATGTGCTTGGCGAAAAAATAGGAAAACGCGCCGTAATAGGCCCCCTCCATGGGCGCGTCCGCCGCCTCCTGGTGGGCCATGGCGCTGGACCAGAGCACGTGGTTCTGGGTGCTGCGCGCGCCGGAGCGGTTCGCCGTCATGAAGCCCCGGGGCGGGCCCAGTTCCATCTCCTCGCCCTCCGCCCGCATCTCGATGTCCAGCGGCGGCGGCAGATACCGGCCCGACACCGGGTTTTCCGGCCCCAGTTCCCGGGGACGGCCCAAGTCGGCGGAACGGGTGGCGGTGCCGGAGTGGCAACTGTCCAAAAAGACTTCCAGATGCGCCCCTTCCGGCACCCGGCGAAAAATCCGGTCCAGGTCGTCGTCCAGGATGAAGGTCCCGTCCCAGTCCATGTCGTGGGGACACAGCAGCTCGTCCAGCCCGTCCTCCAGTTCGTCGCCGTCGCGATCACGAATCTGGGAGCCGTGGCCGGAAAACTGAAACACCATGAAATCGCCGGGTTCGGCCACGTCCACCATGTACTCCAGCCGGTGCAGAATGCCCGCCTTGGTGGCCCGGTCGTCGAAGACCACCCGGATGTCGTTGTTGGTAAAGCCCAGATAGGTTTTCAGGATGGTCCGGTAGTTCAGCACGTCGTTCTTGCAGCCCCGAAGATCGCCGATTCCCCGGTAATCATTGATCCCCACCAGCAATGCGCGTCTCGCCATGGCCTTCTCCTTTCGCTGTTCCCGGATCGGCCGCAAGGTCCGTTTCCGGGCGATATCCAAGGATTTTCCCGCTGGAAAAACGCGGAACGTTGTGTTAAATTGGGCGGGTGGCGCGGAAATCGTGGTCGGTCGTCCGCCGCCGCAAGCGGCCGCCGGCGGATTTCGTTCGGCGGAAGGATGACAAACCGTTTTTTCGTCTTATGCTTTCCGGGTTGCGGCCGGCGATCCCAAATGCCGCCCCCAAATGCCGACCGGACGGCGAAAAGGGGCGAATGTCGAAACCCGGGCCGCGGGGAGTCACGGAATCGGCCGAAAGACGGCCGCCGGCGTCAACGCCTCGAACCGTTTTCGCGAAGGATTCGACATTTTCCAAAATGGCGATCCACATCGGAAATCGGGGGCGAGAATCGCGGCGCATTCGGCCCCGAGGCTGGATGGAAGACGGGATGATTGGCTGGCGCGCCCGGCAGGATTCGAACCTGCGGCCTACGGATTAGAAGTCCGTTGCTCTATCCAGCTGAGCTACGGGCGCATAAAGGGTTCTTTTTTATCAGATGCGCCCCCCCTTGTCCATTGGAAAACGATCGTTTTTCATCCCTCTCCTTGAAAATCCCGACCGCTTCATGATAGTGTAATTTTTTCGCTTTTCCCACTACCTCCATGTTTATACCCATGACGGATCAGCCATGATGAAAAAGAAAGACCGGAAGGATCAGCCCCCCCGGCCGGCCGACGACGGAACCAAGTCGGAGGACGGTCTGCGCGGCAAGGTGATCGACAATCGCAAGGCCGGGGCCGGCGGCGCCTCCGCGGACAAGTCCCTGGTCAAATTCGATCCGCTTCAGCGGTACCTGGCCGAGGTCAGCCGCTACCGTCTGCTCACCCGGGAGGAAGAGCGGGAGCTGGCCATGCGCGTCCGCGAGGAAGGCGACACCGAGGCGGCCTACGCCCTGGTCACCTCCAACCTGCGGCTGGTGGTCAAAATCGCCCTGGAATTCCAGCGGGTCTGGATGCAGAACCTGCTGGACCTCATTCAGGAGGGGAACATCGGCCTCATGCAGGCGGTCAAGAAATTCGACCCCTACAAGAACGTCAAGTTCAGCTATTACGCTTCCTTCTGGATCAAAGCCTACATTCTCAAGTTCATCATGGACAACTGGCGGCTGGTCAAGATCGGGACCACCCAGGGCCAGCGGAAGCTCTTCTTCAAATTGAAGAAGGAAAAGCAAAAACTCGTCGACCAGGGCTTCGACCCCAAGCCCAAGCTGCTCTCCCAAAAGCTGGGCGTTTCCGAGCGGGAAATCATCGACATGGACCAGCGGTTGGACGGCTGGGACGTCTCCCTGGACGCGCCGCTCAAGGAGGACTCCGACACCGAACGGATCGATTTTCTGAGCACGGAAACCGAATCGGCCGAGGACAGGGTGGCCAAAAAAGAAATGGACGTGCTGCTGCACCAGAAAATCAACGAGTTTAAGAAAAAGCTGACCGACCGGGAGCTGGAAATCTTCGACACCCGGATCTTCTCCGACAGCCCGGTCACCCTTCAGGAGATCGGCGACCGGTACGGCATCTCCCGGGAACGGGTTCGCCAGGTGGAAAAAAACGTGGTGAAAAAAATGCGGGAATTTTTCAAGCGTGAAATTATCGACTTCGAAGCCTACACCGACGGCGCCGCCGTTTCCTGACATCGGCGCATGTCTTCTTTGCCCTCTCGACCGGATCGGTCCCCGATGAAACGCCCTGTCCAAGGCGTCCTCCAACGCCCCCTGAAACGACGGATCCGGAAGGCCGCCGCGCTGCTTCTGTTGCCCGGCGCGATGCAGCTCGCGGTCGGCTGCGCCGGGCCCCCGCCGCCCGATCCGCCGCCCGTCGCCCCCCGGAACGTGCGCCATGTTCCCGTCTCGGAAAACGGAGACCGCTACTTCTATTATTCCCTGGCCCAGCTTTCCCTGCGGGAGGGAAAGATGCCCGAGGCCGTCGCGGCCATGGAGAAGGCGGTGGAGGTGGACCCCGACTCCCTGCTTCTGAAGCGGGAGCTGGTGAACCTCTTTCTTCGCCAACGGGAGCCGGAAAAGGCCGTCGCATTGCTGGAGCGGATGCTGGAGCGGGATTCGAACAGCGTGGAAACGCTGGTCCTCTACGGCAAGCTCCAGCAGGGGCTGGAAGACGAAGAGGCGGCCAAGAACGCCTACGAACAGGCGCTGGCCGCCGACCCGGACCAGCGGGAAATTTACCTGCGGCTGGGCGGCCTCCACATGGAAGCCGAGGAGCTGGACGCCGCCGAGCGGGTGTATCGGGAACTGGTGGAACGGTTTCCGGACGCCTACGGCGGCCATTTCTTTCTGGGCCGCATCGAGGCGGAGCGGGGGCGGCTGGAAGCGGCCGAGGAGATGTTCCGGAAGTCGCTGGAAATCGAGCCGGACCTGGACGAGGCCCGCTTCGCCCTGATCGACATTTACGAAAACCGGGGCGATTCCGACCGGGCGCTGGCCGCCTACCGGAAGCTGCTGGCCGACAATCCGGACAACATCCGGGCCAAGCTGGGCATGGCCTACCACCACTACAATCAGGGGCGCACCCGAAGCGCCCGGGAAATCCTCGCGCCGCTGGGGCGGGAAAGCGACGAAAACCCGGAAGTCGTCCAGACGGTGGTGGAACGCTACATCGAGGAAAAGAACTACGAGGCCGCCGTGATTTTGCTGGAAGGGCTTCTGGAGGGCGCGCCGGACAGCTCCGAACTTCACTACGTCGCCGGGGTGGCGGCCGACGGCATCGAGGACGCGGAGATGGTCATTCACCATTTCCGCCGGGTGGGTCCCGAATCCCGGTTTTTCGAAAGCGCCGTGGTCCATGTGGCCTACCTGCTGCAAGATCGGGGGAAGATGGACGCGGGGATCGCCTTTCTGGAGCAGGCCATCGAAAAGGCTCCCGAAAACGCCGAATTTCTGGTTTACCTGGCCTCCTTCCACGAGGAATCCGAAGACTTCGAGTCGGCGGTGGCGACCCTGAACCGCGCCCTGGAGATCGAACCGGAAAGCGTCCGAATCCGCTTCCGGCTGGGAGTGGTCCACGACAAATGGGGTCGAAAGACCGAATCCATCGAGATGATGAAAACCGTCATCGACCTGGACCCCAAAAACGCCAACGCCCTCAACTATCTGGGCTACACCTACGCCGACCTGGGCATCCGGCTGGACGAGGCGGAAAAACTCGTCCGGGAGGCGCTGAAGTACAAGCCCGACGACGGCTACATCACCGACAGCCTGGGCTGGGTCTATTATCAGCGCGGAGACTACGAGACGGCGCTGGTCCACCTAAGGCGGGCCGCGGAGCTGGCGCCCGACGATCCGGTGATTCTGGAGCACGTCGGCGACGCCTACCAAAAACTGGACGAAACGGAAAAGGCGCTGGAATACTATCGGCGCAGCCTGGAAAAGCGGAACCCGGAAGCGGACGCGGAGGATATCCGCAAGCTGCGGGAAAAAATTCGCGCCCTGGAACCGGGGGAATCATGAATCGCGCCGCTTTCCTGGCCATGCTTTGGCTTCTGCCGGCCGGCCTGAGCGGTTGCGCGGTCCTTCGTCCGCCGCCGCCCCCCACCGCCGAGGCCGAGGCCGCCTGGGCGGCGGTGCGGAACTTCAACGCGGACGTGCGAACCCTCAAGGGTTCCGGAACCGCGGAGCTGATTCGGGACGAAACGCGCCAGGTGGGACGGACGGTCTGGGTCGGCAAGGCGCCGGCCCATTTGCGGGTCAGCCTGCTGGACCCGGTGGGACGGCCCATTTCCACCCTGGTGGCCGACGGGGAAATCCTCGCCGGCCGGATGGGGCCGGATGGAAACGGATTTCGGGTCCATTCCGGCAATCCCAGCCTCCGCCCGGCGCTGGGCATCCCCATCCGCGCCCGAGACGCCATCCGGCTGCTGGCCGGCCGCGTTCCCGCGGCCGCCCCCCGGGGCATCGTTCTGGAAGGGGAACGCCTGATTCTCGCCGATCGCTGGAACCGGCGCATCCTGACGGTGGAACTCGATCCGGATCGCCGACGTCCGGTGGCGGTGGAACGGTATTCCGACGGAAAGCGCCAGTACCGGGCGGTGCTGGAAACCGGCGAACCGGGCCGGGAGGGCATCCGGGCCCTCGGCCGCCTGATCCTGCTGGCCGACGACGAATCCGCCCGGTTCGACCTTCGGGTGGACCGCTTCTGGGCCAACCAGAGCCTGCCGCCCCGCGCCTTCGTGATGGAGCAACCCGAGTAACCCCCAAACCTCGCCTCATGCCGTCCCCGGGTCCCCTTCGATTCCTGGCGGCCTCCCGCCGCGCAGTTTCTTACCTTTATTCGAAATCCGACGGATTTCCAGGGACAAAGAGCGGATATGGACCTTCAAACCCTCCTGATTTCCCTGGTCTGCATCGAATTTTCCCACACGGTGATCATGGCCGCCATCTTCTGGACCGGCCGCACCTACCCCGGCTTCGGCAATTGGACCGCCGTGCCCGCCTGCGGGACGCTCGGCTTCGTCCTGTTGACGACGCAAAACCAGCTTCCCCCATGGGCCGGCGTCCTTCTGGCCAACTATCTGTTCCTCCTTTCCCTGATCTTCAATCATCGGGGGGTGCTCGCCTTTCGGGGCCGTTCCGCGCCCGGGGGATGGGAAATCCCGGTATCGGTCGCGTTCTTCCTGGCGTTCGGCTATTTCACGTTCGTCCACCCCAGCGTCAATATCCGAATCGCGGTTGTTTCCCTGTTTATTCTGGGGCTGGCGGCGGCGACCCTGGTTTTGCTGTGGACGCGGCGCCCCCCTTGCTTCGGCGCGGGCGATGTCGTCATGACGGCCGCGATGGGCATTCTGTGCGCGGTCAGCCTGATCCGATCGATCTACACCCTTGGCTTCGAGCCGGCGATTTCCAATTATTTATCGGTTTCGGGGCTCCATGCCGTTTCCATGCTGTTCGTGATTCTGGCGCAACTGCTGGGCAACCTCGGCCGGATCGTCCTGACGACCCGGCGGACGGAACACGAATTCCAGCGGGTCAGCGAACGGCTCGAACTGGCGCTGGAGGCCGGCGGCATCGGGCTGTACGCCGCCAATCTGCGTACCGGCGAAACCTTCACCGACGAACGTCATCGGCGTCTCGTCGGGAAAATGCCGCCCGACGTGGAATCGGGCGTGAAAACCTGGATGGCGCGCATGCATCCGGACGATCGGGAATCCATGAACCAACGGTACGCCCAGGTCGCCAGCGGACGGCTCACCCCGTACGAATCGGAATACCGACTTCGCTCGGCGTCGGGAGGCTGGATCTGGATTCTCGACCGCGGCCGAAGCTTCGAGCCAGACCCGGCCGGGCGACCCGGACGGATCACCGGCACCGTCATCGACATTACCGCCCGAAAGCGGATGGAAGGGGAGCTGCTGCGGCGACTGACGGAAATCCAGCGGCACGACGCGCAAATGGCGGCTCTCAACCGAATGAACGAACGGCTCCTGGCCTGCGAATCCCCGTCGGCGGCCTACGAAGTCATCGCGGAGGAAGCCGGCGTCCTCCTCGCCCCATGGAGCGGCCGACTGGGAATCGCGGACCCCAAGGCCGGGGGGCTTCGAACCGCGGCCGTCTGGGGCGACCCGGACCCGCCGCCGCCGGCCTGTTTTTTCGCCCAAGACTGCCCCGCCATGGCGGAGCGGGCCGCGGGAAAAGGGCTTGACCTGGTCGAAGCGCTGGCCACTCCGTGCCGGAACGCCCCCGAAGCCGTCGATTCCAGCGCCTTCCGATGCCTCCACCTGTCGGTTCGGGGACGCCCCCTGGGCATGCTGGTGTTGGCCGCCCCGAAAACCAACGGAGAGCCCCGCTACCAGGAACGGGCCGCCTTGATCGCCGCGGTGGCCGAGTCCATCACCCTGACCCTCGCCAACCTCGATCTGATGGACGCGCTGCGGGCCGAGGCGGAACGGGCCGCCCGGGCCAGCGTGGCCAAGAGCGAATTTCTGGCCCACATGAGCCACGAAATCCGGACGCCGCTCAATGGGATCATCGGCATGACCGGCCTGCTGATGGACATGGGGCTCACCGGCGAACAGCGGCGCTGCGCGGAAATCCTTCGCGCCGGCGGGGAATCCCTGCTGGACATCATCAACGACGTCCTGGATTTTTCCAAAATCGAAGCCGGGAAGCTGGAAATGGAGACGTTGGATTTCGACCTGGCGAGGCTGATGGAGGACCTGGGCGGGTCGCTTTCGGCGCGGGCGGAGGAAAAAGGGCTGAAACTGCTCTGCGCCGCGGACCCGGAGACGCCCACCCGGCTGCGGGGCGACCCGGGCCGGCTTCGCCAAATCCTGGCCAACCTGGCCGGAAACGCCATCAAGTTCACCCACGAGGGGGAAGTGGTGGTCATGGGCTGGGCGGTGGAGGAAACCGAGGAGACGCTCCTGCTGCGGTTTTCGGTTCGGGACACCGGCATCGGGATTCCGGCGGATCATTTGGACCGGCTGTTCGACGAGTTCCGGCAGGCCGACGCATCCATCAACCGAAAATACGGAGGCACCGGCCTGGGACTTGCCATTTCCCGGCGGCTGGTCGGCCAAATGGGCGGCCACATCGGGGTGGAAAGCACCGTGGGCGAGGGGAGCGAGTTCTGGTTCACCGTCCGGCTGAAAAAAGGGGCGCCGGCGCCCCGACGGGACGAGGGCCGGATCGCCGACCTTTCCGCGGCCCGGGATGCCCGCGAACCTTCGGGAAGAGCCCCGAACCTGCGGATTCTCCTGGTGGAAGACAACGCCATCAATCAACAGGTGGCCCTGGGCCTGCTGGAAAAGCTGGGATTGGCCGCGGAGATCGCCGCCAACGGCCGGGAAGCCCTCCGGGCACTGGCTGCCGATTCCTACGACCTGGTGCTGATGGACATTCAGATGCCGGAAATGGACGGGCTGGAGGCGACCCGGCGCATCCGGGATCCCCGTTTCCCGACGAAAAACCCGGAGGTGCCAATCATCGCCATGACCGCCCACGCGATCCGGGGCGACCGGGAAACCTGTCTCGCCGCGGGGATGAACGACTATTTGACCAAACCCGTCGATCCGCGAAGATTCCGGGCGGCCCTGGCCCAATGGCTGCCCTTGCCCCGGCCGCGCTCGGCGCCGGAAGCGCCCCGGAATCCTCCCAAAGCGCCTGCGCCGCCCGAAGAACCGGACGACAAACCGGATGCGGTCGTGTGGAACCGGTACGCCATGCTGGACCGGCTGATGGGAAACGAAGTCATGGCGGAGCGCCTGCGGAAGATGTACCTCCGGGAAATGCCGGACCGGATGATCGAGTTGGCGTCCGCCCTGAAGTCCGGAGACGGCGCCGCGGCCACCGATCTGGCCCATTCCCTCAAGGGGGCTTCGGCCCAGATGGGGGCGGAACGGGTGGAGGCTTTGGCCCGGGCCATCGAGGCGGCCGCCGCGGACGGGGACCTGTCCGGGGCCTCGGCGAAGATGGAGGAACTGGCCAAGGCGTTTTCCGCCGTTCGGCGGGCCATGTCCACCCAAAGGGATTGACCCGATCCCGCGCTTCGCAACTTCTTTGCGAAACCCCGAGGGTTTATGCTATGGATTTCCCATGAGAGAGCGACGGGTCATCGCATTGGAACGGCGGCTTCGGAAATGCCGGAACGTCCACACCATCGGCATCCGCACCCATTTCTGCGACTATTCGCCCGAAGAGATCAAACTGATCCGGAAGGCGCGGAAAATCTACTATCCGACCTCCTTCTACGTCGATCTCTTCGACGCCATGGGCAAGCCGACCTTTCCCAGCTTCCACACCTATTGCTGCGCCCAGGACAAAATCAAGCAGAACGCCCTGTTCGAGCTGCTGGACGTCCCGCGTCCCCGCACCCGGGTTTTTTTCGGAAGACGGTGGCGGGACAAGGCGCTGTCTCAATTCGACTTTCCCTTCGTGGCCAAGGTGCCCCGGGGATCGGCCCTGGGGCGGGGCGTTTTTCTGATCCAGGGCCCGGCGGACCTGGACGCCTACCGCGATCAGATTTCCACCGCCGCCTATCTCCAGGAGTATCTGCCCGCCGACCGGGACATCCGGGTGGTGGTCATCGGCGGCGAGGCGGTGCTGGCCTACTGGCGAATCGTCCCGGAGGGAGACTTCCGGGGCAACGTGGGCGCCGGGGGCCAAATTTGCCTGGAACCGGTCCCGGCCGAGGCCGTCGACCTGGCCGTCCGCACCGCCCGGGCCTGCCGCTGGGACGACGTGGGCATGGACGTCCTGCCCTCCGGCGGCCGCTTCTACGTGCTGGAAGGCAACATGAAATACGGCCGCCAGGGCTTCGCCGCCGCCGGGCTGGAATACCACCGGGTCATGGAGGAGTTGATCGCGGACGAGCGGATTTAGATGCAATGCCGTTCATTTTGGCGAAAATTTGT
>CAYFVR010000184.1:0-9660 GCA_964346545.1 uncultured Desulfobacterales bacterium | reverse complement strand
CATCGTTTTCAATTCTTCGACTGGCCGTTGAACCAGGAAATCTTCGTCCGCTTGGGGCATTTTCAAAATACGCTGAATCAGTTGAATCTGGCCGATCATCTGCCCCTTTTTCACGCCCCTTTCCAAGCCCTTTTCCAAGCCCTGTTGAATCAACTCCTTCACGGCCACCGATTCTTCAAGGGGAGTCAACTGGATCATCTTTCGCACCTCCTCCAGCGTGAGATTTTGGAACCGCTGCAAAATGGCGTATTCCAGCAGTTCCTCCAAAGCCTTCCGGCGCGCCTTCGGCAACGCCATGGCGTCAATTCCCGCCTTCCATTCCCCGACCGCTTCCGGGAGATCTCCTTTGTTGGACAGGGTCAGCGGTTTCAACACGACCAAGGGTGTCGCGTTGTTACGGATGCCTTTCAAACATTCCACAAGGTCGCACCGCAACATCTGGTTGGGCGGCGCGGGAACAAGCGGTGGATTTCCGGGGTCGAGAGCGATATCGATAAAGAGGATGACGGCCGCAAACGGACGGTGGCCGTTCTCCTGTTGCTCGTGGAAGGCGCAGATTTCCCGGAATAGCCTCCAATAGATATTTGGGTCTCGGTAGCCCTGAACTTCAAGGAAAATATCCGGGCCGGTCGTGTCCAGGTTTTTGAAATAGCCGTCGAACCGCTTTTCCGTGCTTTTGACGGTGATGCTCTCGAAGCGATAGACGCCCCGAACTTCCAACTGAATCAGTTCCAGCAGACTTTCCGGGCTGAAGCGGAAGAGTTCGTAGAAGAGTTCGTCGGTTTTCATGGGGAATGATGTCCTCTGCGGCAAGGCAATTTGCAAGAAATCAACACCGCGCCTCCCCGGGAGCGGCGATTTGCCCTCGTCGAATCGGGACGTCGCCGGAATGGCGCGGCGAGCGCCACTCGCCGCGCCCGGAGAAAACATAAATCTTCATGCAAAAAACCGAAATGAACGGCATTGGGATTCACCCACAAACTCAACTCCCCCCAAACGCCGCCTTCACCTTCTCCCGGTCGATTTTTCCGTCCGCCGTCTTGGGCAGCTCCGAGACGAAGTCGGCGTAGCGGGGTTTTTTGTAGCGGGCGATTTTGGACGCCACGAACTCGGCCAATTCCTCCAGCGTCAGGCTCGCGCCCTTTCGGAGCACGCAGACCGCCTTGACGCCTTCCCCGAATTTCGTATCGGGCACGCCGATCACCGAGACCTCCACCACGTCCGGGTGCTCCAAAATCACCGCTTCCACCTCGGCCGGATAGACGTTTTCGCCGCCGGGCTTGATCAGCTCCTTCTCCGGCTTGCGGCCTTTGAAAAACAGGTGGCCGTCTTCGTCCAGCGCGCCCATGTCGCCGGTGTGGTGCCAGCCGTCGCGGAAGGTGTGGCGGTTGACTTCCGGTTGATTCCAGAAGCCCTGGAAGACCAGCGGCCCCTGGACCACGATTTCGCCGGTCTCCCCCAGCGGCACCTCGTTTTCCCCCTCGTCCACCAGTCGGAACCGGGTCAGCAGCCCCTGCCGACCGGCGGAACCGGGCTTTTCCATGGCCGGGCCAAAGGTGACGATGCCGCTGGTTTCGGTCTGGCCGTAGAGCATCCAGAATTTGGCGTGGGTGCGCGCCTCGAACGGCTTGATGTTGTCCGGGCCGTCCAGCCCCAGGACGTGACGAAGCGAGGGAACTTTCGCCGAACCGTCGGCCAGCGCCTCGTTGATCCGGGCCAGCATGGGCGGAAAGGCGCCCCACAGGGTCACGTCCTCGGCGGCGGTTTGCTCCACCACCACTTTTTCGTCGAACTTTTCGATGATCACGTTTTTGCCGCCCACATGCATCGCCGCCAGCGCCAGATTGATGCCGGTGATATGGAACATGGGCAGCATGTTGAGGTAGGCGTCCCGGCCGGAAAGGCCCATGGCGGCGGCGGTTTGCAGGTTGGCGGCCACCAGGTTCCCGTGGGTCAGCACCGCGCCCCGGGGCTTGCCTTCCACGGCGGCCGTGTAAATGATGCAGTAGGCGTCGTCGCCGGTGGGCTCGCCCGGGGGGAGGGCCCCGTCGTCGAACAGATCGCCCAGCCGCTCGATGCGGTGCAAGGCCAAATCCGGCGCGACGGCCCGAATTCGGTCGGCGTGGGCCGCGTCCCCGAAGGCCATTTTGGGCGTACAGTCCGAAAGAATGTAGCCGATCTCCTCGTCGGCCAGCCGCCAGTTGACGGGAACCACCACGGCGCCCAGGGCGGCGGCCGCGCCGAAAACGGCGAGAAATCCGGGATGGTTCAGCGCCAGAATGGCCACCCGGTCGCCCCGGCCCACGCCCCGGCGAACCAGTCCGGCGGCCAGCCGGTCCACGTCGGTTCGGAACTCGGAAAAGGTCCGGGTTTCGGTCTCGGCCCGAACGGCGATCTCGCCGCCGGAACCCCGGGCGTTTCGAACGATCATGTCGTAGATCGAAAAACTTCGCATCCGCATGGCTCGACTCCTTTGTCTGGGGAAGGGTGTAAACGAAATATGTTCCAATGATCGAAGGCGTGTCAAGGCGGAACCGGGAACCTTTTCACCCCATTTGATTTCCGTGAGAAATTTTGATATTTTCCAAAGGTTATGGTCGAGGTTTCGTTCTTTGGAACCGACGCGACCTTCCATCCTTTTTTTCCGGACTTGCTCGCCTTCGAAAACCGAACTCTCCGATCCCGAAACGGGAATTGAAAGGGGGAACGTTCATGATCATCGCCATTGGCGAAATCCTCTACGACGTGTTTCCGGAAATCAAGCGCCTCGGCGGCGCGCCCTTCAATTTCGCCGCGCACCTCCAGGCCGCGGGCTTTCCCGCGGTCTTCGTCAGCCGGGTGGGCGACGACCCCGACGGCCAGTCCATCCGAAACGTGGTCGCCCGGCGCGGCTTCGATCCCGACTTTCTTCAGACCGACCCGGACCACCCCACCGGGCACGTCAACGTCACCCTGGACGATCAGGGCGTGCCCACCTTCGACATCGTTCGGGACGTGGCCTACGACCACCTGGAATTTACCGACCGGCTGGCCGGCGTGGTGAAAAGCGGCCCCCGGCTGATCTACTACGGAACGCTGATCCAGCGGACCCAACAGGGCTTTCACGCCCTGCGCCAACTGCTGGACGCCCGCCCGGCCGACACCCGCTGTTTTTACGACATCAATCTGCGGCCGGACTGCTATTCGGCGGAGGTGATCGCCGAGAGCCTGCGCCATTGCGACGTGTTGAAAATCAGCGACGAGGAGCTGGACGAAATCCGTCCCATGTTTGAACTGGAGAAGGCGGAAGACGCCGACGCGGCGGTGGGGGTGCTCCGGGACCGGTTCGACATCCCGTGGGTCTGCCGAACCCAGGGCGCGGCGGGCAGCGTGCTCTACACGCCGGAGGGCCGCTTCGCCGAATCGCCGAGCGAATCGGTGAAAGTGGTGGATACCGTGGGCGCCGGGGACGCCTACGCCGCCGTGCTGGCGGCCGGCCATCTGCAACGGTGGGAACCGAAACGGATCATCCGCCGGGCCACTCGGTTCGCCGCCCGGCTATGCGAAATTTCGGGGGCCATTCCGGAAGACGATTCCGTTTACGAAGAATTCCGAACCTGGATCCGGGAGGACGCGCACGAATGAAAAAAGACAAGGAAAAAACCGGTCTTTATTTTCAGATCTTCAGCATTCACGGCCTGGTCCGCCACCAAAGCATGGAGCTGGGCCGGGACGCCGACACCGGCGGACAGGTCAAATACGTGGTGGAGCTGGGCGAGGCCCTCTCCCAGCACGAAAGCGTGCAACGGGTGGACCTGTTCACCCGGTTCATCGACGACAAGCGGGTCTCCGACGACTACAAGGTTCCGGTGGAGGAGATCAACGAAAAGTTCCGCATCGTCCGCATCCAGTGCGGCGGCAAGCGCTACATGCGCAAGGAGCTGCTCTGGCCCCACCTGGACGAATACATCGACAAAACCATCAAATTCATCAAACGGGAGGGGCTCACCCCGGACATCGTCCACGGCCACTATCCCGACGCCGGCTACGTGGGCATCTGGCTGTCCACCTATTTCGGCACGCCCTTCGTCTTCACCGGCCATTCCCTGGGCCGGCCCAAACAGCAAAAGCTGCTGAACGACGGGATGAAGACGGAGGAGATCAACAAGAAATACCACATCGACACCCGCATCGGCGTGGAAGAGGAAATCATCAAAAACGCCGATCTCATCGTCACCAGCACCCGGCAGGAGATCGACAAGCAGTACGGGATGTACGAAAACAAGAAGCTGGCCAACCGCTTCGCCGTCATTCCGCCGGGCATCAACCTGGAAAAATTCTATCCCTATTATCACGACCTGCTGCCGGAATCCCACAAGGTGGAGGAGGCGATCCAGGCCCACGCCTCGATGATGGAGGAGATGAACCGGTTTTTCATCAACCCGGAAAAGCCGCTCATCCTGGCGCTTTGCCGGGCCGACAAACGCAAAAACATCAACGGCCTGGTGGAAGCCTTCGGCAAGGACCGGGAGCTTCAGGCCATCGCCAACCTGGCGGTTTTCGCGGGCATTCGGAAAAACATCAAGGAGATGGAGGAGAACGAAAAGGACGTTCTCACCGAAATGCTCCTGATGATGGACAAATACGACCTGTACGGCAAGATGGCCATCCCCAAAAAGCACGACTTCACCTACGAAGTGCCGGAGCTGTACCGCATCGTCGGAGAAAAAAAAGGGGTGTTCGCCAACGTGGCCCTCACCGAACCCTTCGGCATGACCCTCATCGAGGCTTCCGCCTGCGGCGTGCCCATCGTGGCCACCAACGACGGCGGCCCCCGGGACATCATCGCCAACTGCAAAAACGGGGCGCTGGTGGACCCCACCCGCGCCGACGCCATCGCCAAGGCCGTCAAGGCGATCATCGTGGCCCCGGAAAAGTGGAAAGAGCTGTCCACCAACGGCATTCAAGGCGTAAACCAGCACTACGCCTGGGACGCCCACGTGGGAAAATATCTGGACGCCATCGACGATTTGCTGGGCGGCAAGAAAAAGGGCACGCCCATCTTCAAACGGGCGGCGGAAAATCCGGTGGGCGACCGACTGACCAACCTCAATTATCTGGTCATCACCGACATCGACAACACGCTGATCGGCGATCCCGATTCCCTGGAGCCCCTCAAAAAAATCCTCCGGGACCATTCCGAACACATTGGCTTCGGCGTGGCCACCGGCCGGACGGTGGAATCGACCCTGGAGATCTTCCAGCGGTACGATCTGCCCGCCCCCGACATGATCATCTCTTCGGTGGGCACCGAGCTGTACTACCGCGACGCCTCCTTTCCCGACAAGGGATGGCAGGCCCACATCTCCAAGCGATGGAACCGCAAGCGGATTCAAAAGGCCCTCGAAGAGGTGGACTTCCTCAACTACCAGGAGGAGGAACACCAGCGGCCGTTCAAAATCAGCTACTACATGTCCCCGGAAAAGGACCGGCTGGCCCGGCTCCACGACCTGCTGATCAAAAAGCGTTGCCACTGCAATCTGGTCTATTCCGACGGCCAGTTTTTGGACATTCTGCCCTTTCGGGCCTCCAAGGGCAAAGCGGTGCAATACCTGAGCTACAAATGGGAAATCCCCATCGGCAACGTCATGGTCTGCGGCGATTCCGGCAACGACGCCGAGATGCTGCGGACCAACGCCCTGGGGGTGGTGGCCGGCAACCACGACGGACAGCTCGACGCCCTTCGGGACAAGCGGCGCATCCACTTTTCCACCGAACCCAGCGCGGCCGCCATCATCGACGGCCTGCATCATTATCAACTCCTCCGAAACGCGGAGAACTAAAGCCAATACCGTTCATTTTACCGGGAAAATGGTAGGGGCGAATTGCATTCGCCCTTGGTCAATCTGGCACGATTGCCCCATTGAAATCCCAAAGTGAACGGTATTGGAACTAAAGCGGAGAAGCGACCATGGAAAACCGACTGCCGGATCTCATCGACGAGAAGGAACACAACGAATTTCAAGACTTCATTTTCATCGTCACCAACCAGGAATCCCGATATCTCCTTCGCAACGACATCCTCCTCACCTTTCGAGAATTCATCCGGCGGAAGGAGCTGGGCGAAGAATTTCAACGGAATTCCTCCATGGCCCGGTTCCTGGACCGGGTCCATGAAATGTTTTTGATCGAGGATTTCATCCTCCTCCTCCACCGCTACGACATCGCCAAATACCGGTTTTACCGGATGACCATCAGCGGGGAATATATCGAAGAGATCGGCGTGGGCGAGTATCTCAAGCACAAGGACATCTACGTCGACGGGCAACAAGAGGTCCGACGCAAGCCGCCGCTCACGGTGGATTTCATGCCGTTTTACGACTATTCCCCCTCCATGCGGGACCCTCGGAACATCGGAAACGGCATCCGGTTCATGAACAAGCACCTGTCCAGTTCCCTGTTCCAGAATCCGGAGCGGTGGGGGCGGAAGCTGTTCGAATTCATGCAGCTTCACAAGATCAACGGCCAGCAGCTCCTGCTCAACGGGTCCATCCACACCGAACTGCGCCAGTTTCGGGAAACGCTGGAGGACACCCTGCGATGGCTGCGGGATCAGCCCAACGACCGGCCGGTGGACGACGTGCGGGACCGGCTGAAGCGGGACGGCTTCGAGGAGGGGTGGGGCCGAAACGTGGGCCGCATCCGGGAGACCATGGGCCTGCTTCACGACCTCTTCAACGAGCCGGACCCGGAAAACCTGGAACAGTTCATCGGCCGGATTCCCATGATCTCCAAGATCGCCGTCATTTCCCCCCACGGCTGGTTCGGGCAGGAGAACGTGCTGGGCCGGCCGGACACCGGCGGCCAGGTCATCTACATTCTGGACCAGGTGCGGGCCCTGGAAAAATATCTGGCCAACCGGTTTTACGAGGCCGGCATCGAGCTGTCCCCCAAGATCATCATCCTCACCCGCCAGATTCCCGACGCCGAGGGCACCACCTGCGACCAGCGCATCGAAAAGGTGTTCGGCGCGGTCAACTGCTTCATCCTGCGGGTGCCCTTCAAGGACCGGGATCTGAACGTGGTGCGCCACTGGATTTCCCGCTTTCACGTCTGGCCCTACCTGGACCGGTTCGCCTACGATTCCCGCCGGGAGCTGATCGGCGAATTTCAGGGCAAGCCCGATCTGATCATCGGCAACTACTCCGACGGCAATCTGGTGGCCACCCTGCTCTCCGACCAGCTCGACGTGATCCAGTGCACCATCGCCCACGCGCTGGAGAAGACCAAATACCTCTTTTCGGACCTCTACTGGAAGGACATGGAGAAGGACTACAACTTCTCCCTCCAGTTCACGGCCGACATGATCGCCATGAACAAGTCCGACTTCGTCATCGCCAGCACCTACCAGGAGATCGCGGGGACGGAGAAAAGCATCGGCCAGTACGAATCCCATCAGTTTTTCACCCTGCCGGGGCTGTACCGGGCCACCAGCGGGGTCAACCTGTTCGCCCCCAAGTTCAACATCGTGCCGCCGGGGGTGGACGAGAGCAATTATTTCCCCTACGCCGAGAGCGACCGACGGCCCGCCGCCAAGACGGAACACTGGGAACAACGGCTGTTTACCGCCGAAACCGACGACATTTTCGGCCACCTGGAAGACGTGGACAAAATGCCGCTGTTCACCATGGCCCGATTCGACAAGATCAAGAACATCACCGGCCTGATCGAGGCCTTCGGCAAAAGCGATCTGCTGAAGGAAAAGTGCAACCTGATCTTCGCCGCCGGCACCATTCACATCGACGAGTCCAAGGACCGGGAAGAACGGGAGCAGATTCAGACCGCCTACCGGATCATCGACGAGCTGGGGCTTTTCGGCCACGTCCGCTGGCTGCCCAGCATCAACAAGCTGGACACCGGCGAAGTCTATCGGATCATCGCCGACCATCGGGGCGCCTTCATCCAGCCGGCCCTGTTCGAGGCGTTCGGTTTGACGGTGCTGGAGGCCATGCTGTCCGGCCTGCCCACCCTGGCGACCCAGTTCGGCGGCCCGTCGGAGATCATCGAGGACGGGGTCAGCGGCTTTTTGCTGAACACCAGCAAGCCGGAGGTCATGGCCGAAGACATCGAGCGGTTCGTGAAGCGGTGCGCGGACGAGGAGAAGTCTTGGGAGGAAATCTCCAAAAACGGGGTCCAGCGGGTGCTGGAAAAGTTCACCTGGAGCCAGTACAGCGAACGCCTCATGCATCTGACCAAGCTCTACGGCTTCTGGCGCTACGCCGCGGCGGAAGAAGGCATGTTGAAGATGGATCGCTACTGCGACCTGCTCTATCACCTGATGCTGCGGGATCGGGCGGAAGGGTTGTACTAAACCAAACGGCCCGGCGCCCGCCGGGCCGACCGATTGCCCCTCACCCAATTTTAACCCGATCTTAACCTTTTTTTAACAAATACCGGTTAGTTTGCGCTTTCCCGACGGGAGGGCGTTCCGGTTCATTTCGGAAATCCCCGCATTTGCCGTTCCCCCTCCTCCAGGGATTCACCTTTTTTCTTTTACTCCCTTTATCTTTTACGCCCCTCGGAGGAAATTCATGAAAAATCTTTACGTCCGCCTGCCGTACCTCTTCGCCGCCGTCGCCGTTGCCATGCTGGCCTTCGGGGCCGCTCCCGCCCTGGCCGAGGACTGTTACCGGGGAACCCTGGACGTGGCCTACTGCGACCGCAACCGCGATCTGGTGGCCGACCTGCCGGTGGACCCCGCCGAATGGGTGAACCCGGACACCATCATCTTTTCCTACACCCCGGTGGAAGATCCGGCCGTCTATCAGAAGGTTTGGGACGGCTTCATCCAACACATGGCCGAGATGACCGGTAAAAAGGTGGTCTTCTTTCCCGTTCAAAGCAACGCGGCCCAGCTGGAGGCCATGCGATCCGGTCGACTTCACATCGCCGGAATCAACACCGGCGGAAACCCCGTGGCGGTCAACTGCGCCGGCTTCGTGCCCTTCGCCATGATGACGGCGGAGGACGGCTCCTTCGGCTACGAAATGGAGATCATCGTGCCGGCCGACAGCGACGTCCAGTCGCCCGCCGACCTGAAAGGCAAGACCCTGGCCTTCACCTCCCCCACCTCCAACTCCGGCTTCAAGGCCCCCTCGGCCATTCTCAAGGCCGATTTTGGCCTGCTGGCCGACGAGGATTACAAAACCGCCTTTTCCGGCAAGCACGACAACTCCATCCTGGGCGTCGCCAACAAGGACTACGAAGCGGGGGCCGTGGCCAACTCGGTGCTCAAGCGCATGATCGACCGGGGCGCCGTGGACCCGGCCAAAATTCGATCCATCTACAAATCCGAGACCTTCCCCACCACCGGCTACGGCCATACGCACAATCTCCATCCGGAGGTGGCCGCCAAAGTTCGGCAAGCCTTCTTCACCTTCGATTGGGAGGGTTCCGAACTTAAAAAAGAATTCAAAAACGAAGGCATGTTCATCGCCATCAACCACGAGCACGACTGGGCGGTGATCCGGAAGATCGACGCCGCCAACGACGTGACCTACGACTGCAAATAACCCCGGCCTTTCCGTCGTCGCCGCCGAACCGCTCCCCGGGGAGCGGTTCGGTTTTTCGCTTTTCTTTTCCGTTTTTCGGGAGCCCGTTCCATGCTGCGCATTTCCGGCC
>CAYFVR010000183.1:0-9748 GCA_964346545.1 uncultured Desulfobacterales bacterium | reverse complement strand
TCCAAGACGCGCACTCGAAAAGGTTTGAAGGTCTTCGTTCATGTCATCCACAAGATTTACAAAACCGGCAGGAAAGTCAGTGTCGATTTCAAGTCAAAAATGCTCATTTTATTTGATAAAAGATACCCACGGGGCCGAATCCCGATTTCGGGCTCCGCCCCATCGATTGGGCGTGAATGCCCTCCGGTTGGGACGGCGAAACGCTACCTTGCAGTGGGCTTGCCGGAAGGGCGAATGCCATTTACGCCGATCGGCAATCCCCCAATGAACGGCGCAGGCTTTGGAGTCAATGCCATTCATTGGGGTTTCCGATGGACCGCAACGCAAGATTGGCCAAGGGCGAATGCCATTCGCCCCTGCCGGCAAGCCTCGGAAAAGGGGATTTGATCTAGTGCTTAAAACTCCGCTGCCCCGTGAAGACCATGGTGACGCCGGCTTCGTTGCAGGCATTGATGCTCTGGTAATCGTTGGCGGAGCCGCCGGGCTGAATCACGGCGGAAATCCGTTCGCGGATGCCCACGTCCACGCCGTCCCGGAACGGGAAAAAGGCGTCGCTGACCATGGAAGCCCCCACCAAACCGCCGTTTTCCTGGCGAACCCGCTCGTCAATTTCGGCCTTGCGATCCGCGTCGGTCAGGTCGGTATAGGCGGTGCCGTGAGCCTCGAAACAGTAGCGGTCGGCCAGCTTCCGGTATGCCTTGTCCCGGGCGATCTCGGCCACGCCGACCCGATCCTGCTCGCCGGTGCCGATCCCCACGGTGGCCAAGTCCTTCACGTACAGGACCGAATTGGACGTCACGCCCGCCTCCACCAGCCAGCCGAACAGCAGATCGGCGTATTCCGCATCGGTGGGCTCCCGCCGAATGTGGTAGGTTTCGCCCTGATATTCGCATTCGGCCAGCGCCAAGTCCGCCTGGGTCCGAGTCTCCGGCACGAAGGACCACTGCACGATCTGCCCGCCGTCGATCAGGCTCTTGAAATCCACCACCCGCTGCCCCGCAAAGGTTTCCAGCCGGTGAATGTTGTCGATCCGGATCACCCGCAGATTCTTCCGCCGGGCCAGAATCGAGAGCACCCCTTCTTCGAACTCCGGAGCCACCACCACTTCCGCGTACTGGGCGGAAATCGCCTCCGCGGTCACCCGGTCCACGGCCCGATTCAGGGCGATGCAGCCGCCGAAGGCCGCCACCCGGTCGGCCATGTAGGCCCGCTGATAGGCGTCGGACAGCGCGTCCGCCTGGGCCACGCCGCAGGGATTGTTGTGCTTCACGATGACCGCGGTCGGCTTCTCGATCAGGTAGCGCAGGATGTTCAGCGCGTTGTCGGCGTCGGTCAGGTTGGTCTTGCCCGGGTGCTTGCCCGATTGCAGAAGTTCCACGTCGCTGGCCAAGTAACGCCCCGGCTCGATGGTCCGGGTCTCGCCCAGCGCCAGATTTCCGTTGATCAGCCGATACAGGGCCGCCTCCTGCCCGGGATTTTCCCCGTAGCGAAGTCCCTTTTCCTTGCCGTCGATTTTCCAGGAGGCCCGCTCGTAAAACAGCGTCTGCCGGTCCTTGCCGTCCACGAAGCTGATCTCCATCGCCGGCGGGAAATGATCCTCCACGATGGTCTTGTACATCTGTTTCAAATCCTTCGCCATGCGTCTTCTCCTTCAAAAAATGTCCGCTGCCGCCACTTACCGATAGTTCCCCGAAACCTCGGAAAAGCTCCGTTCCGCCAGATAGCCGGCGATGGCGCCGTCGTAGGCCGCCGTGTGGGCGAAGGCTTTCTGGGCCAGCCGGAATCGGAGCGCCAGGGAGGTCTTTCCGCCGGTTTCCCGCAACGCGCCCAGCAGCTCGCCGTAGTCGGCGGGATCCACCACCGGGGCCACCCGAATGAAATTCTTGGCCGCCGCGCGGATCATGCAGGGACCGCCGATGTCGATATTGCCCCGGGCGCCCTCCACGCTCACGTCCGGCGTCGCCACGGTTTGCTGAAACGGATACAGGTTCACCACCACCAGATCGATGGGCGCGGCCCCGGTTCGCTTCAGATCTTCCTGGTGGGATTCGTTGTAGGTTTCGGTCAACAGGCCCAGATAGATCTTGAAGTCCAAGGTTTTGACCAGGCCGCCCTGGGTTTCGGGCTGACCGGTATAGTCGGAAACCTGCGTCAACCGGTCGGCTTCCCCCGGTCCCAGGATGTCCTTCAGCCGCCGAAAGGTGCCGCCGGTGGAAAAAAACCGGATTTCCGGGCAAGTTTCCACCAGCCCCGGGATCAGGGTTTCCAGCTCCGCCTTGTCGGATACGCTCACCAGCGCATGCCGAACCGGCACCGCCTCGTCAATTTTTTCCACAATGTTGATGCTCATGGTCCCCTCCCGGCCGCCGAAAGGCCATCCTCGGTAATCGGTTCAAGTTTCGTGTGAAAAAGCGGAATAATATACCCGCGTGTTTCCGTCAACTGGCCGCCCGCCGCTCCCCCGGCCCCGCTCACGATTCGCCCTCGGAATCATCCTCATTTTTCTCGGATTTCGCCTCCGACGACATTCGGCTCCACAGCCGCAGGACCATCAACCCAATCAGCCCCACGCCGGCGACCAGCACGGTCCACAGCAGCACTCGGCGGTAGTCCTGCGGCGGCTCCAGCGCTTCCGGGCCGCGCAGGGCGACCGCTTCGCCGATTTCCGCCTCCCGCGCCGTCGGGGAACCCTCGCCGGTTTGTTCCAGAGTCCGGATCAGTGCGTCCACCGCCTGTTCGGCGGCGGGAACTTCGGCGGCGCCGTAGGCCAGCAGAAACGGCCCCTCGCCCCGGGCCAGAAACAGCAGCTCATGGGGCACGAATCCCAGAACCATCGCTGGCGCCACGTCGGCGCCGCCCGCGTCCGCCGGTTCAAACCGCCAGTACCGGTCGGCCACGGTTCCGTCCAACGAAATCGGATCGCCGGTCACCGGCTCCTCCGCCAACATCAGCCGGAAGAAAAGCCCCCGGGCCCGGTATCGCCAGTCCGATTCCGCATTGGGCCGGGAGCGCAAATCGCCCTGGACCAGGGCGTTGATTTCCGCCAGCTCCAGCCGAATCCGGTCGGCGGGAAACGCCCCGCCAAAATCGAAGCGCCAATCCCCGGAACCGGTTTCGTCCGGAACGCCCCGCGCGCTCACATCCCGCCGGTCGGTTCGTTCCGAAGCGACAAGTTCCGCCCGCACGGAAACCAGTTCCGCGCCTCCGGTTTCCGCCGGCCAAGAAAGACGCAGGTAGCGCTCCGGCGGCCGGGGCAATGAAATGGTATTCCGCTCCAGCCGGTGTCCCCCATATTGGAGGCGGGCCAGGGTTGCCGCGGCGATTCCCATTCGCCACCGGTTCAAATCGTCGCCGGCGTCCACGGAAATCTCCGCCACGAATCCCTCCGCCCCGCCGGACCAGTCCAATTTCAGCGCCGAAACCGCCCGTTCCTCCGGCTCCGGTCCCAGATCGATGAGATAGGCGGCGATCCGGGAATCGCCGTCCGAATCAGGCTGGGGCCGAGTGCGAACCACCGCGCCTTCGGCGTCGGTGGTAATTTGGAGCATCATCCCGTCGCCTGCGGCCTCGTTCTCGAACAGTGGGAAAAAAGGAACGGATCGGGCGGCCTCGGCGGATTCCGGCCCGGGCGGGCGCCGAACCCGATGGGGCACGGCGCGCCCGGCGGCGTTGAACACCCGAAGGTCCCCCAGGTCGGCCCGGGTCACGCCCCGGTACACCGCCGTGGGCAGGGCCACCCGGTAAATGGGGTCTTGGCCGGAAACGTGGAGCCGGAGTCCGTAGGCAAAATCGCCCGGTTCCGGGGGCTGGGCGGCGGCCGGAAGCGGCGCCGTCAGCAAAAATAGCAACGCCAGAACGATCCATCCCAGCCCGAGTGGCGTCCCTCGCCGGGAGAGAAAACGACCGAACTCCTTGCCGTCCAAACTTCCCGAGGTTTCGCAAGCCTGGACTCGGGATTGGCGAAGGTCCGTTCCCCCAAAGATAAAGGGGGAGGCCGATCCTCGCTCTGGTTTTTGAAAATGCGGCCATGGAAATCTCAAGGAAACGCTCCGCTGATTGAAATGGAAGAAAAAAAGATTCGCGCAGTCTCCGACGGGACGGAGAAACGGTACTCCCGAACGGCGTCCCGGGTGAATTCCCGCGACGGAAACCGCTACTCCGGGGCAACCGGATCGCCTTCTTCGGTTTCCCGCCGGGGCGGCAACGGGGCCAGAAAGCCAATCACCAGCATCAACACCCCCGCGCCGATGAAGGAAATGATCCGGGGCACCGTGCCGGAGCCGGCCAGATCCACGAAAAACAGTTTGACCACCACCAGCCCCAGCAGCGTTCCGCCGGAAATCCAGACAGATCGGCTTTCCCGCCGGGCCGCCCCGGCCATCAGCCCCAGGGCCACCAGGCTCCACAAAATGGAAATCGCCGCCTGGAACAGGTCGGAATCGAACAGCGGCTCGGCCGCGTATCGGACTTCCGCCCAAAAATGGACCGCCCGTCCGGTGACCGCGTTGAGCCAGAGAAAAAGGCCAAAGCCCACCGCGAAGGCCAGCCCCCGAAAAACCTCGGGAGAAATTTGAGGATAGCCCGCCTCCCGGGCGGCCCGGAGCCAAATGGCCGACACCGCCAGCACGAAAACCTGGGCCAAGTCCAGCGGGTTCAGCAAGGGAATCCATGGCAACGGATCGGGATTCCCGGCTTGAAGACAGGCCCCCAAAAACCAGACCGACATCCCAACGATCAGCGCCGCCGGGGCCATGCCCAGGTAGGCTTCGGTTTGCCGCGCCACCGGCCATCGGATGTTCCGCGCCGGTCCCAACAGACCCAACACCGTCAACGCGGGGAGCAGACCCCAAACGGCGGAATCCCAGGCGGGTCCGGCCACCCACCGATCGACCCACCAGGAAATCTCCCAGGCGGCCAGGAATACGGCCAGCATCACCCCGCCCAAGTGCCATAGCCGCACAATACCCGACCGCCAAAGCGTCTCGAATCGGAACAGCAATCGAAAATGGACGCCGAACGCAATCGCCCAGGCGGGAATAAACCAGCGGATGAATGGATGGGCGGGAAGGGAATCTCCCCAAAAATCCCCGGCCAACAGAAGGAGCACCGGAAGCAAGATTCCGGCGGGCGCCCCGGCGCTTCGCCAGCGAATTCTCCGGCATAGCTCGCCCAGCGCCAGCGCCGTCAGGGAAATCAACGTCAAAGAAGCCGGTTCCTCCTGGAGCGAGCCCCGCAGTCGCCAGTCGATCTCCGAGAGCCAGGTTGCCAGCCACCAAAGCAGTCCCCAGATTAGAAACAGAACATGACTTCCCCGCTCCCAGCGACGGAGGGTCTCGGCGTTCCGTTCCAGATAGGCCGAGGAAAACAGCCCCGCAAGGCTCACCACCAGCCCCCCCAGAAAAATGCCGTTGAGAAACGGAAGCCCACTACCCCGTCCGCCGGTGGCCACGACAAAGGAAAAACCCGCCCCAAACTGGAGCAGCAATCCAAAATTCCGGGCCAAGGCTCGATTCTGCCGGACGCCGATCCAGACCAGCGCCGCGCCCTCCATGGCCCAGGCGGCGGCGGTCCATCGGCCGTCCAGGGCCAGCGGAATGGCCAGACTGCCGAAGACCACGCCCAGCGCCAGAAAGGATTCCGCAAGCAGCCGCATCCCGGTCACGGCTCGCCGCCAAAGGACCGACGCCAAACCCACGTAGAAGCCGCTCATGGCCAAGGCGCTGAAGGCCAGACCGTATTCGAATCGGGAAACCAGCCGGGCCTGCAAGGCGAACACCACGATGGGCAGGCCGAAAACCAGCGTTCCGTCCACCATGCCCCGGAGTTTCACCGGAAGCCGGTGGGCGAAAAGGACGGAAATGGCGACGTAAAACAGGAAATAAAGGAGGAGGAAAGGCTGGACCGTGGCGTAGTGGTCCGGGCCGTAATATCGCGCCCCCCAAACGGTCCCCACGCCGAAGGTGAAAAAGAAGCCGATGAGATTCAGCACCCGCCAGGAACGGTACCAGGCCACTTGAAGAATCCCGGCGTTGAGCAGCGTGTAGTAGGTGAAGAGCGCCACATGGCTGCCCCGGCCGGTGGAAGCCAGCACCGGGGCCAGAAAGCCGCCCAGCGCCCCAAACACCGCCAGGGGAAGCGCGTCCTGGAGCACCGCCAGCACGCCGGACAGCGCCACCAACGCCACCATCAGGAAGAAGGTCAGCCCCAACGGGATCAGGTCGTACAGCCGTGCCGCCGTGAACAGCGTCAGGTACAAAACGCCGACGCCCGCGCCCTGGAGGGTGACGGCGTAGCCCTTCCGCCCTTCCCGCAAACGCCAGCCGAGCCCCAGCAGCGCCATGCCCCCCAGCGCCACCCCCGCCAGCCGAAATTCGATGGGAACCAGCCCCTGCTCGGCGGCGTATTTCAGCAGAAAGGCGACGCCGAAAAACAGAATCACCACGCCGGCGCGGACCACCAAATTGCCGCCGGTCAGAAACTCCCGAACGGAGGTTTGCCATCGCGGCGTTTCCGGTTCGGACGGCGGCGGGGAGGGGGGAATCGGAGGGACGGCGGAACGGTCGATCCCGGGCGCCGTTCCGGACGCGGAGACCGACGCCGAATCAGACGCGGAAACCGAGTCGGAGACGGAGACCGGTTCGCCGGTGGGGGCCGCGGGAATTTCCCATTCCAAATCCTCTTCAGATTCCGGGACGATTTCCGCGGAGGCCGGTGGGGCGGGTTCGGACGGCGGGGACGGCGGAACGGCCGGCCCGGAGACGCCATCTTCGCGTTTCCGGGCGAAGGCGGGAGACTCGGATTCGGACGCGCCGTGGGAGCCCGGGGGGTAACGGCGGGAAGCGCGAGCCGACGTTTCCGTTTCCACGGCGGGCGTACGGACGCCCGCCGATTCCGCGGAGATTCCCAGCCGCCGTTCCAATTCCCCCACCCGGCGGCGAAGATCCAGGACGGCGGCGAACAGGATTCCCACCAACAAACCGGGAATCACGCCTTCCCCGTCCAAAAAGAGACCGCCCAGCACCGCGCCGGCCAGTCCGCCGATCAGGTTTCGCGTCAAAAGGGAACCTCCCGGAACGCGCCGCCCGGGGGCGGCCGGTGGTGGTCCGTCAGTCCAGAAACAGGGGGGTGCTCAGATACCGCTCTCCGGTGCTGGCCAGCACGGTAACGATGGTTTTGCCCCGGTTTTCCTCCCGCGCGGCCACGCGCAGGGCCGCGACCACCGCCGCGCCGGAAGAAATGCCGCAAAGGATGCCCTCCTCGGCGGCCAGCCGTCGGGCCATTTCGAAGGTCTCCTCGTTGGTGACCGTCACCACCTCGTCGATCACGGCGCGATCCACCACATCGGGAACGAAGCCGGCCCCAATGCCTTGGATTTTATGGGGACCCGGAGAACCGCCGGAGAGCACCGGCGAGTCGGCCGGTTCCACGGCCACGGCCTGGAAACCGGGTTTGCGGCTGCGGATGGCCTGGGAAACGCCGGTCAACGTGCCCCCCGTGCCCACGCCGGCCACGAAGATGTCCACCGTGCCTTCGGTGTCCCGCCAGATTTCCATGGCGGTGGTTTCCCGATGCACCCGGGCGTTGGCCGGGTTGGCGAACTGGTTGGGCATGTAGGCTTCCGGGCGCCGGGAAAGAAAATCCTCCGCCGCCTGGATGGCGCCCTTCATCCCCTTGTCTCCCGGAGTCAGCACCAGGTCGGCGCCCAGATGCTTCAACAGCTTCCGCCGTTCCACGCTCATGGTTTCGGGCATGGTCAGCGTCAGCGGATAGCCCTTGGCGGCGCAGATGAAGGCCAGCGCCACGCCGGTGTTGCCGCTGGTGGGCTCCACGATCACGGTTTCCGGGCCGATGTGGCCGTCCACCTCCGCCGCGTCGATCATGGCGGCGGCCAGCCGGTCCTTCACGCTGCCCAGGGGATTGAAATACTCCAGCTTGGCCAGCACCGCGGCGTCGATGCCCTCCGCCACCCGCCCGAGACGAACCAGGGGCGTATCGCCGATGGTGTGTTTCGCATTGGTGAAAATCCGCATGAAAAAAACTCCCTTTCGCAAATGGCTTGGTTGCCCGGCGGAAAGCCGGCCCTACCGGTACACCAGTTTGGGCGGCTCCATCAGCACCCGGGTGTTGGCGGGAATCGACTCGGTGATCCAGACGTTGCCGCCGATGACCGAGCGGGCCCCGATGACCGTGTCCCCGCCCAGAATCGTCGCCCCGGAATAAATGATCACGTCGTCCTCGATGGTGGGATGCCGCTTTTTCCCCCGCAATTTTTCCCCCGCGTCGGCGGGCAGGGAGAGCGCGCCGAGGGTCACGCCCTGGTAAATCCGGACGTTGTCCCCGATGGTGGTGGTCTCGCCGATGACCACGCCGGTGCCGTGGTCGATGACGAATCGGCGGCCCACCTCCGCGCCGGGATGGATGTCGATGCCGGTGACGCTGTGGGCGTATTCGGTCATGATCCGGGGCAGCAGCGGCACCCCCAATTCCCGCAACCGGTGGGCCACCCGAAAGACCGCGATGGCGTAGATGCCGGGATAGCTAAAGATGATCTCGTCGTGGCTCTTGGCCGCCGGATCGCCGTCGAAGGCGGCGGCCACGTCGTCGGCCAGGATCCGCTGAATGTCCGGGATCGACTCCATCGTCGCCAGCGCCAGGTCGTGGCCGGTGGTCTCGCAGTGCTGGCAGCTCTGTTCGTAACGGAAACAGTCGTGGCGGATGCTCCGGCAGATCTGTTCCGCCAGGAGGTCGAAGAGCACGGAAACCGCCCGCCCCATGCTGTAGCGCAGGTTGACCGGATCGATCCGCTCCCGCGTGAAATAGCCGGGAAACAGCAGTTCCCGCATCCGGTCGATGATGTCGATGACCGCTTCCCGGGAGGGAATCGGCTCGAAGGCGACGTGGTGAAAACAGACGTCCGCCTCGCAGCCGGAGATGATGTTTTCGACGATTTCGGGCAGTTTTTGCCGGTGGTCCATCGCCCCCCGGGCATCGGTTTTGCAACTCCGAGCTTCCGATTCGCTCATGGGTGGCCTTCCTTTCCCGCTCCGGAATTCAGCCGGTCCGGGCGTCCTTCCAGAAGGGCGACATCTGGCGGAGCCGCTCGATGATGCCCGGCAGGGTGTCCAGCACCGTGTCGATCTCCGCCTCGGTGTTGTGGATGCTCAGACTCAGCCGAACCGACCCGTGGGCCGCCTCCCGGGGCACGCCCATGGCCCGGAGCACGTGGGAGGGCTCCAGGGAGCCGGTGGTGCAGGCCGAGCCGGAGCTGGCGCAGACCCCCGCCTCGTCCAGCAGCAGCAGAATGCCCTCCCCTTCCACGTAGTCGAAGCTGATGTTGGCGGTGTTGGGCAGCCGGGCCTCCCGGTCGCCGTTGACCCGGGACTGGGGAACCCGCTCCAGCAGACCGTTTTCCAGCCGATCCCGCAGGTCCCGCACCCGGGTGTTTTCGTCGTTCATCCGTTCGGCGGCCAACTGCGCGGCCCGCCCCAGCCCGACGATGGAGGCGACGTTCTCGGTCCCGGCCCGGCGCCCCCCTTCCTGATGGCCGCCGATGAGAAAGGGGGTAAACGGCGTCCCCTTCCGTACGTAAAGCGCCCCCACGCCCTTGGGCGCGTGGAGCTTGTGGCCGGAAAGGCTCAACATGTCGATGGCGCTCTCCGCGAGGTTGATGGGAATTTTGCCCACCGCCTGGACGGCGTCGGTGTGAAAGAGCACGCCCCGCTCCCGACAGGTCCGGGCGATCTCCTCC
>CAYFVR010000182.1:0-9759 GCA_964346545.1 uncultured Desulfobacterales bacterium | reverse complement strand
ACATCACCGGCGAGACCATGGCCTCCTTCGAGCCCACCCTGGACTACTGCGTGGTGAAGGTGCCCCGGTGGACCTTCGAGAAGTTCCCGGAGACCGAGGACCTGCTGACCACCGCCATGAAATCGGTGGGGGAGACCATGTCCATCGGCCGCACCTTCAAGGAGTCGTTCCAGAAGGCGCTGCGCTCCCTGGAGATCGGCCGCCACGGCTTCGGCGCCGACGGCCGGGACATTCCCGACCTGGAGGGCCGCCAGCCCACCGCCGCGGAGATCAAGGCCAAGCTGGTGACGCCCAACTCGGCCCGGATCTTCTACCTGCGCCACGCCCTCATGAGCGGGCTTTCGGTGGAGACCATTTACGAATGGACCGGCATCGACCCCTGGTTTCTGCATCAGATGCGCCAGCTGGTGGAGATGGAGGGGAAGATCACCGCCGCCCGGGGCGACGCGGCCGCGCCGGTGTCGGACCTGAATCTCCTGCGCCGGGCCAAGGCCTGGGGCTTTTCCGACAAGCAGATCGGCCACCTGACCGGGACCGAGGAAACGGCGGTGGAGGCCCAGCGCAAGGCGGCCGACATCCGGCCGGTCTACAAGCTGGTGGACACCTGCGCGGCGGAGTTCCGTGCCGCCACCCCCTATTATTACTCCACCTACGAGCGGGAGAACGAGGCCCGGGTGGGCGACCGGCGGAAGGTGATGATCCTGGGCGGCGGCCCCAACCGCATCGGCCAGGGCATCGAGTTCGACTACTGCTGCGTCCACGCCAGCTTCGCCCTGCGGGACATGGGGATCGAGAGCATCATGGTCAACTCGAACCCCGAGACGGTCTCCACCGACTACGACACTTCGGACAAGCTCTACTTTGAGCCGCTGACCCGGGAGGACGTGCTCCACATCATCGAGACCGAAAAGCCGGAGGGGGTCATCGTGCAGTTCGGCGGCCAGACGCCGCTGAACCTGGCGGTGCCCCTGGCCGAGGCGGGGGTTCCGATCCTGGGCACCCAGCCCGAGAGCATCGACCGGGCCGAGGACCGCAAGCACTTCCAGGCCATGCTCAACAAGCTGGGGCTGATCCAGCCGGCCAACGGCACGGCGCGAACGGTGGCCGAGGCCAAGGCGGTGGCGGCCCAGATCGGCTATCCGGTGATCGTGCGCCCCTCCTACGTGCTGGGCGGCCGGGCCATGAAGATCGTCTTCGATCCGGCGGAGCTGGAAAACTTCACCCGGCTGGCCATCGACGCCTCGCCGGGCCACCCGGTGCTCATCGACAAGTTTCTGGAGGAGGCGCTGGAGTTCGACGTGGACGCCCTCTCCGACGGGAAAAGCACCGTCATCGGCGGCATCATGGAGCACATCGAGGCGGCCGGCGTCCACTCCGGCGATTCGGCCTGCGTGCTGCCGCCCCAGGACGCCCCGGCGGCGCTGCTGGCGGAGATTTCCGACGCCACCCGGGCCATGGCCGCGGAGCTGGGCGTGGTGGGGCTGATGAACGTCCAGTACGCCGTCAAGGACGGAACCCTCTACGTGCTGGAGGTGAATCCCCGGGCCTCCCGAACCGTGCCCTTCGTCAGCAAGGCCACCGGCGTGCCGCTGGCCCGGCTGGCCACCCGGGTCATGATGGGCGAATCCCTGGCGGACGTGGGATTTACCGAGGAGGTGATCCCGCCCCACGTTTCGGTGAAGGAGGCGGTGCTGCCCTTCAACCGCTTCCCCGACGTGGACACGCTGCTGGGGCCCGAGATGAAGTCCACCGGCGAGGTGATGGGCGTCGACGCCGACTTCGGCCTGGCCTACGCCAAGTCCCAGCTGGGGGCCGGCCAGAAAATGCCGCTGGAGGGCGCGGTCTTCATCAGCGTCCAGGACGGCGACAAGGCGGCGGTGCTGGAGACGGCCCGCCAGTTCCGGGACATGGGCTTTTCCGTATTGGCCACCAGCGGCACCGCCCGGTTCCTGGACCAGCACGGCGTGGAAAACCGGGCGATCAACAAGGTCTCCATCGGGCGTCCCCATGTGGTGGACGCCATCAAAAACGGCGAGATTCAGCTCGTCGTCAACACCGGCGTGGGCGACGAGCCGTTCCAGGACGGCTTCCAGATTCGCCGGGCGGCCCTCAAGTTCGGGCTGCCCTACGCCACCACCGTGGCGGGCGCCCGGGCCATGTGTCAAGGCATCGCGGCGCTCAAGGAGACCGGACTTCGGGTCCGCGCCCTCCAGGATTTCGCCGCGGACATGGCCGCCGGATAATCGGCGCCGCCTCGGCGGGGCCAATCGATAGGAACGGTCCATGCACGACGACGACAAACCCCGCGAGGCCTGCGGCCTGTTCGGCATCCACGGACATCCCGAGGCGGCGCGGCTCACCTATTTCGGTCTCTACGCCCTGCAGCACCGGGGGCAGGAAAGCGCCGGCATCGCCGTGGCGCGGGCGCCCCGCATTTTGGCCCACAAGGGCATGGGGCTGGTTTCCGACGTGTTCAAGAACTATCATTTCGAAGAGCTGGACGGCGTCAGCGCGGTGGGCCACGTCCGCTATTCCACCACCGGCAGCTCCATTCTGACCAACGCCCAGCCCTTCGTGGTGCACCACCGGGGCAAGTCCTACGCCGTGGCCCACAACGGCAACCTGGTCAACGCCCACGGTTTGAAGCGGGAGCTGGAGGAGACCGGCTCCATCTTCCAGACGACGATGGACAGCGAGGTCTTTCTCCACTACTTCGTGGGCAACATGAAATACGGCTTCGAGCAGGCCCTCAAGTACACGGTGTCCCGGCTGAAGGGGGCTTTTTCCTTCGTGGTGCTCACCGGGCGGGGCGAGCTGGTGGGCATCCGCGATCCCCACGGCTTTCGGCCGCTGTGTCTGGGGAAGCTGAACGGCAGCTACGTGCTGGCCTCGGAGAGCTGCGCCCTGGACCTGGTCCAGGCCGAGTTTATCCGGGACGTGGACCCGGGCGAGATCATCATCATCAACGAGAACGGCATCAAGAGCATTCGCACGCCGAGCCCGGACACGCGCCATTTCTGCATTTTCGAGTTCATCTACTTCGCCCGGCCCGATTCCACCATCAACGGCCGAAACGTTTACGAGGTCCGCAAGGCCCACGGCAAGCGGCTGGCCAAGGAGTCGCCGGTGGCGGCCGACCTGGTGATGCCCTTTCCCGACTCGGGCACCTACGCGGCCCTGGGTTATTCCGAGGAATCGGGCATTCCGTTTGAAATGGGGATGATCCGGAACCACTACGTGGGCCGCACCTTCATCCAGCCCACCCAGAGCATGCGGGACTTCAGCGTGCGGGTGAAGCTGAACCCGGTGAAGGAGCTGCTCAAGGGCAAGGACATCATCATCATCGAGGATTCCATCATCCGGGGCACCACGGTGCGCACCCGGGTGCGGGCCCTGCGGGAGATCGGCGTCAAGCGCATCCACATGCGGGTGTCGGGGCCGCCCCATCGGTTTCCCTGCCACTACGGCATCGATTTTTCCACCAAGGGGGAGCTGATCGCCGCCAGCCACTCGGTGCAGGAGTTGAGCGACTATCTGGGTCTGGACAGCCTCCACTACCTGAGCCTGCGGGGCCTGCTGGACGCCACCGGCGTGGAGCAGCCCGAACGGCAGTTCTGCCGGGCCTGCTTCGACGGCTGCTACCCGGTGGAATTCGACGCGCAGTTGTCCAAGAGCTGCATGGAGCTGGACTAGGCCATGGCCCGCTCCGGGACGGTGGCCTTTTCCCGGGACGCCACCAACGTCTTTTTCCACATTCTGACCGGCTGCAACCTGCGTTGCCGCCACTGCTACATCAATCCGGCCCAGCACGGGGAAGGCATGGTTCCGCTCCCGACCATTAAAGCCTGGCTGTCGGCCTTCGCCGACCGGGCGGAGCGGGCCAACCTGATTCTGCTGGGCGGGGAGCCGACCCTTCATCCGGGGCTGGCCGAAGCGGCGCGGGCGGCCCGGGAGATCGGCTTCCGGTCGGTGACGGTGGACACCAACGGATACCTGTTCCACGACATCCTGGATCGGGCGACCCCGGCGGAGGTGGACGTGTTCAGCTTCAGCCTGGACGGGGCCACCCCGGCCACCAACGACGCCATCCGCGGCGAGGGCGTTTTCGAAACGGTGACGGCGGGCATCCGGGCCGCCCGGGAACGGGGTTTCGAGACCAGCCTGATTTACACCGTCAGCGCCCAAAACCTGGGCGAGCTGGAACGGATGCCGGCGCTGCTGGCCGAGCTGGGCGTGGGACGCTTTTTCATCCAGGTGATCGGGTTGCGGGGCAATTCCGCCGGGGCCGGGGGCGACCTGTCGGTGTCCCGCGCCGATTGGCTTTCGGCGGTGCCGGCCGCGGCCGAGGCGGCGGCGGCGCGGGGGATTTTCACGATCTACCCCAAGGTGTTTCTGGAAGCCGAGGCGCACTTCGACTGCGCGGGGGTCCGGGCCGACAACTATTTCATCTTTCCCAACGGCCGGGTGTACCGCTGTCCGCTGTGCGAGGATTTTCCGCTTCACGAAATGGCCTTCGTGGACGACCGGCTGGTCCGCCGTCCGCCGGTGAACGAGTCGGACCTGTTCCAACTTTCCATTCCCGAGGGTTGCGTCATGAATCGGCTGATCCAGCCGGCCAACCTGCGTTACGGCCCCGACGGAACCCCGGAATATCGGGTGGCCTGCTGCATGCTGAAGGAAGAGGTGCGGCCGTTCGATGATTTGACAAGGAATCGTTTCGCTGATAGAAATTCGTAATTTTTGGGTATGCTCCATGACCGCAACCGATTCGGCCCCGGGAGGGACACCCTGGAACATTTATCCCGAGAACTGGTGATCACCAACGAGCTGGGCCTGCACGCCCGGTCGGCCGCCAAAATTGCCGAAATCGCCCAGCGGGCCGCCGCGCCGGTCTGGATTGAACGCGGGGACGACATGGTGGACGCCCGCAGCATCATCGACATGCTGACCTTGGCCTGCGCCCGGGACACGGCCATCCGCGTCCGGGTGGAGGACGAGGCGGATCTGCCCGTCCTGGAGGAGATCGCCGCCCTGGTTGAAGACGGATTCGGAGAATCGGCATGACCGACCGCGACGGGCGGGAGAGGGTCCTCAAGGGGATCGGCGCCGCCCCCGGCATCTGCATCGGCAAGGCCTACCTGGTGGACCGGGAAGGGGTCAACGTCGTCAAGCAGTATTTCGTCGGCGAGGCCGGCGCGGCGGCGGAGCGGGAGCGGTTCCGGAACGCCGCGGAGGCGGCCACGGCGGAGCTGTCGGCCATCATCGCCGACATCGCTCCGGAATTCCGGCAGCACGCGGCCATCCTGGAAACCCATATCCTTCTGCTCAAGGACAAGGCGCTGTTCGACAAGACCATGGCGGTCATCGAACAAGAGCGGGTCAACGCCGAATGGGCGCTGAAAAAGGTGGTTTCGGAACTCAAGCGGGTCTTCCAGAACATGGAGGACCCCTATTTCCGGGAGCGCTCCGCCGACATCGTTCACGTCTCCGACCGGATCATGCGCAACCTGGTGGGCAAGGAGCCGGTGAACATCCGCGCCATCGACAAGCGGGTGATTCTGGTGGCCACCGATCTTTCGCCGGCCCAGACCAGCCAGATTCAGCTGGAGCGGATCAAGGGCTTCGTCACCGCCGCCGGCGGCGTGGCCTCCCACACCGGCATCATCGCCCGGACCCTGGAAATTCCGGCGGTGCTGGGGCTGCAAAACGTCACCAACCTGATCCGCACCGACGACCTGATCGTGCTGGACGGCAGCGCCGGCACGCTGATCGTGAACCCCACCGAGCAAACCCTGGTGGAATACGAGGAGCGGAGCAGCCGCTACGAGGCGCACCGCAAGCGCATCCGGCGGGTCAGCCAGCTCCCGGCCCAGTCGCTGGACGGCGTTTCCATCCAGATCATGGGCAATATCGAGCTGCCCGAGGAGGTGGTTTCGGTGCGGGACCACGGCGGCAACGGCATCGGCCTGTACCGAACCGAGTTTCAGTACATGGGCCGTTCCGGCTTTCCCACCGAGGACGAGCTGTTCGACAAATACCGGGACGTGGTGGAGGTGATGGCCCCTTGTCCCGTGACCATCCGGACGCTGGACATCAACGGCGACAAGGCCGCCCCCTACGCCTGCGACACCTTCGAGGCGAACCCGGCCCTGGGGCTGCGGGCCATCCGCTACTGCCTCACCCGGCCGGACGTCTTTCGCACCCAGCTTCGGGCCATCCTGCGGGCCGCGGCCCACGGCACGGTGCGAATCATGTTCCCCATGATCTCCAGCCTGGACGAGGTGGTCCAGGCCAAGGCCCTGCTGCGGGAGGCGGCCGCGTCGCTGGACGCGGAAAAGCGGCGCTTCCGGGCCGACATCGAGGTGGGCATCATGATCGAGGTGCCCTCGGCGGTCGTTATGGCCGACGTGCTGGCGGAAGAGGTCGATTTTTTCAGCATCGGCACCAACGATCTGATTCAGTACGTCCTGGCCATCGATCGGGGCAACCGGTACGTCTCCCATCTGTATCATCCGCTGCATCCGGCCATCCTCCGGATGATCCGGCACGTGACCGAGGTGGGGCGGAGCCAGGGTATCGACGTCCACATGTGCGGCGAGATGGCGGGCGATCCGTTGCACCTGCCCATCCTGATCGGGCTGGGGCTGAATGAATTGAGCATGAATCCCCAATCGATTCCCGCCGTCAAAAACGCCATTCGAAATCTGAGGGTGGCCGAGCTGCCGCCGTTTTTGGAAGAAATTCGGGGAATGGGGCGGCAGGATCAAATCCAGGCGCTGCTGCGGGAACGATTCGGCCACATCCTCGACGACGCGCCAAACCTGAACGCCTGAAGCGGAAAGCGGAATTCTTGGCCAAATCCCATCGAAAACTCGTGGCGGACAATCGAAAAGCTCGCCACAATTATTTCATCGAAGACAAAATGGAGGCCGGCCTGGTTCTCAAAGGAACCGAGGTGAAGGCCCTGCGGGAAGGCCGCGCCCATTTGAAGGACGCCCACGCCCGGATCAAAAACGGGGAGGTGTTCGTCTATCAGATGCACATCGGCCCCTACACCCACGCCCATTACGACAATCACGAGGCCCAGCGGCCCCGAAAGCTGCTGCTGCACAACCACGAGATCAAGCAGCTCATCGGCAAGGTGAACGAGCAGGGCTTTTCGTTGATTCCGCTGGACATCTATTTTCGGGACGGCAAGGCCAAGATCACCCTGGCCCTGGCCAAGGGCAAGCGCAAGTACGACAAGCGGGAGTCCATCCGGAAACGCGACGAGCAGCGCATCGAGCAACGCAGCCGGAAGGAGCACGGGTTTTAGACGACCCGGGAAAAGGAACATCCAAAGGCGGGACGAGACCCCGCACCATCGAGCAATTTTGGAAGGGTCGGGCCGGATCGGATCGGATCGGGCCGGGCCGGCCCGTTCCGCCCCCGCCGCCGTCCTCCGAGGGCAAAGAGGCCCGGAAAGCCGAAACGGTTTTCCGGGCCTCTTTGCGTTTGGGCTCGGCAACCGTTGCGGCCGCTCCCATCCCCCATCGGAACGCCTTCGAAAAGATCATATATGACCAATGGTTGAATATGACCTCGGCATCCGCGGAAAAGCATTCCGGACCCGCGAGGGTTCTCCATGCCGGTTTTCCCCGGAATTCGGCAGGATGCGACGGAAAAAAAATCGGTAGCGACATCCGGCGTGGACTTTGCAACTACAAATGGCGTACCCAAATCCCCGATTCTCTTTTCCGGGGATGGCATTCAGCCGCGCGACGCGTTCGCCCGTTCGCGGGAACAGGAGAGCGAGCCATGAAAATGAACGGATTGTTGGTGGAATTCCGGAAGAACGGTTTGGCGGTTGGGACGCGCGGCGCGGGACGGAGGTTGCCGCGATGATCGTCTTTAGAATCGTCATGAACGTCATCCCGGAAAAGCGACTGGAAATCACGCAAACCCTTCTGCCCATGATCGAGCCGACGGCAAGGAGGCCGGGTTGCCTGCGTTTCGGCGTTTTTTGCGACATCGAAGACGAGAACCGTTTGTGCCTGACGGGGGAGTGGGAAACCCGCGAAGCGCTGGATCGGCATATCGCGTCTCATCCGTTCAGCGTTTTGCTGGGGACCAAAGGGCTTTTATGCGAACCCCTGGATATTCAGATTTTCACGGTTTCCCATTCCGAGGGAATGGAGGCCGTTCATTCCCTCCGGGAACGGAACAAAAAAAAGAACCCATGAGACCTTTTCCCGACGGACAAAGGAGGCTTGTCACATAAACGCTCTGCTTGTTTACCCCAAGTTTCCCGATACGTTTGGGTCTTTTCCCCACGCGCCGCCTTTCATCGAAAAGAAGGCGCACTTCCCGCCGATTTTCCCGGCGCGGGCCAACGCCTTCGGGCGATGGAAACCCTCCCGAATGGCCATGAAACAACCCGCATCGATTCAAACGGTCGAGTCATGAATCAGGAGACAGATTATGGTTGAATGGAATCGCCCCCCCGGGGGATCGACGCCGGCGCTGGAAGACGTTCTGGAGAACCTCCGGCGGCAGATGAAAGGCTTCAAAGGCGGTCCGGCTCTGATCATCGCCCTCGTTGTGGCGATCATCTTCTGGACGGCCTGGTTCACCGTCCAGCCGGAGGAGACGGGGATTGTGCAGCGTTTCGGAAAGGTGGCCCGCACGGCCGGCCCGGGTCTTCATTTCAAGCTCCCCTTCGGCGTCGAAACGGTTCGTCTGCTCCCCACGGCCCGGGTGCTGAAGGAGGAGTTCGGCTTCCGGACGGTGGCCGCGGTGCCCGGCCAAAAAACGCGCTACGATCCGAGCGGCGCCTACAAGGACGAATCGTTGATGCTGACCGGAGATTTGAACGTGATCGATGTGCAGTGGATCATCCAGTACCGCATCGAAGACCCGATCCGCTACCTGTTTCAGGTTCGGGACGCATCGAAAACCATCCGGGACACCGCCGAGGCGGTCATGCGCCGGGCGGTGGGCAACCGCCTGGGCAGCGACGTGCTGACCACCGGCCGCGTGGCGGTGGCCAGCGAAGCGAAAACCGAAATCCAGAAAATCCTTTCTTCCTATGATTCCGGCGTGCGCCTGGTGACCGTGGAGCTTCAGGACGTGACCCCGCCGGATACGGTGAAGCCCGCCTTCAACGAAGTCAACGAATCGCGCCAAGACAAGGAGCGGACGATCAACAAGGCCCAGGAGCGGGCCAACCGGGAGATCCCCAAGGCCCGGGGCGTGGCGGCGCAGAGCATCAGCGAGGCCGAAGGCTACGCCCTGGAGCGCGTCAACCGGGCCGAAGGCGAAGCGACCCGCTTCGAGGCCATTTTGGCCCAATACCAGGGCGCCCCCCAAGTCACGCGCCGGCGGCTCTACCTGGAGGCCATGACGGGTTTGCTGGCCGACATGAAGGGGCTTTACATCGTGGATCGGGATCAGAAGGCCATGGTGCCCTGGATATCGATGGCGTCCGGCGCCCAACCGGGGCCTTCCGCGGAAGGAGGGGAAAAATGAATGTCACGTTGAAAACGGGGATTGTCGCCCTGGCGCTGGCGATCGGCATCTTGCTGTACGGCGGCCTGTACACCTTGGAGGAGGGCCAACAGGCCATTGTGGTCCAGTTTGGCCGGCCCGTCGGGGAACCGGTGACCGAGGCCGGGCTGCACCTGAAACTGCCCGTTGTGCAGGAGGTGCGGCGATTCGAAAAACGGCTGCTGGTCTGGGACGGCGATCCGAATCAGGTCCCCACCAAAGGGCGCGAGTTCA
>CAYFVR010000181.1:3309-9819 GCA_964346545.1 uncultured Desulfobacterales bacterium | reverse complement strand
ACGGCGGCCCGCTATTCGTTTCTGCTGTCCATCCCGGCCATCCTGGGCGCCCAGGTGTTGAGCCTGACCGATCTGGGCGGGTATACGCCGGACGTGGGCGTGATTTTGGCGGGAACGCTCACCGCCGCGCTGGTCGGGTACGCGGCGCTGGCGTTTCTGGTCTATATCGTCAATAAAAACCGAATGCCTCTGTTCGCGCCCTACTGCTGGATTCTGGGAGCGGTCACGCTGGCCATCAGCCTGATGTAGTTCGTTTCAGTCCGCTCACCATCGAGGAGCGGACTCTCCGGTCGGCGCGGAAATCTTTTCAAATTCGGGCAATCACTCGTTCACGGAACGGCCTTCCAACGGCTGATCCAATCCCATGATCCAATCCCATGATCCGGGTCCATACCCCGGATGTTTGATGTTGACCATCATGTCGGCCATTTCCTTTCGACCATTCTTTTGATCCACGATAAAAAAACCATTCCAGCACCTTTTCACCGGGAGAACGTCATGAATCCATCCATTTTTCGGGAATACGACATTCGCGGCATCGCCGGATCGGACATCACCGAGGAAGAAGTTTTCCTTTTGGGCCGGGGCATCGGCACGTTGCTCCGCTCCCAGGGGGCGACCCGCCTCGCCGTGGGCCGGGACTGTCGGGTCACGTCGGACGCCTACGCCGCCCAAATCATCCGGGGCCTCACCGCGTGCGGCTGCGAAGTGACCGACGTCGGCGTCTGTCCCACGCCCAACCTCTATTTCGCCATCCATCATCTGAAATTGGAAGGCGGCGTTCAAATCACCGCCAGCCACAATCCGCCGGAATACAACGGTTTCAAAATCTGCCGGGGGCTGGATTCGGTTCACGGCGCCGAAATTCAGCGGATTCGGAAGCTGGTGGAAACCGCGGCGTTCACCGACGGCGAAGGCGTCTCGACGAAAACCGACGTGATGGCGGCCTATCTGGACGAAATCGTCGGCCGGGTGGAACTGCCCCGGCCGCTGCGGGTGGGCATCGACGCCGGAAACGGCACCGCCGGCGTGGTGGCCGTTCCGCTGCTGAAGCGGCTGGGCTGCGAGGTGCACGACCTGTACTGCGACATGGACGGCCGCTTTCCCAACCACGAGGCCGACCCCACGGTGATGAAAAACTTGGAAGATCTGATCGCCCTGGTGAAGGAAAAAAAATTGGACGTGGGCATCGGCTTCGACGGCGACGGCGACCGCATCGGCGTGGTGGACGAGCAGGGCCGGGTGATCTACGGCGACCGGCTGATGATTCTGTTCGCACGGGAAATTTTGGCGCGGAAGCCGGGGGCCACGTTCATCTCGGAGGTGAAATGCTCCAAGGTGATGTACGACGACATCGAGGCCCACGGCGGCCGGGCCGTGATGTGGAAGACCGGCCATTCGCTCATCAAGAAGAAAATGCGGGAGGAAAACGCGGCCCTGGCGGGCGAAATGAGCGGCCACATGTTCTTCGAGGACCGCTATCTGGGGTACGACGACGCCTCCTACGCCGCCTGCCGGCTGCTGGAAATTCTGTCCAAAACGGGCAAACGGATTTCCGAGCTGCTGGCCGACGTGCCGGTGACCTTCACCACGCCGGAAATCCGGGTGGACTGCCCCGACGAGAAGAAATTCGACATCGTGAGGCGGGTGACGGATTACTTCCGCCAAAAACACGACGTCATCGACATCGACGGCGTCCGCGTCCGCTATCCCGACGGCTGGGGCCTGGTCCGCGCCTCCAACACCCAGCCGGCCCTGGTGTTGCGCTTCGAGGCGCTGACGGAACCGAGGCTGGCGGAAATCCGGGGCGAAGTGGAAGGGGTGTTGGAAAAGGCGAAGGCGGGGGAAATCTGAACGAAGCGGATGGAGCATGGCGGCCCGGTCGGAGGGAACCGATCGGGCCGCCTGTTTTTGAATTCAGTCGCCCCGCCCTTCTTTCCGCATCAACGCCACATCCTTTCCCAAATATTCCAACTTCGCCCCAAAGCGCCCAGCCGAGAATTCAAAGGTCTCCCGGCTGAAGAAGGAGATGTGCGTCAAGTCCCGGATGTAGTGCCAGCTTCGGAACGCTTCCGGGCCGATCACCATTTTGGTCATGACGCCCAACCAGCCGCCGGGCTTGAGCAGGGAAAACAGCCGTTCCAACTCCCGGCCGGGGTTTCGCAAATGCTCCACCACCTCGGTGGCGCAAATGAAATCGTAGGTTTTGGCGAAAACGGCGGGATCGTCGAAATAGAAGGGATCGTACCGCTCCACGACGTGGCCGTGTTCGGCCAGCATGGCGGGAATTGCCGGACCCGGGCCGCAGCCGAAATCCAGACCGGTCTTGCCGGCGCCGATTCGCTCCAGAAGGGGTTCGGTCAACCGCGACAGAAACCGGCGGTACCCGGGATCGTCCGGCCGGTTTTCATGGCGGTCGTATTCCGCTTTTTCGGCGGCGGGATCGAGGTGGAAGCATTCGGGGACGAAGACCAAAAAGCAAGTGGAACAACGAAGGTAGGAGCGACGTGGATCGGCGTGGAAACCCTCCACAGCCTCACCGCCACATAGCGGGCAAAGAGAAATGTTAGGATGTTGGAATTGGCGTTCTTGCGTCATTGCTTCTGGTGGCACGAATCAAAAAGCGCAAGGCTTCATTCACCGATTCCGAATTCGGAAACATTTCGGCAACGTCCGGTTCCAAGCGAACAACAGGTTCCCCAGCAAAGGCCTTCCGGCCCGGCCCGACTTTCCGAATCCGTAGGGACTTCAAATCATATTCCGGCCGCAATTCATCCACATGGTTTTCCATTTCAGCCTTGTCCTTCCTCAAAAAGTTTACGTTCCCGACGTGTCGCCTCCCGTCCGTGCGCTAATGATTCGAATCGAATTCGCCCATTCCGAATAGGAGACAAGGAGCAGACGATTCCGAGACGATTGGCCGATGGCAACAAACCGTTGTTCATCGTCGGAGTGGTCGGGGTCGAAGAAATCAACGAAGAGCGGATCGTCAAATATCGTCCCTGCCTCCTCGAAAGAAACGCCATGCTTTGCCCAATTGGCGTCGGCTTTCTCCGGATCATAGCTCAATTTCGCTCCCATGAAAAACGCTCCATTCACCAACAATATAATCCGCAGCCGGGAATAATGGAAGGTGGAAATTTACCGCAACAACCGGCTCACCCGCAACAGAAGCCCGCTCAGTCGGGAATTCCGGCGGCCCAGGTAGGTTGAATCGGCCTGTTTCAGCAATTCGGGACGGCGCTCCAGCGCCAGCCGGGCGGCGATTTCCGCGCCGTCGCCGGTGAAGGCGGCGCAACGGTTGAAGCGGGCGAGCCCGGCTTTTTCGGCCTTGCGGGTCAGCACCCGGCAGCAGGTGGAACCGTGGGCGGCCTTGAACCGATCGTGAAGAATCGCCGAGGCCCGCCGAACGGCGGCCCGGTTGCGGTGGGGATGATCCCCGCCCAGCAACAGCCCCATCGCCAAAATCGCGCCGCTCAAGGCCCCGCACATGCAGCCCGATCCGCCCACGCCCACCGGCAGGCCGGAGGCCAGCGCCACCGCATGATGCTCCGAGAGACCGGCCCGGAATCCCCGATTGAGCGCCACGAGAACCGCTTCGGCGCAGTGATACTGGGACGTGCTGAACAAGTTTTCGGCCCGTGCGCGGATGTCGCGGATCAGGGCCGATTCCGCTTCCGAAGGGCTCCCGGCCGGGAGCCGGCTGAAGGAAAAGTCGGAATCCAGCCCTCCCAAGGATTCCCCGCCATGTACCGATCCGGTATCCATCTCATCCTTTCCAGGTTTGTTTTTCCGGAAACGCCCAAAGAGCGGCATCAAGGGTTCAGTCATGAAAACAGGATAGGGTTGCTCTCGGGATCAATTTGAAACTTGAAAAGATGTGGGGAAGATATGGGTTGAAAGATAAAAAGGTCAAATTGAGATCGTCGATATTGGGGGCGACGGCCATGGATGAAACCCATGGGAAGATTTCGACTGGAGGGAAAATCAAAACGAAACCGTTGGGCGGGCGGATCGAACGCCTCGGGAAAACCTCGGTGATTGGCGGATGGGCGCGGAATACCGCGACAAAAAACGGTCACCGTTCGGGAAGCCGCTCCGAACGACTTCTTTCCCCCGAATCGTGCCGCGTCACGATGCCCAGGTAGCCGTCCACGGTGAGGAAATCGCCGGTGCGGACGCGGCGGGTGACGGCGGGGACGCCGGTGACGCAGGGCAGGGCCACCGACTTTCCGCCGAAGCGGGGGCGATCTTCGGGCGTCAGCCGATCCGGGGCGACGATTCGACTCATCGGGTGCTCCGATTCCAAGAGGAAGTCACTTCGACGGGAATCCCGTAATCCCAATGCCTTTCCCTTTGGGATGTTCACATGGGCAATCGTGCCGGATCGACCCAGGGCGTATGCGATACGCCCCTACATTTTTTGCCCGAAATGAACGGTCTTGACCGTAAGCCGGCACCCCGGCGGGCGGCTTCACGGGGCCATCCGAAGCTCGGTCACGTCCTGAAATCGGCTGACGATGAGATAGCGGAGAACCGAGACGCGCATCAGGGCGCAGGAGGGCGCGCCGACGAATTCCGCCAGGTGGGGATGTTTGGCCAAATAAGGGGGCAGCAACGCCTCCCGCTCGCCATCCCCCACCTCCGCGGCCCGGCCCAGGGCGGTCACGGCGATGGCGTCCCGAAAATCGGCCGGGGCGTTGGCCCGGTTGTCCATCAGCAGGGAGACGTTGGAATTCCCGGCGATGTTGGCGTATTTGCGAGTGGACCGGGCCGTGGCGAACAGCAGACGGCCCAGATCGTCGCCGGCGAAAAAGGCCACCAGGCTGGTGTAGGGCGAATCGCCGTCGTCGGTGGCCAAAACGGCCAACTTCTGCCCGGCGAACAGCGCGCGCAGGGTCGATTCCCAGTATCCGCGGTCGCGGTCGGCGTCAGACATGGTTGCGCAGGTGCAGGTCGATGGGGTGGGGATTCATGTAGTACTGCTGCTTCAGGTAGGGCTGATCGTACTTGCGCACGAAGTGGTTGAGCAGCGTGATGGGAACGATCAGCGGCACGTGACCCTGGCGATAGTTCTCGAAAATTTCGAGCAATTCCTGTTTTTCGTCGGCGGAAAGCTGCTTTTTGAAATAGCCCATGACGTGTTGCAGCACGTTGAGCTGCTTGCGGGAAGTCGTTTTGAGCTGAAGCGCCTCGCTCAACAGGCGCCGATAGGTCTCGTAGGTTTCCGAAAGCGGGTCGGGCGCGTCCGCCACCAGTTTGCCCATTTCCTTGTAATGCGTGGGGCTGTGGGCCATCAGCAGCAGTTTATGGCGGGTGTGAAAATCCACCAGCGCCCCCCGGCTGGGCGGCTTGGCCATCAGTTCCCGCAAATGCTTGTAGACGAAGATGCTTTCGATGAAGGTTTCCCGCAACTTGGCGTCGTTGAGACGGCCGTCTTCTTCCACCGGCAGCAACGGGAAGTGATCCATAAAAACCCGCGCGAAAATCCCGACGCCGACCTTGTGGGGCATGCCCTTCTCGGTGTAGACCCGAACCCGTTCCATCCCGCTGCTGGGGGAATTGCTTTTGAAGACGAAGCCGCAAAGGTCCTCTTTTTCCAGCGCCCTCACCCGCTCTTTCGCCCACTCGATCATCCGGTCGGTCCAGTCCACGCCGGTCTTGTTGGTCACCAGCCGGGGCGCGTTTGGATCGCCCACCAGCCGAAGCGCCTCCCGGGGAATGCCCATCCCGGTTTCCACCTCGGGGCAGACCGGAACGAATTCCACGTAGCGCCCCAAGGTATCCCGAATGAACCGGTCCAGCTTGTGGCCGCCGTCGAAACGGACATTTTCGCCCAGCAGGCAGGTGCTGACGCCCAGCTTCAATTTAATTTCGCTTTGGCTTTCGGCTTCGCTCATCTTCTCCTCTTTCGCCGCGGCGCCGGAAACGGCTCGCTCCAACGCCCTGATCGATCCAAACGTGAAAAAATCGGCTCCGCACGGAACCAACGCCGCTTTCGCCTCAATTCCAGGAAGGGAGGGAAAAACCGATCCGTTGGATTTGCCCCCGGTGGATTCGCGATTCCGCCGCCCCTCACCACCGCCAGGGCGGCGGGCAGGCATCCGGGATGGCCGGGGTGAACCGCTCGGGGCCGGAGCGCGCGCGGCAGCCGGCCCGCTTCGCCATGGCGGTCAACATCCCCCGGAAAACCGCCTGATGGATCGGAAACAGACCGTACCAATAGGCCAGCCCGGCCAGCCCCTTGGGCTCGAACCGGGAGCGGAGCTGGAGTTCCGTCCCGCCGTCGGCCGCCGGTTCCAGGTCGATTTCGAACACCGCGTCGCCGGGGGCCCGCATTTCCGAAAGCAGATGAAGCCGCCGGGGCGGCTCCACCGCCAGCACCCGCCAGAAATCCAGGGCGTCGCCGACCTGGAGATTCACCGGATCGCGCCGTCCCCGGGCCAACCCCGGGCCGCCGGCGATCCGGTCCATCCATCCCCGGATGCGCCACAGCGGCTGGGCGAAATA
>CAYFVR010000181.1:0-3209 GCA_964346545.1 uncultured Desulfobacterales bacterium | reverse complement strand
TCCAGCACGGTGCCGCCGGTGTATTCCGCGTCGCCGCAATAGGCCCATTCCGGCGGCAGCAGACAGCCGGCGTCGGACCAGCAGGTTTCCCCGTCCGCGTCGGCGTCGCCCCGAAGCGCCATCCGAATGGCATCTCTGGGGGCGGACAACTCCTGGGGAACAAGATCGCGGATGGAATGTTCGTTGCAGACCGCCTCGTTGCGGATGCCCTCCACCAGGGGCCGGGCGTAGCCGGCGGGGACCGGCGTCAGCATGTGGATGAGCCAGGCGCCGATGGCGGGCGATACGAAGGGAACGGGGATGATGACCCGGCGGGGGAGCCCGGCCTCTTCGGCGTAGATTTCGGCCAGTCGCCGGTAGGTGAGCACGTCCGGCCCGCCGATGTCGAAGGTCCCGCCCCGCACGGCGTCGCCCTCCAGGCAGCCCCGGAGGTAATTCAGCACGTTCCGGATCGCGATGGGCTGATTGCGGGTGCGCACCCAGCGCGGGGCCAGCATCACCGGGAACCGATCCACGGAATAGCGCAAGATTTCGAAGGCGGCGCTGCCCGTGCCGAGAATGGCCCCGGCCCGCAACACGGTGGTCGGCACGGGACCGGCCTTGAGAATTTCGCCCACTTCCCGCCGGGAGGCCAGATGCGGACTCAGCTCCCCGCCGCCCGATTCGCCCAGACCGCCCAGATAGATGATCCGGTCCAGCCCCTCGGCCGCGGCGACGGCGGCCATGTTGCGGGCCGCAATTCGATCGGCGTCCACGAACTTTTCGCCCGAGGAGGTCATGGAGTGGACCAGATAGACGGCGGCCCGACAGCCCTCGGCGGCCCGGCGAAGGGCCTCGGGGTCCATCACGTCGGCCGCCACAAGCTCGACGCCGGGATGATCGCTCCAGCCCCGGGCGGCCAGCTTGCCCACCGACCGCGCCGCGGCCCGGACGCGATATCCCGAAGCCAGAAGAAGAGGGACCAGCCGTCCGCCCACATATCCGGTCGCGCCAACGACCAGCACCGGTGCCGTGCTCATTGGAAAGATATCTCCTTTTTTATCGCCTCGTTTTCACTGCGGGATCATACGGAGAAGTGCGGGAAAAGTCAACGAAACCAAACCGGGATGAGGTTCGCCGTCTTTTCCAGCCCTCCGATCCGATGCCGATGCGGACCGGCCACAAATCCATTCCGACACTTGCCTTTTTTCGGAAGACCGCACCCGCGCTTTCCCGCCATTTTTTAAAAGGCGTCGCCGGGGGGCGACCCTCCCCAAAAAAAGGGACCCATGACATGAAAAATTCACTTGACACAAGCGGAACAAGCCATAGATTACCCTCAACGTTTTTGGAATTAACTCTCATTTACATCCTGGTTTCATCATTTAAATCCAAGGCCGTTCGCTTTGGGATTGCAAATGGACAATCGTGCCGGATTGCCCCAGGGCGCATAATATACGCCCCTACCATTTTTCCGCTAAATGAACGGCATTGCATTTAAATCCCGTTTTTTAACCGGATTTTGAGATTCGGCGAAAAAAAACGGTCACCGCAACCGATTTCGGATCGGAAAGGAGTGTCCCATGGACGTCAAGGATTTCTGCAAAGGCATGGAGCAGGAGATGACGGCGTGGAAGGCCAAGCTTTACGACATGAACGAGCGAATCGACAAAATGGGTAGCAAGGAAAAGGAGCACATGCTCGGCGCCGTTGGCGATTTGAAGATCGCGCTGACCGAGATGGAAGAGCGGATCGAACAGCTTAAGGCCGAATGTCCTTCGGATTGGAGTCCCATGAAGAAAGACATCGAAGACGCCCATGTCAACATGCGGGACAAGTACAACGAAACCCTGGAGGAAATCGGCAAGGCCGCTCCCTACTCCGTTCCGGGATGATGAGGGACTTCCGGATGTTGAACCGGAAATTCATGTAAATAAAACTGTGTTTTGAACGGAAAGAGCGACCGAATTCGGTCGCTCTTTTTGTTTGGAAGGGAAGCCAATGAGCGAGATGGACGAGGCTCGGATTCGGGTGCGAAAAAAAGGGCCGGAACGAACCGGCCGATACGTGCTCCACTGGATGCAGCAGAGCCAACGGGTCGAGGACAATCCGGCGCTTCAATTCGCCATCTCGGAGGCCGACCGCCGGGGCCTCCCCCTTGCCGTGGTGTTCGGTCTCACCGACGATTACCCCGAAGCCAATCTGCGCCACTACACCTTTATGGTGGAGGGCTTGCGGGACGTGGCCGCCGCTTTGGCGGATCGGGGAATCCGATTCGCCGTTCGACGCGGCCATCCGCCGGAGGTGGCGCTGGCGGCGGCGACCGACGCGGCGGCGGTGGTCTGCGACGTGGGCTATCTTTCCCATCAGCGGGACTGGCGGCGGATCGTGGCGGAGAGGTTCGACGGCCCGGTGGCGGAAGTGGAAGCCGACCTGATCGTGCCCTCCCGCCTGGCGTCCGACAAGGCCGAATACGCCGCCCGCACCTTCCGGCCCCGGGTGAATCGCCATGTGGACCGGTTCCTTGTCGATTCCGAGGAAACCGCGCCAAGGATCGACGGGAGCGACCTGGAATTGCCCGGCGGACCGGACTGGGACCTGGATGCCGTACTGGATGAGATCGACGTGGACCGGGAGATCGGGCCGGTCTCCCCATTTTTTCGGGGCGGAACCGTGGAGGCCAAGCGCCGGTTCAAGGATTTTCTGGAAAATCGCTTCGCCCGGTACGTGGAAAATCGCAATCAGCCCCAGACCGACGACGTCTCCCACATGAGTCCCCATCTCCATTTCGGCCAGATTTCCCCCGTCTGGCTGGCGCGAAAGGCCCGGGTCCTTCGGGACGATCTTCCGGAAGCGGTGGACAGCTACCTGGAAGAGCTGATCGTCCGCCGGGAACTTTCCGCCAATTACGCGCTGCAAACGCCGGACTACGACCGGTTCACCGCCCTGCCCAACTGGGCGCGGAAGACGCTCCAGGAACACCGGGACGATCCCCGGGAATACCATTATACCGTGGCGGAGCTGGCCGAGGCCGAAACCCACGATCCCTACTGGAACGCCGCCATGCGGGAAATGAAGTTCACCGGCTTCATGCATAACTACATGCGGATGTACTGGGGCAAAAAAATTCTGGAATGGCGGAACACCCCCGACCACGCCTTCCACGCCGCGCTGGAACTCAACAACCGGTACTTCCTGGACGGCCGCGACCCGGCCAGCTTCGCCAACGT
>CAYFVR010000180.1:0-9885 GCA_964346545.1 uncultured Desulfobacterales bacterium | reverse complement strand
ACATCAATTGATCGATATTCTTCCAACCGAACAGTTCGGAGCCCCCATGCCCAACCCCAACTCCCTCCCCCCCGAAACCCGCGACTTCTTCGCCAAAGTCAACCAGGCCGTCTTCGCCAATCCCTTCGGGCCGGAGCGGGAGGCGCTGGATTTGGAGATCGCCGGGTTGGAATCGGCGCCGTCCCACGAGGCCCGGATTGCCGCGTTGATCCAAACCGTCGCCGACCGAATCGAAGCGTTCGAAGCCTCGGGACCGGCCGATCTCCGCGCCTTCTCCGGCCGGGATCAAAAACTGGTCCGCAACGCCCTCCTCTTCCATTTCTTCCACGCCCGCATCCCGGAAATGGACCAATTCATCCGGGACCAAGAGGCCGCCGGGGACCGCCCCCTCCCCGTGCCCTTCGCCAAATCCGCCATCCGCTGGCTTTTGGCCCGGAATTTTTCGGAAGCCGACGCCCACCGCTATTTCGAGCTGGTCTACCAGATTCGCCGGGCCTTCTTCTTCATCCACCACAATCTGGTCGGTTGCGGCCCGGCCATGGGAGAACTCCGCCGGAAGCTGTGGAACAACGTCTTCACCCGGGACATGGACCTCTACAACCGCCATCTCTGGAACCGGATGGAGGACTTTTCCACCCTGCTTCTCGGCGAAACCGGAACGGGAAAGGGCACGGCCGCCGGGGCCATCGGCCGATCCGGGTTCATTCCCTTCGACGCCCGGAAGGGCTGTTTCGTGGAAAGCTTCGCGCGTTCCTTCATCGCCATCAACCTGTCCCAGTATCCGGAAACGCTGATCGAATCGGAGCTGTTCGGACACCGGAAGGGCGCGTTCACCGGCGCGGTGGAAGAACACCGGGGCGTCTTCGACCGGTGCAGCCCCCACGGGGCCATTTTTCTGGATGAAATCGGGGAAGTCTCGGAACCGGTGCAGATCAAGCTGCTCCAGGTGCTTCAGGAGCGGGAGTTCAGCCCGGTGGGAAGCCACGATCGGCGGCGGTTCGAGGGGCGGGTCATCGCGGCGACAAACCGGCCGCTGTCGGATTTGCGGGGAAACGGAAGAATGCGGGAGGATTTTTACTATCGGCTCTGCGCCGACCTGCTCGTCGCGCCGCCCCTTCGCCAACGGATTCGACAAGACCCCCGGGAGCTGGACGAGCTGCTCTCGCTGATGGTGGAACGGATTCTCGGCAAGCCGTCGCCGGAGGTGCGGAAGCTGGTTCGCTCCGTCATCGACCGGGACTTGGGGAAGGACTACCCCTGGCCGGGCAACGTCCGGGAGCTGGCCCAATGCGTCCGGCGGGTGCTGCTCAACGGAACCTACGCGGGCCATCGGACGACCGAAGAGGGCGGCGAACCGGAAGCGGCGCTAACCCGGGCGCTCCGGAACGAATCCCTGGACGCCAAGGGGCTGCTGGCCGGCTACTGCGCCCTGCTCCACCGCCGCCACGGCACTTGGCAGGCCGTGGCCCGAATCACCGGGCTGGACCGGCGGACGGCCAAGAAATACGTGGAGGAGTGGGAGGAAACCGCCACATACCGAAATCCGTAGCCACCGGCCGGAAAGGGACGACCCCGAAGAAATACCGTCAATCCCGTATAAAAACCCCGTCGCGTTGACATTCTCCCCCTCCCCGCATAGATTTTCTTTCAACCCAAAACAAACCCAATGGAGCCCCATGAAAACATCATCCAAGGCCGACCCGCCGCGGGCGGAGGCGTCCGAAAAGAGCCAAGAAAACGAGGAGAAAGAGACGGAAAATTCCGAAACCGAAGAAAGCGCCGAACCCGCGGTGGAACATGCCGACGCGGAGCTGAAAAACGGCGACGAAGAGCTGGACCCGCTGTTCGATCTGGTCAAAATGGCGGTGAACAAATCGGCCACGGACATCCATCTGGACCCGGTGTCGGAGGGAATGCTGGTGCGAATTCGGCTGGACGGCGCCGTCCGGGAGATCGGCACCCTCTCCCCCGAACTGTCCAAGCGGATTCTGGTGCAGATCCGGGTGGAAACCGAAATGGAATTCGGCCGGATTTTCTTTCCGCTGGAGGGCCAGTTCACCTGGCGGAAAGGGGAAACCAGCAAAGACATACGGGTCACTCTTCTCCCCGTGGGCATTCAGGAAGCCGCCCACCTGCGCATTCTCACCCCGCCCGAAGCCCTGACCGACGTGACCAAACTGGGCCTCCGGGACGAGGACATGGACGCCATCCGCCGCAGCCTCGGCCGTCCCCAGGGGCTGGTGGTCGTGGCCGGCCCCACCGGCGCGGGGAAGACCACCACGCTCTACTCCCTGGCCCGAACCTTCGATCTTTCCTCCCTCATCGCGGTCAGCATCGAGGACCCGGTGGAATTCGACATTCCCTACATCCGCCAGGTGGAGGTGGACGACCGCCACGACTTGACCATGGCGGAAGGGCTGCGGGTGATGCTGCGGATGGATCCCGATCTGCTGGTGGTTTCCGAGATCCGGGACGCCAAATCGGCCGTCACCTCCGCCCGGGCGGCGGCGGCCGCACAGTTCGTGCTGGCCACCATTCACTCCCGGGACGCCGCCGCGGCGGTGGAGGCGTTTCATTTCCTCTCCGTGCCCTACACCATCCTCGGCGGGGCCCTGCGGGCCATCGTCTCCCAGAACCTGGTGCGGCGGCTCTGCCCGGAATGCCGAAAGCCGATCCCGCTGGACGACCAAAGCCGCGAATGGTTCGAACGGCTCAAGGCGCCGGCCCCGGAGGAGGTCTATGTTCCGGGCGGTTGCGACGCCTGCGACCAGTACGGTTTTCGCGGTCGGATCGGCATTTTCGAGGTGGTGGAAATCGACGAGGAAATCGGCAAGTACATCACCGAAGGCCCTTCCCAGATCGATCTGCGGCGGGCCTTCCGAAAACGGGGCGCGCGCTCCATGCTGGCGGACGGTTTCGACAAGGTGGCCCGGGGCGTCACCTCCCTGGACGAAATCCTCAACCTTTACTGGCCGGGCGCGCCGGACGGCCACGGCATCGACCTCGACCGGTGGGAGGAAATCTGAGGGATCGAATCGAAACGGGGCCATCGACCGCCACCGGTTCGCCCGGCCGGCCGTACCGCCTTCGGCGAACGGAACGTCAGGCGGGGAACAGGCGGGGCCAGGGGGTTTCTTCGCCGACCCCGCGGATCAAAGTTTCCGCCGCCTCGGGCGTCAGCGGCTCGGAAAACAGAAAGCCCTGGCCGTATTCGCAGCCGTATTTCCGCAGGGTGGCGAGCTGCTCCGCCGTCTCCACGCCTTCCGCCACCACGGTCATGTTCATCCCGTGGGCGATGGAGACGATGACGGCCACCAGGTCACGCTTCTCCTGGCTGCCCATGCGCACCACGAAGGAGCGGTCGATTTTGATCACGTCGATGGGAAAGCGGTGAAGATAGGAGAGGGAAGAGTAGCCGGTGCCGAAATCGTCGATGGCGATGCGGACGCCCATCTCCTTGATGCCCGACAGAGTTTCGGCCATGTGGTCCACGTTTTCGATGAGCACGCTTTCGGTCAGCTCCACCCGCAGCAGGCTGCCCGGCAGGCGGGAATCCCCCACGGCCCGCCGGAAGGTGGTCAGAAAATCGGGCTGCATGAACTGTTTTCCGGAGATATTGACGTTGAGGTAGCGTTGGGGAGCGTCTGAAAAACGATCCAGCCACTCCCGAAGCTGGCGACAGGCCTCCCGCAGCAGCCATTCCCCCAGGGGGACGATGGTTCCGGTTCGTTCCGCGATGGGGATGAAGGTCTCCGGCGACACCGGCCCCCGCTCGGGATGGTTCCACCGGGCCAGCGTCTCGAAGCCCACCACCCGGCCGTCGGAGAGGCGGACGATGGGCTGGTAGGCCAGGGAAAACTCCCCCCGCCCCACCGCGCCGCGCAGATCGGTCTCCAGTTGCAGCAGGGCGACGGTGTCGTCGTGGAGGCTCTCGTCGTAGACCAGATATTCGCCCACCCCCCGGGCCTTGGCCCCGTACATGGCGATGTCGGCGTCCCGGAGCACCTCCACGGTGGTGCGGTAAATGTCCCGCCCCGGCACGATGCCGATGCTGGCGGTCAAAAAAATCTCCCGGCCCGACAGGCCGATGGGCGGGGCCAGCTCGTCTCGGATGCGCCGGGCCACCCGCAGGGTGTCCTCCACCCGGTTCACCCCTTCCATAAGCACCGCGAACTCGTCTCCGCCAAAGCGGGCGAGGGTTTCCGAGCGACGCACGCACCGCAGCAGCCGGTCGGCCACCTTGACCAGAGCCTCGTCCCCGGCCACATGGCCCAGGCTTTCGTTGACCACGCTGAACCGGTCCACGTCCAAGTAGAGCACGGCGAAGTCCGCCTTGCCCTTTTCCCGGCACCGGTCCATGACGCTTTGCAGCCGGTTGAGAAACAGGGCACGGTTGGGCAGCTCGGTCAGGGGATCGTGGAATGCCTGGTGGTGGAGCCGCCGTTCGGCCTGACGGCGGTCCTCGATTTCCCGTTTCAGCCGGGCGTAGGCCCGCTCCAGGTGGCGATTGCGTTCCCGCAGATTGTGGATGAACCGGTCGGTGCGCTCCCGGATCATTGCCGAAAGGGACTGCATGACCGAAAGGGCCATGTAGCCCGACGCCAAGATGACTTGGTGGAAATCCTCGCGCTCGATCACCAGCGCGGACACCGAATCCCGGGCCACCACCGTGGCGCTTCGCGGGTCTTGGTCGATCAGCGCCAGCTCCCCGAAGGACTCGCCGGGCCCGCAGGTGGTCAACAAGCCGCGTTCGGGGCCGTCGTAATCCTTCCAGATGTCCACGGCGCCTTCCAGGACGATGAAAAACTCGTCCCCCGGCGCCCCTTCGGCGAAGATCACCTCCTCGGGCCGAAACCGGCGCGGCCGGCACACGTCGCCGATCCGCCGGATGTCTTCCTCGGGCAGGTCCCGGAAAAGCGGGACCCCCCGGATGACGTGGGCATGGTCCGCCATGATCGGCGCCGGCTCAGCCCAGCCGTTTCAGCAGATCGAAGATCAGCCGGACGCCGAAGCCGGTGGCCCCCGGCGGGCTGACGGCGGTCCCCTTTTTGGCCTGGACGGGCCCCGCGATGTCGATGTGGGCCCAGCGGGTGTCGCCCACGAACTCCGACAAAAACAAGGCCGCGGTAATCGCCCCGCCCCATCGCACGCTGGGCATGTTGCTGATGTCGGCCAAATCGCTCTTGAGGTACTCCTTGTAGTCGTCCGGCAGCGGCAGCCGCCAGCAGCGGTCGCCGGTGGCCTTCCCGGCCGCCACGATGGCCTCGGCCAGGGCGTCGTCCTTGCTAAAGACGCCGGCGATGCGCTCGCCCAACCCCATGAGGCAGGCCCCGGTGAGCGTGGCGAAGTCGATCATCAGGTCGGGCCGATAGGTTTCCGCGGCGTAGGCCATGGCGTCGATGAGGATGAGCCGCCCTTCCGCGTCGGTGTTGCCGATCTCCACCGTTTTGCCCAGATAGCTTTTGAACACGTCGCCGGGCCGGATGGCGTTGCCGGAAACCATGTTTTCCACCAGCGGGGTCAGGCCGATGATCCGGTCCTTGGGCCGCAGCCGGGCGGCGGTGACCAGGGCGGCGGCCACGGCGGCGGAACCGCCCATGTCGCACTTCATCCCGGCCATGGAGCCGCTGATCTTGAGGTTGTAGCCGCCGGTGTCGAAGGTGACGCCCTTGCCCACCAGGACCACGGTCCGTTCCGGCGTCCCCCCAGTCATATTTAATTCGGGCTCGTATTCCAAAATCACCAGCTTGGGCTTGGTCTCGCTGCCCCGGGCCACCGCCAGCATGGCCCCGAAGCCGCGCTCCGAAAGCTCGGCCTCGTCCATCACCGAGGTCTTGAGCCCCGCCGCCTCGGCCGCCTCCACGATGGCGGCGGCGTAGCGCTCCGGGGTCTTGTCGTTGGCGGGCCGGTTGACCCATTCCCGGGCCAGATGGACGCCGGCGGCGAGCGCCTCGGCCCGGGCGGGCAGGTCGGCGTGGCCGGCCCCCGGCTCGGATTCGGCGAACACCCGAATTCGGTCCAACGGCTTCTTCTTGCGTTCGGATTTGTAGTCGTCGGACAGCTGGTTGGCCAGCCCGGCGCCCTCCAGCAGCGCGGCCAAGACTTCGCCTTCGTCGGGCGGAATGTGGTCCGGGACGGGGGCCGCGATGGCCAGCTCCGAAAGCTCGGCCTCCATGGCCGCCTTCACGGCCCGGCCGGCCATGTTGCGCAGGGCTTCGGCGTCCGCGGCGTCGGCCTCGCCCAGCCCCAGGAAGATCACCCGGCGGGCCCCGGCCTCCTCCAGGCCGTAAAGGATCAGCTTCTGCTCGGATTTGCCCTTGAATTCAGGATATGCCTCCAGCCGGCGGACCAGCGCCGCCAGGCTCGGATGGGAATGGATGGACCGGTCTTCGCAGACCGGAACCGCCAATGCCGGGATGGGGTCCCGACCAAGGTCCAGCGCGGTAAGTTCCAGCATATGTCGAACTCCTTGCGGAAAAAACGGGGATTAACGGCAATACCGTTCATTTTGGCGAAATTTTGTAGGGGCGTATCGCATACGCCCTTTGTCAATCAAGCACCATTTTTCATTGGGAATCCAAAAGTGAGCGGCATTGGGATTAACGGAGGGGTTCACGAACGCAGGGTGGCGACCAGACGGAGGGGATGGGCCAACAAGGCCAAGGCCGCGCGAATGTCGGAGGCGACCACGTCGGCGGCCGCCAAGGTCAGTCCGGAAGCGCCTTCGGCCAAAATGACCGCGATGCCCACCGCCGCCTCCCGCAGCATGAGTCGGTCGTTGCGGCCGTTGCCGACGGCGACGGTTCGTTCCGCCCCGAGGGCCCGGACGAAATCCCGCTTGGCCACGTCCTGTCCGCCGGACGGCAGGATATCCAGTCGGCACCGGACGCCCGAAAGGGCCTCCGCCGCCTTGCCGAAGGTGTCGGCCGTGACCACGTGCACCGCCAGCCGGTCGGCCAGGGCGTCGAGGTCGTCGGCCACGCCGTCCACCAGACGGCCGTCCACCGCCAGGGTCCCGTTGTAGTCCAGCACCAAATGCTCGATTTCCAGCCGCCCGAAGCCCGGAACCTCCACGTCGATCATCTCGCCTCCCCGAATGAACAACCCGAATGGACAACCCGAATGGACAAACGGATGCGTAAACGAATGGGCAAAACCAATGCGTGAACGGATGGTGAATTATCACCGGGAATCATACGAAGTCCCCGCCCAACATGCAAGGGGAAAGGAAAACGCTAAATCTCCCCCGCCTCCTTGAAGCTGAAATAACCCCGCCGGGCGAAAATCAGATGATCCAGCAGGGAGATGCCCAGCACCTCCCCGGCATCCTTGATCCGCCGGGTGACGGCGCGGTCGTCGGCGCTGGGCTCCACGCTGCCGGAAGGATGGTTGTGGGCCAGAATCAACGCCGCGGCCCGATCGGTGACGGCGTCGGCGAAGACCTCCCGGGGATGCACCTGGGTGCGGTTGAGCAACCCCACGGTGATCACCCGAACGGCGATCACCTCGTTGGCGCCGTTCAGGGTGATGGCCAGCAGATGCTCCTGCTTCCGGTCGGCGATGTGGCGAATCAGCGGCAGCACGTCGGAGGGGGCCCGGATGCGCTCGCCTTCGGGGCGAATGCGCCGCCGGGCGAACTCCAGCGCCGCCGTCACCACCGCCGCCTTGGCCGGCCCGACCCCCTTCACCGCCATCAGCTCCGCCATCAGCGTTTCCATGTTCGGAACGCCGCCGCTCCGGTCGATCTGATCGAGAATCCGGGAAGCCAGCGCCAAAACGTCCTCTCCCTTTCTTCCCTTGCCCAGGAGGAGGGCAATCAGCTCCCGGTCGGTCAGATGATTCGGGCCATGGCGCAGCATTCGCTCCCGGGGCCGGTCCTCCGCGGCCATTTCGGCCATCCGCGGGCCGGGGCCTTCCTTCACGTACATGGCATCTTCCTCCGCCTTTCCTTTTCCTTCGACGACCGGAAGACCCGGCCGGCTCTCCGACCGTTTCTCCTACCACATTCGCGGGGGGATGCAAGCCCGCCGGAGACACGCGGAACCGTTGGGCGCCGGACGGAGCGGATCGAAGCGGTTCCCATCGGACGGAGGTTCGCCCCAACGGGCGGCCCCCATCCGCCAAAATCGATGACGCGGGGACGAAATTCTGATAAACGGATGTTTGTTCCCGGTCACCCGCTCCCGGAGAATCCGCACCCATGTCCGATCGTTCCCAGGAAAACCACTGCATTTTTCAGGTCTTCGACGGCCTGCGCGAAGGGCTGTCCCGATTTTCCCCGCCCAGCCGGGTGGCCCTGATCTACGCCGCGGACGCCGCCGATCCGCTCCGAATCTACGATCCCCAGGGCCTCCTTCAAGGCCACGAACCCAAGCTGCGAGAGCTGTACCTGAAACGGGAAGTCTGGCGCAACGGCGGCGATCCCAGCCTCCTGCGGCGGCTGGAGGTGCGGCACGAACCGGACCTGGGCCTCACCGGGCTGATCTCCTTCGGCGGACGTTCCCGGTCCATGGCCTACCAAATGTGGTTCACCGAGCAGCACCCGGACATGTGCCACACCGGCCCCACCGAGCGATGGCTGGAGCACGCCAGTTGGCTGCTGGCGCAGGACATGGGCTACGGCGAGGTTCCCTGCATCGGCACCTCCGGCTACGTGCTCCGGGAATACGCCGCCCACGCCGTGCGGGACCACATCGTGGACGGCCGCAGCGAGAAAATCGGCTGGGACACGCAGATACGCATTTATCCCACCCTGGACGCCATCCTGGGCATTTCCGAAACGGTGGAGGAGGGACAATGGCCCCGGGGGAATCTGGTTTTCGTGGAGCCCGCCTTCATCGGCCGCCTCGTCTTTGTCACCCGGTTTCCCTACATGGAGCGGCCGGGGCTGAAAAACCACAAGCACATCCGCAAGCTGCTGATGTCGGTGGAAAACGCGAACCGGTTCCTGGTCTCGGACGCCAAAACCATCATCGGCGTGGCCGCGGGCCAATCGCCCCCCGGCTCGGTGGTGGCCGATTTCCGGGGCGGCCACGGCTTTCTCCGGCTGGACGACGTCCTGGTGTGCAGCTTCTTCGACGGCCGGTTTCATTCCACCACCCGAAAAGCCAAGCTGGTGCAGGTGGAGGAGGCGCTGCTGGAAACCGAGCTGGTGGACGGCGACGCCGCCGCGCTCTTCAAAATCATCGCCGGGATCGTCCATCACGCCCAGGAGGAACGGTTCGGCTGCACCCTCATCGTGGACCTGAGCCGGCCGCCCATCGGGACGGCGGGGCAGCACCTGGAAAAGCCGCTGGATCTGCGAAACCCGGAACTGCTGGACCTGGCCAAATCCCTCTCCCGGGTGGACGGCGCCCTCCACATCGGCGCGGACCTTCATCTGCATGGCTTCGCCTGCCTGCTGGACGGCCTCGCCGTGGCGGGAGAAGACCGGTCCCGGGGCGCCCGCTACAACTCCGCCCTTCGGTTCACCGCCCGCCATCCCGACCTGCTGGCCGTGGTGGTCTCCGCCGACCGGCCGGTCTCGGTGATCCAGGGCGGCGTGGAGCTGACCGCCCAATGCGAGTGGAAGCCGGTCTACGGCTACATGGACACGCCGCCGTTGTTGGCGGATTACGTGGGGTGAACGTTCCGGCGGGGACTCTCCAATGAACGAACACGTGCGCCGCGCCGGATTCGGCCAGGGCGTATGCGATACGCCCCTCCAAAGCCCGCCAAAATGAACGGCGCCGGCATTACGGATGATTGGCGCACAAAAAACCCCGCCCGCCTTGAGGGCGAACGGGGCCTGAAATTTCGGATGGAAGCGGCCGGGAATTACGCGGCTTCGTCTTCCTCGAAGGTGGGTCGGGGCAGGACGCCGGCGAGTTCGGCGATCTCGGGGAC
>CAYFVR010000179.1:8475-9895 GCA_964346545.1 uncultured Desulfobacterales bacterium | reverse complement strand
AAGTTGTTTCGCTCGTTGAGCAGAAAAAATACTTTGTTTTGCACGCCCCCCGCCAAACGGGAAAAACATCTTCCCTGCTGGCATTGATGGACCATTTGAACGGAACGGGAAAGTATCGTTGCGTCTATTTCAATGTGGAGGCGGCCCAGGGCGCGCGGGAAAACGTGTACCGGGGCATGAAATCCATTCTCAACGAAATGGCGCTCCGCGCCCGGGTGCATTTGGACGACCATTGGCCGACCCAGCATTGGCCCGGAATTCTGGAGACCAGCGGAGAGGACAACGCCCTGAATGAAATTTTGACCCAATGGGCCATGCAAACCCCAAAATCCCTGGTTCTCCTGGTCGATGAGATCGACGCCTTGATCGGCGACACCCTGATTTCGATGCTCCGTCAAATTCGATCGGGATACGACCGAAGGGGAACAAAATTTCCCCGCGCCATCATCCTGTGCGGCGTCCGCGACGTTCGGGATTACCGTATCCATTCCGAGCGGGAGCAGGACATCATCACGGGCGGCAGCGCTTTCAACATCAAGGCGGAATCATTGCGATTGGGAAACTTCAGTCGGACGGAAGCAAACCGGCTTTACCAAATCCACACGGAGGAAACGGGACAAGTTTTTGAAAGCGAAGTCGTGGACCGGGTATGGGAATACACGGAGGGACAGCCATGGCTGGTAAATGCCTTGGGATATGAGGTTTGCTTCAAGATGGAAGCGGGGCGCGACCGTACCCGGCCGATCACCTCCGAAATGCTGGAACAGGCCAAGGAAAACCTGATCCTTCGCCGGGAAACCCATCTGGACCAACTCGCCGACAAGCTCCGGGAACCACGGGTCCGATCCGTGATCGAACCGCTCTTGACGGGCACGCCGGAGCCGGGCCAAATGCGGGAAGACGACATCCAATACGTGACGGATTTGGGACTGATTCAACGAAAGCCCCAACTGACCATCGCCAACAAAATTTACCAGGAGATCGTCCCGAGGCTATTGGCCGAAACCACCCAGGACGCTCTCCCCTTCCAGACCCAATGGTACGTGGCGCCGGATGGGCGGCTGGATTTGGAAAAGCTGCTAACGGCGTTCCAGGAATTTTTCCGGGAGCATTCCGAGCATTGGGTGGGGAGGTTCGACTACAAAGAAGCCGGTCCCCAACTGCTGCTCCAGGCCTTTTTGCAGCGAATCATCAATTCCGGCGGGCGGATCGACCGGGAGTACGGGCTGGGGCGGCGGCGAACCGATTTGATGGTGGCGTGGCCGGTTGGTGGCGGGGTCCAGAAGGTCGTTCTGGAGCTGAAAATCCTGTACAAAAGCCGGGAGCGGACCCTGGCCGAGGGGCGGGAGCAGACGGCGGACTACATGGACAAATGCGGCGCGGAGGAAGGCCACCTGATCATCTTCGACCGGCGGCCGGA
>CAYFVR010000179.1:1524-8375 GCA_964346545.1 uncultured Desulfobacterales bacterium | reverse complement strand
GCTTCCCAATTTTTTATTGACAACGGATGAAAACAGTGTAAACTCGACAAAAAAATGAATGGAATTTTTTTGCTCTTTCGCCATTTTGCTTCCCCGGAAGCCCGCCAGGGCGTACCCGGGGTTTTCATCGCCGGACGGCTTGCCGCCGCGAACCCTCCCCTTCCCCGAGGTTTCCGGCAACCCCGCCGAATCCGTCCGGCGAAGCGGGCCGCCCCGCCGGGCCATTGACTCCCGGCGGGAACGGTTCTCCCGCCGAAATCCGGAAGGCCTCTTCGAGGCCGGAACCTGCGGCCCGCGTCCCTTTTCCCGCATCCCCCGCGTCGTCCTCGCGGCCATGCATGGGAACTCGGAAGACGCCTACCGTCCGGTCGGTAAATTGCAAGCGTTTTCCCGTCGTTGAAATTGCGAGTGCCCCACTCGGCCGAGGCCGAGCCCGAACCTAACAATAACTGCAAATCCGCAACGATCTGAATTTATTGTGCCCGGATTTTTTGTTATTTAGGTTATTTAGAAGGTTAAAAATGAACCCCCGGTTCCCCGGAACCTGATCCCCGAAACGGACGCCGCCACCGAATGAAACCGCTCCACATTGAATCGCTGACCCTCACCTTCGGCGGCCTCAACGCCCTGGAAAACGTCTCCATGAGGTTCGAGCCGGGGCTCATCACCTCGGTCATCGGTCCCAACGGCGCGGGGAAAACCAGCCTGCTCAACTGCGTGTCCGGCTTCTATCATCCCACCCAAGGCGGTCTCCGGTACGGCGACAACGATCTGAGCAAAGCGCCGCCCCACGTCATTTCCGGGTTGGGCATCGCCCGGGCCTTCCAGAATCTGGAGCTGTTCCGGGGCATGACCGTTCTGGACAACCTCCTGCTCGCCCGCCACCGCAAGCTCAATTACAACCTGCTCCAAGCCCTGCTCTATTTCGGCAAGGCGTCCCGAGTGGAGGCGGAAAACCGGGGCTTCGTGGAAGAGGTCATCGATTTCATGGAGCTGGAGCCCTACCGGAACGCCACCGTGGGCGCCCTGGCCTACGGCGTGCAAAAGCGGGTGGAGGTGGCCCGGGCCCTCACCCTGGCCCCCCGGCTCATCCTGCTGGACGAGCCCATGGCCGGCATGAACGTCGAGGAAAAGGAGGACATGGTCCGCTTCATCATGGACATCCGGGCCGAGCGGGACACCACGGTGGTGCTGGTGGAACACGACCTGGGCGTGGTGATGGACATTTCCGACCGGATCTACGTGCTGGACTTCGGCGAGGTGATCGGCGCGGGCACGCCCGGAGAGGTTTCCCAAAACCGGGCGGTCATCGAAGCCTACATCGGCGAGGAGGACTAAAGCCCATGGCGTCCCGCGACGAACTTCTGAACCAGACCATCCCCCAGCTTCTGCGACGCCGCGCGAAGATCGCCCCGGATCGGGTCGCCCTTCGGGAAAAGGATCTGGGCCGGTGGAAATCCTACAATTGGACCGAATACTATGCCGCCGTCCGCGTCGCCGGTCTTGGGCTCGCCGCCATCGGCGTGGAAAAAGACCACAAGGTGGCCGTCGTCGGCGACAACATCCCGGAGATGTTCTTCGTGGCCATCGGCGCCCATAGCCTGGGGGCCATGTCCGCCGGCATCTACCAGACCAGTCTTCCCGACGAAATCGCGGGCATCCTGAAATATCTGGAAGTCTCCGTGGTCTTCTGCGACGGCCAGGAGCAGGTGGACAAGCTGGTGGAGATTCGGGATCGAATCCCCGGCGTGAAACGGGTGATTTACGAGGACCCCCGGGGCATGCGCGGCTACCGGGAGGACGACTGGTTCATGGAATACGCCGATCTGGTGAAACTTGGAGAGAAGGCCCACACGGCGGAACCGAACCGGTTCGAAGCCCTGGTGGACGCGGGAAAGCCGGACGATCCCTGCCATCTCTGCCTCACCTCCGGCACCACCGGCCTGCCCAAGGGCGCCATGATGAGCCATCGGAACTACATCAACATGGGCGTCCGAATCACCGAAGTGGACCCGCTGGAGGAGACCGACGAGTATCTCTCCTTTCTCCCCTTCGCCTGGATCGGCGAACAGATGAATTCCTTCGGCGTGGCCATGGCCACCGGCATCGCCATCAATTTTCCGGAGTCGGTGGAAACGGCCATGGCCGACCTCAAGGAGATCGGCCCCCACTTCATGTTCGGCGCGCCGCGCATCTACGAGACCATCCGCTCCAACATCTGGCTCAAGATCGACGATTCCTACTGGCTGAACCGGAAGCTGTACCACTATTTCATCCGGGTGGGCGAAACGGCGGCCGGCTACCGGATGACGGGGAAATCCCTTCCCTTCGGACTTCGGGTTCAGGCGTGGCTGGGCCGGCAGATGATCTTTCGGCCACTGATCAATCAGCTCGGGCTGCTGCGGCTGCGCCGGGCCTACACCGGCGGCGCGGCCCTGGGGCCGGAGCTGTTCACCTTCTTCCAGGCCCTCGGCGTCAACCTGAAGCAGATTTACGGCCAGACGGAAATTACCGGCATCGCCTACATGCACCGGGACGGCGACGTGCGGCCGGACACCGTGGGTCAGCCGCTGCCGGGCACCGAATGTCGCGTCTCCGAATCCGGGGAGATTCTCTCCAAGTCGGCCTCCGTCACCCTGGGCTACTACAAATTGCCGGACAAAACCGAGGAGCTGCTGGAGGACGGCTGGCTCCACTCCGGCGACGCGGGCTACATCGACGAAAACGGCCATCTGGTGGTCATCGACCGGGTCTCCGACGTCATGCACACGGCGGACGGCGAGATGTTCAGCCCCATGTTCCTGGAAAACCGGCTCAAGTTCAGCCCCTACATCAAAGAGGCGGTCATCTTCGGGGACGGGCGGGAATACGTCTCGGCGCTGGTCAACATCGATCCCGTGGTGGTGGGGAAATGGGCCGAGGACCGGGGCATCTCCTATTCCACCTACATGGATCTGGCCGCCAAGACCGAGGTGGCCGATCTGGTGCGGGAAGAGATCGAACAAATCAACGAAACCGCCGAAAAGCCCCATTTCCGCATCCATCGCTTCGCCCTGCTGTACAAGCTGCTGGACACCGACGACGGCGAGCTGACCAAGACCGGGAAGATTCGCCGGAAATTCGTGCGGGAAAAGTATGAAAACCTGTACGAGGCGCTCTACGATCCGGAAATCACGGAAAAACAGGTGGAGGCGTTTTTCCAGTACCAGGACGGCCAGACCGCGGCGGTCAACACCACGATTCGATTTTACACCATGGAACCACCTTCCCCTTCCTGAAGGAGACCTGTGGAATGGGAGGCCGGGGGTCCACCAGTTCCCCCCCTTTTGTAAAGGGGGGCCGGGGGGGATTTTTCCCCACGAGAGCGCCGACTCTCCAAACTGCCGCGAACCAACCAACAAGGGCCGGGGGTGGCGGACGCCGAAAAAATCCCCCTAAATCCCCCTTTAAAAAAGGGGGACTTCACGCTCCCCCACCCTGCTATCGTGTGGAGGGAGTTAATACTGAAAGCGTCGGGGAGGCGCTCCGATGAGCTATTTTTTCCAACTCGTCGTCAGCGGAATCGTGGTCGGCTCCATCTACGCGTTGTCGGCCCTGGGATTCGTGCTGATCTACAAATCCAGCCGGGTGCTCAACATCGCCCACGGCCAGTTCATCGCCGCCGGGGCATTCATCACCTACGCGCTGACGGTCTGGGTGGGGATTCCCATCCTGATTTCCTTCGTCCTTAGCATGATCCTGACCTTTCTGCTGGCCATGAGCGTGGAGCGGATTTTTCTGCGGCGGCTCATCGGCGAGCCGATCATCAGCGTCATCATGGTGACCATCGGGCTGATGTCGATCCTGGACGGGCTCATCTATCTGACGCCCTTCGGCACGGAGAACTTTTCCTTTCCCGCGTTTCTGCCCAACACCCCGCTCACCCTGGGGGGCGTCTCCATTTCCTGGACCCAGCTCGTGGGCGTGCTCATTACGGCGCTCCTCATCGGGGCCTTCACCTGGTTCTTCAAGAAATCGACCCTGGGCATCGCCATGCGGGCGGTGTCCGACGATCAGTTCGCGGCCATGTCCATCGGGATTTCGGTGCCCCGGGTCTTCGGGCTGGCCTGGGCCCTGGCCGGCTTGAGCGCCGCCGCCGCCGGGGGAATCATCGGGAACATCACCGGGCTGAACTTCGACACCCTCCACGCCTTCGGGATCATCGTTTTCCCGGTGGTGATCCTGGGCGGGCTGGATTCCATCAACGGCGCGGTGGTGGCGGGCATCATCATGGGACTCATCCAGCAGTTCGCCGGAGGGTATCTGGACGGCAACTGGGGGCTCAACGGCACGGGCGAAGTGCTGCCCTACGTCATTCTGCTGATCATCCTGCTGTTCAAGCCCCACGGGCTGTTCGGCGTACACGAAATCGAGCGGGTGTAGATCATGGGGGCGAATCGCTGGCTGGCCACGGGCAATTTTTTCACGAGCTATCGGGAAGAGCAGCGGATTTTTTCGACCCGCCTGGACCGGACCATCTTCGCCGCGTTCCTGGCGCTGGTCTTCGTCTGGCCGCTCTTTTTCGAGTTGAGCAACCAGTACATGCTGGTCATCGACAATATTCTCATCGCCGCGGTGGCCGTCATCGGTCTCAATCTGGTGACGGGATTCGCCGGGCTCATTTCGATCGGCCATGCCGCCTTCGTGGGCGTGGGGGCCTACACCCTGGCCGGATTCTGTCAGGTGCTGGGGTACGACCACGTCTTCATCACCCATTTCTGGCCCGTGGCGATTCTTCTTTCCGGGATTTCCGGGGCGATCATGGGCGCCATCGTGGGGCTGCCGGCCCTGCGGCTGAAGCATCTCTACCTGGCCATCGCCACCCTCTCCTTCCAGATGATTTTTACCTGGGTCGTCATGTTCATGGATTTCTTCGACCAGGGGCAAACCATCTTCATCGGCCGGGTTCACTGGTTCACCGGCCAGGTGGGCCGGAGCGACCATTACGTTTTCTGGTACTACGTCATCCTGGCGGTGATCGTGATCCTGAGTTCCATGGTCCGAAACCTGCTGCGGACCCGCTATGGCCGCTGCCTCGTGGCGGTGCGGGACAACGACCGGGCCGCCGACGCCATGGGGATGCATCCGGGGCTGACCAAGGTTTACGCCTTCGGGCTGGCGGGATTCATGGCGGGGGTCGCCGGGGCGCTCCACGGCTATCTGTACCGGGGCGCGGGCATCGAATCCTTTTCCCTCAACGAGTCCATCACCTACCTGGCCATGGCCATCGTGGGCGGGCTGGGGACGCTGATCGGCTCCTTTTTCGGACCGGCGGCGATCAAGCTGCTGGACCTGGGGGTGGAGCAGCTGGCCATGTACGCCCGGGATGTTCTGCCCGGCGCCATGAATCTGGCCACGGCGCTGCGGCCGCTCTCCTTCGGCCTGGTCATCGTCCTGTTTCTGATGTTCGAACCGCGCGGCATCGCCAACTGGTGGCGGATCGCGCGCAGCTATATGAAATTGTGGCCGTTCCGGTATTGACCCTTCTCCCAATGTCGTTCAATTTGGGATTTCAAACGGGAAATCGTGCCGGATTGGCCATTTCGGCCGATCCAAACTGAATTGCCCAAAATATACGAAATTGGAATCAACCCACAAGGGAGGAACACGATGAAAAAACCGATGATCCATGTCCTGCTGACCGCCGCGCTGGTCCTCGGACTGGCCCTTTCCGCCAACGCCGAGGTCTACAAGATGGCCCTTTCCCTGGCCATCACGGGACCCACCTCCGACGCCGGAAACCCCTACGCCAAGGGGGTGGAGGACTATTTCAACCACGTCAACGACATGAAACTGCTGGGCGACGACAAGATCGAGTGCGACATCCGGGACGACCAGTATAAAACCAACGTCACCCAGCGGAATTTCGAGGAATTTCTGGATCAGGGGATCGTCTTTTACCTGAACTATTCCACCGGCAGCACGCTGGCGCTGAAACGGGATTTCGAGGAAGAGCGGATGCCCACCATTCCGGCGTCGTTTCACGCGGGGAATCTGGAGGATTCCAGCTACATCTTCCTGCCCATCGCCAGCTATTCCGACCAGACCATCGGCCTGGCCGAGTACGTGGCGCGGCACCATGCGGGCGAGGGAACGCCCAAGGTCGCCATGTTCATCCATCCCTCGGCGTTCGGACGTGCCCCGGTGGAAGATTTGGAAAAGGCGGTGGAAGCCGGCCTGAAAATGGAGATCGTGGAGGTGGTGGAGCACGGCAAGGACCTGGACAACACCGCCACCCTCCAGCGGCTCATGAGCAAGGATGTCCGGTACGTCATCAGCCAGACGGTTCAGTCTCCCGTGGCCACCCTCCTCAACGACGCCGAGCGGCTGGACCTCGCCGCCAAAAGCTTCGGGGAAAAAGGCAAGATCACCTTTCTCGGCGCCCATTACACCGGCGGCAACGATCTGATCGCCTTGGCCGGGGAGTCGTCCGAGAACTTTTTCTGGACCACCTCCTACCGGCTGACCTCCGAGCCCGGCGTGGGGACCGACGCCCAGCTCGCCCTGGCCAAGAAATACGGCCGGGACGACAAAACCGCCAATTCCCACAACTACACCAACGGCATCATGGTGGCCCAGGTGGCGACCGAATGCATCTTGCGGGCCAAGTCCAAGGGCAAGAAGATCACCAAGGAGAACCTCTACGAAGAGCTGCTGGCCATGAACGGCTACAACGCCTTCTACCCGGTGACCACGGTGGGACCGGTCACCTATTCCAAGGAGGACCAGGCCGGCGTGGACAGTCTCCAGCTCTACGTGGTCAAGGAAGGCGTGTTCCGCTCCGTGGGAATGCCGTTCCGGCCGGAGTATTC
>CAYFVR010000179.1:0-1424 GCA_964346545.1 uncultured Desulfobacterales bacterium | reverse complement strand
CACCAACGAACGGACGCCCCGAATGCCCGAGACCGACACGCCCCTGCTGGACGTCAACAATATCGAGGTGGTCTACAACGACATCGTGCAGGTGCTGCGCGGGGTGAGTTTGACCGTCCGCCGGGGCGCCATCGTGGCCCTGCTGGGCACCAACGGGGCGGGGAAGACCACCACGCTCCGGGCCATCAGCGGCCTGTTGAAGCCGGAGAACGGCCATATCCGGGAAGGACGCATTCAGTTTCAAGGCAAGGACATCACCAACGTGCTGGGGACGGAGGTGGTGAAGCTCGGCGCGGTGATGGTTCCCGAGGGGCGGCGGATTTTCAAGCATTTGACGGTGGACGAAAACATCCGGGTCGGCTCCGTGACCCGCAAGGACGGCGCGGCGGCGGTGAAGGCCGACATGGAGAAGATGTACGCGTTCTTCCCCCGCCTCGGCCGTATCACCCACCGGATGGCCGGCTACTGCTCCGGCGGCGAACAGCAGATGGTGGCCATCGCGCGGGCGCTGATGGCCGCGCCGCGAATGCTGATGCTGGACGAGCCGTCCCTGGGCCTCGCGCCCCTGCTGGTGAAGGAGATTTTCGAGCGGGTGGGGATCATCAACCGCGAGCTGTCCACCACGATCCTGGTGGTGGAACAAAACGCCAAAATCGCCCTGGAGATTTCCAACTACGCCTATATCATGGAATCCGGGAAGGTCGTGCTGGAAGGCGCTTCCGAGGAGCTGAAAAAGAATCCGGACGTGAAGGAATTCTACATGGGCATCACCAAAACCGGCGGCCGGAAATCCTTCAAGAACGTGAAGTCGTACAAGCGCCGGAAGCGGTGGATGTAGCGAAAAACGGCAGCATCAACGCCGTTCTCATTTCAAGGGGATGGAATGGATGGGTAGGGGCGAATTGCATTCGCCCTTTTCGACCACGGAACGAAAAGCCCATTCCCCCGTTCCAACACTGAACGGCATTGCTCCAAAAACCCGGACCGTTCCGTCAAAGGTCCACCACCGTTTCGGGAGGACGGGAAATGGCCTTGAAATTCCTGGTGGCCTACAAGGGCTCGCCGGAGGGACAACGCGCGTTGGAAGTCGGGGCGGAACACGCCCGGCGTTTCGGCGCCAAGCTCTACGTGGTCGCCTCCCACGTCGGCGGCGCCCGGGAAAAACCGGAGGAGGTGGCCCGCGCCCAGAAAGAGTTGAAGGAGGCCAAGGCGCATCTGGCCGACCTGGAGTTGGAGGCCGAGGTCTTCGAAACCGTTCGCGGCATGTCCGCCGGCGAAGACCTGGTTCGCTACGCGAAGGATAACCGCATCGACCACATCTTCGTGGGCGTGGAGAAAAAATCCCGAACCCAAAAACTGATTCTGGGATCGACGGCGCAGTACATTATTTTGAAGGCGCATTGTCCGGTGACGACGGTGAAGCG
>CAYFVR010000178.1:8331-9956 GCA_964346545.1 uncultured Desulfobacterales bacterium | reverse complement strand
GGGGATGGGAACGACCTTCGCGGTGCGGATTCCGAAGCGGAACGAAGGAGTTGTTTCGCCGTCGGAAAATGAATTGTGATAAATTCCCCGAAAAAATCTTCACCGGATGATTGACATTCGGCCCGTCTCGCCCTATCACTGTCCACAGCGTCTCAGAATTTGCTCTCGCCATATTATCGAAGGTTTTTCCCGGCTTCGGGATTTTCTGCACCACGCTTTTTCTTGGCAGGAGACGGCAAGGGACTTTGGTCCGGCTGTTTCATCCAAAAGGACACATCCCGACCAGCGGCCAAATCAACGGCATGGATCACCCATCCGGTTGAATCTTCTTTCCGCGGTTGTCTGATCCGTTCCCCATGTTCATTCGAGCCTTCGAGGCGATTCCAGGGAATCCTCTTCGAAATGTAGCGCCCCGCTTTCGCGGCCCAATCGCGGCGGTCGGAATACCGCAGAAATCCCCCTGGAAACCCGTGGTTCCAACCCCATCCCCAAGTGGAGGCCTCCCCCCATGGCCATCACCCCCATGCTCGACGAATGGGAAGTTCCCCGCATTGCCCACATTTCCGCGCTGGAACAGCGGCGCCTCGCCACGCTGACCGTGCCGGGACTGGCCGGGGACCTGCACCAGGATCTGGGGACGGCCGGGATCGCGGTGGAAATCGTGGGGACGCTCCATTCCGAAGAGCTTCGCGACGAATTTTTCACCACGATTCGCGAAAAATTTCTGGCCGGGGAACCGGTGGACTTCGTGGCGGACATCGTGACGGCGACCGAGCTGGAACAGGTGCTCATCGCCGACCTGGATTTCCGGGAAACCAACGACTACGCCGACCGGGTCCGCTACCGGATCGTGCTGCGGCAGTACGTGGAGCCGCCCGCGCCGGAGCCCGGTTTTGACGACCTGGGCGCCGACCTCGGCCTGGACGCGGAATTGGACGGTTTGGCCGATCTGGCCCTGGACGGCTTCGAGCTGCCCGGCCTGCTGGTGGACGTGCCCACCCTGGGCGATCCCGTGGCGCCGATCCTGCCCGCCCTGGACGGCGTTTCCGCCGCCACCGACGCCATTCCCGATCTGCTGGGCGAACTGACGGGGATTTTCGACTGATGGCCCTCCTCGACCGCATTTCCGACGGCTTCTCCTTCGACCTGGGCGACCTGGAAAGCGCGTTCTCCGGCGTCTCCGCCGACGCGCCCGCCCTCGACGTGGAATCCCTCTCCGGCGCGGCCGGGCCGCTAAGTTCCCTCGACCTCGGTCCCGTGACCGACGCCGTGAACGCCGTCTCGGGCCAGGGGCTCGCGGGCCTCGGGGAACTGGCCGATCCGACCGGCTTCCTCGCCCCGCTGACCGGCGTGATCGAAGAGGCTGAAACCTTCCTCGCCGGCAATCCCGCCGAACTTCTCACTCGCCTCCGGGAACGCTTCGACACCGGCGAGGGGCCGCCCGATTTGAGCGACATTGCCGCGACCCTGGGCGGCGCGGCGGGAATTTTGGAAGACGACACCCTCGGTGCGGCGGCCCGACTGGCCGAATCCCTCTCCGGCGGGGCGCTGGACCTGACCGGCCCCATCGCCGGCGTCACCCAAAAGGGCGAGGCGCTGACGCGAATCCTCGCCGCCACCGGCGG
>CAYFVR010000178.1:0-8231 GCA_964346545.1 uncultured Desulfobacterales bacterium | reverse complement strand
CGGGGCCTCGGCTTCGGCGAGGCGGCCCTGACCCACGCCGATCTCCCCGGCGCGCTGGGGCGAATCACCGAAGCCCTCCAGCTCCTCTCCGAACATCAAGTCCCCGATCCCATCCGCGAGTTTTCCATCGCCCTCCAAACCTGGATCGACGAACGGCTTCCCGCCGACTGGTCCGGGATCGATTCCCCGGTGGAAACGCTCACCGACCGAATGTCCGCCGAAATCGCCGGACTGATCGCGGCGGTGGAGGACTTCGACGCCTCGGCGGTCACCCGACCCGTCTCCGACGCCATCGGGACGGTGACGGGCCTCGTCGGCGAGATCAACCAGGCGCTGGACGCCGTGGCCAACGCGGTGCAAAGCGGCATGGGCGCGGTGCGCGATCTGGTGGACGGGCTCAATCTTCAGCGGGTGGCCGAGGCGGTGCGATCCGCCATCCGGCCCATCTCCGACGCCATCGAGCGGCTGGACGCGCTGCTGGCCGATTCCCTGGCCGCCATCGAAACCGCCATGACCGCCGCCACCGACGCCATCCACACCGCCAAGGCCGCCGTGGAATCCGGCGCGGCGACCCTCCAGTCGGCCTTCGACACCGCCGCAAGCGAAATCGACGCCGTTCTGGAAAAGCTGCCCCAAATCATGGGGAAGGTGGAAGGCGGAATCAACGAAGTGGTCGAGGCGCTTCAAAAAATCCAGCTCGATCCCTATTTCGACGCCGCCATCGACGTGATGGACACCGCCGCCACCGCCATCGACGCCGTTCCCCTGGACATCCTCCCCGACGACGTGGAAGCCGACCTCCAGGAGGCGGTGCGGCCGGTCAAGGCCATCGATTTCGACGTCGACGTCCGCCAAGTGCTCACCGACAAGCTGGACGAAATCCTGGTCCGGCTGGACACCGACATCCTGGCGGAAGTGGACGCCAAGTACCAGGAGCTGATCGGGTTTCTGCAGGACAACGATCCCCGGGAGCCGCTGGCCGAGTTCGAAGCCGAAACCTTCGATCCCCTCCTGGAAGCCATCGCCGCCATCGACCCCGACGAAATCCTGCGGCCGGTCACCGAAATCCTGGACGAGGCCAAGGCCGCCGTGGCCCAGCTCGACCTCCGGACCGCCGTCCTGGACGACATCGACGGCGCCTTCGACGAAATCCTGACCCACTACGATTCCCTGGACCCGGAGCCGCTGCTGGCCCCCATCGCCGACCGGGTGGACGCGGTGCGGAACGATCTCAAGGAGGTTTCCAAGATCGACGACTGGGCCGACCATTTGGACGCCGTGGCCGCCGAGCTGACCGGTCTGCTGGACCGGATCGACCTGGAGAAATGGATTCCCAAGCTGGAGGCGGAATTCGACACGGTGCTGTTGAGCCTTCGCTCCGGATCGGGCGCGGGCGGGGCCGCCGCGCTGGGGAACATCCTCTCCGCTCTGACCGGGCCGGGCGTCCGGGTGTCCGCCTTCGAAGAAATCCATCGCTGGATCGGCGGGGAAAACGGGGCGGAACGGGTTCGGGCCCTGCTGACCCCGGCCGTGGAACAACTGGACGGCGTCCGGTCGGTGTTGGACGACCTCGGCCTGGAAGACACCGTGGCCCGGGCCTCCGGCTGGCACCGGTCCCTCACCGCCGCCGTGGACGCCCACGACGGGACGCTCCTCCACCAGACCCTGGCCCCGCTCCTGGCCAACCACGCGCCCCAGACCCTTTTCGGCCCGGCCCTCAGCTACGGCGACCGGTACGCCGCCGCCCTGTCGGATCGAATCGGCGAACTCCAATCCATCGCCGGTTCCGGCTTCAGCCAGATCACCACCGTGTCCCAGGCGCTCCGGGACGGTCTGCGGCCGCTGGCCATGGTCCAGCAGCGCTTCGCCGACCTGCTCCGTCGCTTCGGCGTGGACCCGGCCAATCTGTCCCTCATGGAAATCATCGCCGCCGTTTTCGCCCATTTGCGGCCCTCCGATTTGTTGGGACCGTTGGAACCGCTGATCGCGGCGGTGAAGACCAAGCTGGCCGAGGTGGTGGACATCGGTCTGGTCACGCCGGTCAAAGAAGGAGTCGCCGAACTCCAAGCTTTGGTGGACGCCATCGACATCGGAATCATCACCGACGAGCTGAAGGCGGTCCACGCCTCCCTCCGGGATCAGATCACCGCGCTGCGCCCCAGCGGACTGCTGGAAGAGCCGCTGACCGCCTTCGAAGATTTGCAGGCCACCGTGGCCGACTACGATCCCCTGGCCCCGGTGCGGGCGGTCATCGACACCTTCAAGGATTCGGTCGCCGTCCTGGAATCCCTGCGGCCCACCGTCCTGCTGGAATCCCTGATCCAAACCTACGAACGCATTCTGGACGCCGCCGGAGACCTCAACGTCCGGGAACTCCTCGCCCCGATCTTGGAGGAGCTGGCCGTCATCGCCGAGCAGTTGGACGACGGGTTGGAGCGGACGGGGGAATCGTTTGAAGGATTGCAGGGGGTGTTGCCGTGAGGGGCGAAACTGTTTTGAAGTCCCCCTTTTCTAAAGGGGGATTTAGGGGGATTTTGGGGCGCTGGAATCCCCCCTGGCCCCCCTTTGGAAAAGGGGGGGACCCAACCAACGCCGACCTTGGAAAATTGGTGCATCGGTGCCCCAAACCCGGGGTATTAACCCCGGGCTGTAATGTTTCGCCCCTCCGGGGCTCTGTTTTGAAGTCCCCCTTTTCTAAAGGGGGATTTAGGGGGATTTTGGGGCGCTGGAATCCCCCCTGGCCCCCCTTTGGAAAAGGGGGGGACGTGGAAAGCCCCGAAGGGGCGAAACATACCAGACCGGGTCGAGGCTAAAATGTCCCTTAACCGCCTCCAAACCGCCATCGCGGATTTTCTGTCGCCCCGGCTGGACAATCCCGCCATGGATTCCATCGGCGGCGGGATACCCCGACGGCAGAACGATTTGCCCGCCATCGTGATTTCCATGGAAGCGGTCGAGGTTTCCGGCGGCGGGCTGGGCGGCCACGGAACCGGGGAGCGAACCGGAGCGTTGGAGGTCCGGTCGGACATCGACCTGTCCGATCCGGTGCTTCGGTTTCCCGACGGCATAGTCGATCTTCTTTCCCCGGACCGGCGGGTGCTGACCCTGCCCCACGGCGGGCTGGTCGCCACCGACGGCAATCCGAACACGCCGATCACCGGCGTGGACATCACGGTGGAGCGCAACGGCAATCCCCTGACCTTAGTCTCGGACAATCCCGGCCCCAACGAATTCACCCTGAACCGGGTCCCCGCCGAGCTGACCTTCGGCGCGCCTCTGTCCGGCGGCGGCACGATCACCGCCCGCTACCGAATCGGCCGTTGGGAGGAGGAAACCATCGAAATGGCCGGCACGCTTCATCTCGATCTCTACGCCGGTTCCGTCTCCGACGTCGAGGCCACCACCGATCAGGTCTTCACCCTGCTGACGGTCTCGGCCATTCCCGGATTGCGACGGCTGGCCGCCACGGCCATGGGCCCCATCGACTTCCCGGAGCGCCCCGGCGGCAACAGCCGGTCGCGCCGCCTCGGCTTCGCCTTCGCCTACGAATACACCGAACCGCGCATTCCCACCGGCGGCGGAATTATCAGCACCATCGACGCCACCTCCCGCCTCGACGGCGGAGAAGGCGAAGAACGGGAAACCCTGCCACGCAACCCCTAACCCCCAACCCACGGCGGAACCGGCCCATCGCCAACCCCGCCATCCACCCAAGGAGGGCCGCAGGCCATGAGTGAATCCATCAGCGAAATGATTCTGCCCGGGACCTATATCGAGGTGCGGGCGGAGGGCCTCATTTCCGTCGGCGCCATCGCCACCGGCAACATCGGGGTGGTGGGGACCGCCGCCCGGGGGCCGAGAAACACCGTCCAGGCGCTCGGCGGCTACACCGAGGCCATCGACACCTTCGGCGACTACGATTCCTGGACTTCGCCGAACACCACGGACCATCCCCTGACCCTGGTCCGCACCCTGGAACAGGCGTTTCGGGGCGGCGGAAAGAACGTTTACGCCGTGCGAATCGCCAACGGCGACCCGATCAAGGCCGACGCCGACGTGGCCAGCGTGGACGACGCCGGCTTCACCATCACCGCCAAGGACCCCGGCAGCTACGGCAATTCCATCGCCTATTCCGTGGTCAACGAAGGCACCGTCGCCGACCCGGTTTTCAAGCTGAAGCTGACCTACAAGCAGGTGACCGAGACCTACACCGGCGAGACCATCGGCGAAATCCACGCCCAGGTCGCCGCCGCCTCGACCCTGGTGGACGCCGGCGATCCGGTGGATCCGACCAAGGCCATGGCCATCGTCGATCCGGCCGCCAACCTCACCGGCGGCGAGGACCACGCCGACGTTTCCGCCGGCGATCTGGCCGAAGGATTGGCCGCCCTGGAAGACGAGCCGGTCAACATCCTCATCGTGGGCGGCTTCGGCTCCGACGTGGCCCGGGGCGCGGTGGGCGCGCACGTCGAAGCCACCGAGAACGAGGGCAAGGAGCGAATCGCCATCGTCGGGGCCAGCGCCGACGACAGCGCCACCGTGGAGGCCGAGGCCGACGCCCTGGCCGACAAGCGGATCGTCCTGGTGGCCCCCGGTCTCAAGACCGTGGACGCGGCCGCCGACGCCGCCGTGGACCTTCCGCCGCCCTACACCGCCGCATTGGTCGCCGGAAAGCTCTCCACCCTCGCGCCCCAGGTCAGCCTCACCAACAAGACGCTTCCGGTGGACGATCTGAGCGCGCACTATTCCTCCACCGTGTACAAGAAGCTGCTCCAGAAACGGGTGCTGCTGGTGCGGCGGAAGTTCGGCTTCCAGGTGATCAAGGGAATCACCACCGACACCGGCGCCTTCAAGCAGATCAGCATTCGCCGGATCGTGGACTACGCCAAGGCGGGCGTCCGGTCGGGCTCCGACCCCTACATCGGGCGGCTCAACAACGCCCGGGTCCGGGCCGCGCTCAAGGCCACTTTGGACGGCTTTTTGTCCCAGATGGTGCTGGATGAAATGCTGGTGGAATATCAGCTCGCAGTGTCCGCCACCCGGCGGCAGGAGATCGCCGGAATCGCGGCGGTGACCATGACCCTGAAGCCGACCTTCTCCATCGACTTCATCCGCGTGACCATGAATCTGCAATAGCGAACCTGCAATAGCCCGGCGGCCCTTTCGCCGTCCGCTTTTATCGATCAACCGGAGGAATCGTCATGCCGAACACCAACGTCTACACCGGTCTCGACGGCGCGATGTCCGTGGCCGTGGAATCCGGGCCGGAGGGCGATCTGGCCAAGGAAATCGCCGACACCTTCGCCCTGGCGCCCGTCGGCCGGGCCACCGGCGTCGCCATTCGGGTTCACTCGGAAATGCGGCCGTTCCACGAAATCGGCCAGCGCTACGCCACCGAGCTGCGCCCCGGCAACGTCAACATCACCGGCACCATCAAGCGGGCCCACATCAACGGCGCGTTGCTCAAGCTCATGCTGGGCGACGGCGCGGGGGCCAGCCGTCCCGCCGGGGGCTTCATCAGCCCCAGCTTCAACCTGAGCCTGCGCATGGAAAACAACGCCCTGCCCGGCATCAGCTCCACCCTGACCGTCCACGGAATCAAGCTGGACAAGTGGCATTTCGACATGCCCGAGGACGATTTCGTGCTGGAGGAGGTCGGCTTCAAGGCGCTGTGGATCAGCTCCGAGGATACGGAGGGCTGATGACGGTCCTGAGCGCCGACATGCTCCTGGCCGGAGCGGAGACGACCTTCCCGGTGGCGATTCCGTCCGGTCTGCTCCACCCGGGCGACGGCGATTCCGCCCCGTCGGAAGCCGACGGCCGCCGGGAGGTCGTGTTGCGCCCTCTCCGGCTGCTGGACCTGCAAAAGGTGGAACGCGCCGCCCGGGACGCCGGCCATCTGACCAGCGTGCTGATGGTGCAACAGGCCCTGGTGGAGCCCAAGCTGTCCATCGACCAGGTCAACCGTATGCACGCCGGTTTGGTGGAATTCCTGCTGCGGGAGGTCAACCGGATCAGCGGCTTGGCCATGAGCGCCGACGAGCTGGAAACCGCCGTCCAGGCCCCTTTGGCCCGGGCCTGCTTCGTCCTCTCCCGCGAATTCGGCTGGACCCCGGAGCAGTGCGCCGGCCTCACCGTCGGCCAGGTCCTGCTCTACCTGGAAATGCTCGGCCGCAACCGGGCCGGGGAGGGCGTCGAATGATCACCGACTGGAAATTCACCGGGACGCTCCCGCCGGCGACCGGTTCGGCCGCCGCCGAATCCCTGCGCAAGCTCGTCGCCCGGCACGACGCGCCCGGCCGATCGCGGTTCGGTTTGCTGGCGGCCCCGCCGGAGATCGCTTCGCTGCGGGGTGAGATTCCGGCCGATCCGGGGCAACGGGCGGTGGATTCTTTGGGACGACGCTTGGCGGGGGTTTTGGATCGGATTGCGCCGCAAGGCGGCGGCGCGGGCGATGCGCCTTCCAGCGATTTACCCAGGCTGGACAAGGGATTTCCAATCCCCCCGAAGCAGTCAAACCAAGGAAAACCGTTTGGGACGGAGGGTGGCGAAGAAGCCGAAGGAACCGCATTTTCCAATGAAAGTGTGGCAGCGGACAAAAAACGAACTGCCCCCATGAAGCCCGATCCGGCCCAACTTCAAGCCATTTTCCAGCGCCATGGAATTGACACGGTGGACCAACACGGACGGCCCAACATGGAAGCCCAGCGCCTAAACCCAAAAAAGCCGGCTGCCCATCCGTCCGTGCCGCCCCACCGTGCCCCGTCCGTGGCCGTCCACCCAAAAGGCCCCAGCCCCGACCCGCAAACCACCGAGGCACAAGGCCCCAAAAACGCCTCCATCCTCATCACCACCCACGGCAACGAATTTCTGGTGGAACGCAAATCCCCCCTGGAAATTCACGCCGCTTCCTTGGCCGAAGGCCGTTCCGCTTCATTGGGAGCCGCCATTCCGGTGGAAAAAACGATCGGTTTGCGCCGGAACGATCTGCTTCGGTTGGCTGCCCCCCGACAAGCCCCAACGGAAAACAAACACCCGGGCAGCCAAGCGAAAAAGCCCGGACAAGCCAAAGAGTCAGTGAGTCCTGCGCCGGTGATTTCCAATTCTTCCGGCAGGCCCCGTTCGTTCCGAGAGATCGGCGAGAATTCCTCTCCATCTTCGCCTTCTTTGGAAGGGAGACATGATTCGTCCAGCTTGGCAAAACGACCGGACTCCGGAAGGCGATGGAATTCGGAATGGTCTCCATCTCGCTCCGACGCCTCGGACGACTTCCAAGCCAATGTCACCCAATCCAAAGCGGTGGATCGCCCATCCGCCTCCGGCCAGCTCGGTCAGCTTCTGGCTCGATGGGAAGATCAAGCCCCGGAAGCGGGGGAAACCATGCCTTCCCATCGCCCTGAATCCATGCCTTCGGTGGCTTCTGATTCTAGGCTTCCGCCTCACTTCGCCCCCAAATCCTTTGCCGCCGACCCCGACGAATTCGCCCGGCGCGTCGAAGACACCTTGGAATCGGTGCTGATTCGGGAAATCCGTCGCCACGGCCTCGATCCGGAGGAGCCATGAGCCGATTCCGCCCCGTCGTGGAAATCACGCTGGACGGCCAGGCCCTGACCGGCCCGGAGGCGGCGTTGGTCTCCGCCGAGGTCGAGCTGACCACCGGGACCGGTCACGACTGGGTCCGAATCCGGTGCGGAACGATGTCTCCCCTGGCGGAAGCGGGCCCCGGCGACCCGTTCGTCATCGCTTTGGGCTATGGCGACGGCGATCTGGAAACGGTCCTGACCGGCGCGGTCCATCGGATGAATCACGGCCCCGCCGGGGTGACGCTGGAGGCCTTGGCCGGGACCGCCGTCCTGTCCGCCTTTCGCCACGCCGGTTCCTATCTGCAACAGACGGTGGCGGATATCGTCTCCGATCTGGTTTCCCAGGCGGGCGGGGCCACCGGAACGGTGGACGCCGCGCTTCAGCTCGCCGCCTACCATGTGGACGAACGACGACCGGTCTGGGCGCACATCCGGGACTTGGCGGGCTTGGGGGACTACGAAATTGTCGCCGATCCTGACGGGAACCTTATGTTCGGTCCGCCCCGCACCGGCGCGTCGGATCACACCCTCCGCTACGGCGCCGACCTGCTGGGATGGGCCTCCGGAGACCGTGAACCCGCCGGAATCGCCTGGGCGGGCGCGCCCCACGGCGCGGGCAGCGAGCAGGGCGCGGAAAAATGGCATTTG
>CAYFVR010000177.1:3352-10029 GCA_964346545.1 uncultured Desulfobacterales bacterium | reverse complement strand
AAAATATACTCCAAAAGGCCAGAGATCGAGTTTTTAAAAAGTAGGGGCAGGCCCCCGTGCCTGCCCTTGGGCGAAAAGGGCAGGCACGGGGCCCGCCCCTATGCTCCCAAACTCCGCAGAGATATTCCATCTTCAAAGCAAAAATCACGCCATATGTGGTATGTTTTTTTCCATATTTTTTCATGGACTTGCCGGGTCTGTAAAAAAAACGACGATTCGTTTGGTTATAAATGAATGACTGAAACCGGTCAACATACTGTAATCGTTCATTTTATCCATTTTTCCCGAAAAACATAATTATAACTTTTCCTATAGATGTTTTTCCGGTTTTATCGGACGCCGCCGGTAAAAACCTGGACGAATTCATACCGCCCTAACAAAAGCGGCCTATCCTGTCCATGGAATTGCCGTTCATTGCACAATCCAAGGAGACTTCATGAACCCCCCAACGTTGTTTTCCGGTATCTGGCGGCGATGGATAGGGCGCGGTCGCCGACGAATCCGGAACCTGGATCTCGCCGCCAAGCTTCTCCTTCCCATCGGTCTCATCGTTCTTCTTTCCCATCTTCTCGCCATCGGCTTCAACATTGGCCATTCCTTTCGAACCGCCCGCCGGGAGGCGTTGGAAAAAACGGTCGAAATGGCCAATCGGTACGCCGCGGAAATTACCAACGACATGGACGGCGCCGCCAACACGGCCCGTTCCCTGGCCAACGTTTTGACCACGATGCGTCAGGAGCGGGCCTATCCGGATCGACAACTGTTGATCCGCATCGTCCGGCGGTTTCTGGATGCCAATCCGCAGCTTATGGGAGTCTGGACCGTCTGGGAGCCCAACGCCCTGGACGGGCTGGATCAAAAATTTCGGGGCGCACCCGGCCACGGCGAAACCGGCCGCTTCGTTCCGTACTGGAACCGGGTGGGCGGCCTGCACCTGGAACCCTGCGTGGATTACGACACGCCCGGTCCCCAAAGCGATTACTACGCCATCCCCATGACCACCGGCCGGGAAACGGTGATCGACCCCACCGCCTACGTTATCGGCGACCGGGACGTGGAAGTGGTTTCCGTGGTTTCGCCCATCCGCATCGGCGGCCGTTCCCTGGGGGTTGCGGGCGTCGATTTCTCCATGGAAAAACTTTCCCAGATGGTGGCCCGCGTCCACCCGTTCGACACCGGCCACTGCTTCCTGATGACCAACGGAGGAGAAGTGGTGGCCCATCCGGACCCGGCCCAAATCGGCCAAATCGGTTTTTCGGACCCGGAAGTGTTGGCCGCCGTTCGCGCCGGAGAAATCCGATCTTGGCTTCGGGAGACCGAGCCGATCAACGGCCGACGGTCTTTCATGGTGGTGGCCCCCATTTCCATTGGTCACACGGGAACCCCCTGGTCGTTGGGGATTTCGGTGCCGGTTCGGCGGGTTCTGGCCGACGCCTTCCGGCTTCGGAACAGCGCCATCCTGATCTCGTTGATTTCGCTGTTGCTCATTCTGGCGCTGGTTTCCTGGATCATTCGCGCCGTGCTGACCCGGCGCATTCGGAGCATGGTGCGGAGCTTCGACGACATCGCCTCCGGTCGGGAATCGCTGGAGACGCCGCTTCCCGTGGAGTCGGAAGACGAAATGGGGGAACTGGCCACCGCCTTCAACCAGATGGCGGATCGACTGAAGGCGGTAATGCAAAGTCTTCAGGAGGAACGGGATTACTCCCGCGAATTGCTTCGGGTGGCGCCCGGCCCCATCCTTTCGGTGCGGCCGGACGGCGCCGTGAGCTACTTGAACCCGGCGGGGGAACGGCTCGTCGGCCTGCCCGCCGGAGAGGCCCTAAACCGACCGGCGCACGAACTCCTGGCGCTGTCCGAGGCGGATATTTCCTTTCCCGGTCTGTTCCGCCGGGAGCTGGCCGGGCTCAATACCCTGGAATCGAAAGTTGCCTCCCAAAACGGCGACGCCGCCACCGTCCTCTGGAATTTTACCCTGCGGCGGGATCGGGACGGCTTCCCGGTGGAGCTGATCGCCTTCGGAAACGACATTACCCGGCGACGGCAGGCGGAACGGGAAAAGCGGGAGTTGGAGCACCGGCTTCAGCAATCCCAGAAGCTGGAGGCCATCGGCAATCTGGCCGGCGGCATCGCCCACGATTTCAACAACATCCTCGCGCCCATCTTGGGCTTTTCGGAACTTGCGCTCCGGATCCTCCCGGAAGAGAACAAGGCGTCCGGCTATCTGGGCGAGATTCACTCCGCCGCGCAACGGGCCCGGGAACTGGTCACTCAGATTCTCACCTTCTGCAGAGGCGGCCGGCGGGAGCGGGAGCCGCTGCAAATGGAAGTTGTGGTGAAAGAGGTGCTGAAGCTGCTGCGGGCCAGCCTGCCCAAGCTGATCGAAATTCGGGAAATCATTCCTCGCCATTGTCCGCCGGTGTTGGCCAACCCCACCCACATTCACCAGATCGTCATGAATCTGGTCACCAACGGCGCCCACGCCATCGGCGACCGGCCCGGCGTCATCGAAATCCGGCTGGAGGCGGTGGCCATCTCCGACCCGACCACCGATGAACTGCCGTCCGGCGATTATCTTCGACTGGTCATTCGGGATTCGGGCGACGGAATTCCCGAGGAGGTGGTGGACCGGATTTTCGAACCCTATTTCACCACCAAGGCCGAAGGGGAGGGCACCGGCATGGGCCTGGCCATCGTCTATGGCATCGCGCGGGATTACGGCGGCGATATTCGGGTTGCCTCCGCCCCGGGCGCGGGAAGCACATTTTCGGTATATCTTCCCTGCGGGGAGCGAATTCCCGCTCCGAAAGCGGCCGACCTTCGTTCCGCCCCCATTCCCCGGGGCGCGGAGCGGGTGCTGGTGGTGGACGACGAGGCTCCGGTGGCCCGGGTGGTGGCGCGAATGCTGCGGGAGACCGGCTACCAGGTGACGGTCTACAACCGAGCGGTCGCGGCCCGGGACGACCTGCGGGACAATCCCCGCGGGGCGGACCTGCTGGTGACCGACCTGAGCATGGCGGAGCTGAGCGGCCTCGATCTGGCCCGGGATGTTCTCCGGCGGCGTCCGGATTTGCCGGTGATCCTCTACTCCGGCTCCCTGGACGGCCTGTCGCCGGAAACCCTGCGGAACGCGGGCATTGGCGCCGTCCTGGCCAAGCCCTTCACCCAGCTTCAACTGGCCCGGACGGTTCGCGTGGCGCTGGACGCCGCGAAGGCGGCCGCCCCGGCGGAAGAACGGATGGCGGAGTAGAATTATTTCGGGTTGAAATGGCGGATTGCCGGGGATTCCCCCCGCGACGGTCAAAGATGGCCCGCGGGAACGTTTCGCGCGCCTTCCGGCAGAATGCGGGGCGTCTCCATTTTTGGGGTGGGCGGGGCGCCGGTTCTCAGGCCACCTGCCCCGCGACCAGATTGCGGCCGCCGGCTTTGGCCCGGTAGAGGGCCTGGTCGGCGCGTTCCAAAACCGATTCCGGCTTGTCCCCGTCGAACCGGATTTCGGAAACCCCCTGGCTGATGGAGATGGACAGCTTCGTTCCCCGCCATTCGAACGCCGTCCCTTCCGTCAGCGCGCGCAGCTCTTCGGCCACGATCGCCGCCTTTTCGCCGTCGGTTTCGGTCAGCAGCACGCAGAATTCTTCTCCGCCGAAACGGGCGAACAGGTCCGATTTTCGAAGTCGGCTTTTCATGAGTTCGGTAAATTTTTTCAGAACGAAATCGCCGCAAAGATGGCCGTGGGTGTCGTTGACGCCCTTGAACAAATCCAGATCCTGAAGGATGACGCTGAACGGCCGGCCGTATCGGGCGTAGCGTTCCATTTCCTCCCGCAGCCGGATTTCAAGATAGCGGCGGTTGAAGGCCCCGGTCAGGCCGTCCCGCATGTTCATCTCCAGCAGTTTTCGCTCGTAGGCGGCGATTTCGGTGACGTCCTGGACCATGACGTAGACGTGGCGGATCGCCTGGTCGTCGTCCCGGAGCGGTCCCATGGTGCAGGTCTGCCGCATGTGGTCGAAAACGGCGGCGTCGTCGGAAAGAGCGGGGACGGGGAGGGGGAAGAGGTATTGGTGGAGCTTTCGGGAGAAGAAGGCGAAGTTGCCGAAGGTGGAAACCGCCTTGAAATTGCGGTGGAAACGGGGGGAATTCAACGCCGGGAAAAAATCCAGGACCGGCTTGCCGACGATTTCCCCGGCGGAAATGCCGCTGTGGATCTCCATCCAGCGGTTCCATCGGCACACGGTGAGCCGCAAATCCAGCACCACGATGCCGATGTCGATCATGTCGAAAAGCGGATCGAGTTTCATGCGTACTGCTCCATGAAGGCGTTGAGCGCCTTGCGCAGCCACTCGATGGCGTCCTGGCTGGTGATCAGCAGCAATTGGCCGTTGATGTCCACGCTTTCGAAGCGAAACACCGTTTCCAGCAAAATGGCGAACCGGTCTTCCTCCAGGGAATCCAGGAAGGAGCGGCCGCCCCGCCCGGCCTCGGAGACGATGCGCGGGGGCGTGTAGGTGACGAAGGTGTCCAGCAGTTCGCAGATTTTGCCCACGCAGGCCCCGATGAGGATGTTGCCCACCTCCATCAAGATTTCCCGTTCCTGGTTCGCCAGGGGCCGGTCCTCGTCGCCGTCCAGGTCCTGCATCACCCGAATGAGGCCCATGCCCGCGTTTTCCGGAAGGACCAGAAGCCCCATTCCGTTGAAGTTGCCCCAGAAATTCTGCACCACCAGGGTGGTGCCGTCGTCGCCGAGCCGCATCCGCTCCGAAATGTGGCCGGGAATTTCCGCCGCCCCGATCAGTCGCACCTTCGGGGCGGTCAGCTCCACGTAAATGTCGATGATTTCGGAAAGATCGGCGGCCGCGTTGCCGAAGGCGATGTTCATGATCTCCTGGAGGATGTCCTTTTCTTGATCGGAAAAGACGGTGGGGACGAGGGTTTGGGCCAACTCGGCCTCGATGCGGGAAAGGGTCTGAAACACCACCTCGGCCCGTGGCGGTTTTTTGAGGACGTCGAGAACCCCAAGATTTCGGACCCGCTCCACCGCCCGCTTTTGCACGTCGGCCGACATCACCACGATCCGGGCCTCCGGATCCCGCTCGCGGATGCGCTCGATGGCGGTATAGCCGTCCATCTCCGGCATGGTCAGGTCCATGAATGTCAGCTCGGGACCAAAATCGAAATATTTCTCGATGGCCTCCCGCCCGTTTTCGGCCTCCGCGAGGGAAAATTCCTTGGCCTTGGGCAGACAGCTTTTCAGCATCATCCGGGCCACGGGCGAATCATCGACGAGCAGAATTTTTTTCAAGGCGTTCAAGCAACCTTCCCTGGGAGTTTCCCCGGCGAATAAAACCGTCGCGATCGTTCGGAGCGGCGCCGGGGCCGTCGTCGGTCAAACCAGCAAACGCCGCATTTTCTCGTTAAATAAATTATAACCTCTACCTTTTCAGCCGAGGACGGGTCAAGTTAGGAATTGGTTAAAAAATTTCCCAGTTTTGCGCTTTTTTCCCCGGTTTGTTTTCCCATTCCAACGGAATTGGAAGGCTTCCGGCCGGCGAACCGATAACCTTGGGAAGTCTCTCATTTTCCGCCGCTGGGCCATTCTTTTTTCCCCTGCCGTTGCCGGAAACGGAATCGCGGGTTGCCATGCGCGGCGCGCCATCGGATTCCACTGTTTCCGGAATCGAGGCGAGCGAACGAGAATTTTCGTTTTTTCCCACGATCACCGCGAGCAGTTCGGCGACGGAGGCGCGACTTCGGTCGGCCCGCTCCAGCAGGCTGTATGCGACGGCGGAGGCTTCCTGGGCGGAGGCGGCGTTTTGCTGGACGATCCGGTCCATTTCCGCCACGGCGCGGCTGATTTCCCCAAGCCCTTCGGCCTGTTCGGCGGAGGCGGAGCGAATGTCGGCCATGGCCCGGGTCACCTGTTCGGCGATGTCGTGGTTGCCGCCCACCGCGCCGTTGACTTTTTCCGCAAGGTCCACGATTTCGGTGTTGTGGCGCCGGGTTTTTTCGATCAGGCCGGCCGATTCCCGCGCGGCCTCCGCCGCCCGGATGGCCAGGGCCCGCACCTCCTCCGCCACCACGCCGAATCCCGCGCCGGCTTCCCCCGCACGGGCCGCCTCCACCGCCGCGTTCAGAGAGAGCAAATTGGTCTGAAAGGCGATTTCGTCGATGGTCCGGATGATCCGCGCCGTCTCTTCCCCGGCCGTCTGGACCGCGGCGGCCGCCTGGTTCATGTCGGACATCCGACGCCGGATCTCTTGGAAGCTTTCCGCCGCCTCCTCCCGCATCACCCGGTCGATATCCGCCACCCGGCCCGCGTTTTCCCGGCTGAGAGCGGAAATTTCCTCCAGCGAGGCCGAGGTTTCCTCCAATCCCGCCGCCTGCTGGCTGGCCCCTTCGGAGATTTGCTGGCTGATGGCGGCCACCTCCCGGGAGGCGGTGTTCAGGTCCTCGGAATCCTCCCCGAGTTCCCGGGCGAGCTTCCGGGTCTTTCGCGTGATCTGGCGGGACAAAATAAAAATTGCCGCGAACAAAATCGCCAGCGCGGCGGCGGAAAAGCCCGCCATCCACTGGCGCAGGGAACGGACCTCCGCCATGGCTTCCCGCATGGGAAGCGCCACCCAGAGTTGCCAGGCGGCTTCCGCTTTCCCGGCATGAATGGCGGAAGCGGCGGCGAGGTA
>CAYFVR010000177.1:0-3252 GCA_964346545.1 uncultured Desulfobacterales bacterium | reverse complement strand
ACGATGGCGCTGACCACCGTCACCAGCTCTCCGCCGATCTGGTAGGCCACTGGTTCCAGCAGGACTTCATGGCCGGTGGTCATGGGCCGCCGGTAGTAATCACCGTTGAGACCCGGGGCGTCGTAATCCACGCAGGGTTCCAAATGCAGCCCGCCTTGGCGATTCCAGTAGGGGATGAAGCGCCCGGTTCCGTCGTGTCCGGGGGCGTCGACGAATTCGGCGTCCCGGCCGTCCAAGCCGTCGGGTTCCCAAACGGTCCAGATGCCGAACAGGCCGGGCGATTGGGCCAACACGCCCCGCATCCCCCGGATGAGGGCCGGGCGTTCCATGGGAAGGCCGCTGTTTTTGAGCCCCGCGAAAAACTGCGCCGTGGCGCGGGCGGTGTTCATGGCCGCCTCCAATTCGGCCTTCACTTCCGCGGCGTATTGTTCCGCCAGCGTTCCCGCGAATTGGCGGGCGAACCGCTCCGTCGATTCCAAGGTTCGGACGGATACGAAATAGAGCAGCAGGGCGAACGAAACCAGCAGGACGCCCCCGAGCTGAACGACCATTTTGGAGCGCAGTCCCATGCGGAGTTTTGGCATGTTTTCTCCCGTTTTTTTGGGTTCAATATCTTTTCGGTTGTCTTTGTGGCCGCGGTCCTCCCGATCGGCTCCGGCTTTTTTTCGGGCGGATGTCGCAAAAAGGATGCGAAGGAACCGGCGGGCCTTCGGCCGACCCGGATTTCGGGCGCGGCCGGGTGTAAAATTCTTTGCCGATCTGGTAAAAGAATAACCGGGCCATGTTAGGGTTTGATGAAAAACCCTTCGGGTTGTATTCCGAAAAACAATGAATTTTATTCGGGAGGGGAAGTTCGGTGAATTGGAAAAGGAGGGGATTTCCATTTTTTGTGGAAAAAGAAGCGGTGATTCGGGAAGCGAAAGACGGTGGCCGAAATCCCCGGTCGGGAACCGGAATCCATCCGTACGAAGGCTTGTACCTCATTTCCCTTGACCCTCCGGCCGTTCCCTTTTAGAGTCGCTCAGTTATCCCGCCCGACTTTGGACCGCTTTTCATCGGCGGACGGCCGCGACAGGCGCTTTCGCGGCCGTTGGCGGTCCCGAAGGCGGTTCGGTTCGTGGTCGGGGCCGGTCTTTGTCGGGTTCGGCGCCCGGTACCGGCGGCGAAACGTCGCCTGAATCTCGTCCCTCATGGTGAATCCCATGCCCATTGATCCAAAACGCGTAGCGGTTTTGCTGGTGGAAGACGCGGCGGTCATGCGAAAAATCGAAACGCAGACCCTTCGCCGGCTTGGCTTTCAAAACATCCGGGAGGCGGAGGACGGCGACGTCGCCGTCGGCATCCTCAAGGAAAACCCGGACATCGACATCGTCATCAGCGACTGGAACATGCCCAAACGGGACGGCTTCGAACTGCTGTCCTGGATTCGCAACAATCACGAAAACCCGGCGCTGCCCTTTCTCATGGCCACCGGACAGGGGGATATCGATCAGCAGCGCAAGGCCATGGAGGCGGGGGTCAACGGCTTCATCGCCAAGCCCTTCGACGGCGGCGAGCTGATGGCCAAGATCAAGCAGTCCCTGGGGCTGGAAACCGAAGCGGATCGCAGGCCGGAACAATCCGCCGGTCCCCAGCGCGCCGCCTCCGGCAAGACCAAGCTTCGAGTGGCCCACATCCAAATCACCGACCATCTGGTGCTGGGGGTGCTGAAGCATCTGGTGGAAACGGCCGAAACCCCGCCCAAACATTTCGAGCTGGAAACCCGCTGTCTGTCGAGCTGGAACCCGGTGGCCGAATCCCTGGAAAACGGCTGGGTGGACGCCGCCTGCATTCTGGCGCCCATCGCCATGGACATGTTCCGGTATCAGGTGCCCATCCGGATGGTCATGCTGGCGCACAAAAACGGCAGCATTTTCGTTCGGAACCGGCGCGGCGAATACCGCGCGCCCTACCCGGATTTCTTCCGAAAAAAATTCTTTCTCATTCCCCACAAACTCTCCATTCACCACATGCTGGCCCATCTCTTCTTCCGGCGGGCGGGGCTCAGTTCCGGGATGCTGGGGCAGGACGCCGACGTGAATTTCGAGGTGGTGGCGCCGGTCAAAATGCCGCAATTTCTCAAGGAGCACGGCAACGCCGGCGGCTTCATGGTGGCGGAGCCGCTGGGCACCAAGGCCATCGCCTCCAACATCGCCGATCTTCAATTTCTTTCCGGAGAGCTGTGGCAGCACCACCCCTGCTGCATCGTGGCCATGCGGGACGACTTCATCGACGAATGTCCGGACGCGGTGCACGAGTTCTGCGGAATGCTGGTGGAGGCGGGGAAATTTATCTCCCAGAAGCCGGAAAAGGCGGCGGAAATCGCGGTGGCGTTTCTGGACCCGGACAAATCCCTGGGCCTCAAGACGCCGCTGCTGAAAAACGTGCTGACCGAATCCTACGGCATCAAAACCGACGATCTGTATCCCCGGGTGGCCGATTTTCAGGTGATCCAGGATTACATGGTGGAGCAGATGGGGATCGGGGCGCGGATCGATCTGGACCGGTTCATCGACACCCGCTTCGCCCGGGCGGCCTGCGGAGAGGAGCTGGCCAATCGCCCCAACTATCGACCCATGCTGACCGACGACGGGGATTCGGTGATGCGGATCCTTCAGCGGGGGGAGGTGGACCGGACCCACACCGAGGCCAAGTCGATGCTGAACGCCGAGGGCACCTACCTCACTTTTCAGCTCGCCGATCAAGAGTACGGCATCGACATTTCCCGGATCAAGGAGATCATCGGGATGGTGCCCATCCGGAGTCTGCCGCAGGCGGCGAATTACGTCAAAGGCGTGGTGCGCCTGCGGGATCAGGTGATCCCGGTGATGGACCTGCGGCTGAAATTCGGCATGGAGGAGATGGAATACACCGACCGAACCTGCATCATCGTGCTGGAAATGAATCGGGAAGGAGAAACGGTCTACCTTGGCGCGGTGGTGGACACGGTGCTGGAGGTGCTCTCCATCCGGGCGGCGGATATCGAAGACATGCCCCATTTCGGCGCGGACGTGAAAACCAGCTTCATCTCGGCCATGGCCAAGGTGGAGGACAGCCTCAAAGTGCTGCTGGACATCGACGCGGTGATGGCGGAATAACGCCGGCGCAGAATTTTCGCCGAAAACGTCGCGGCGAACGCAAATAAAAACGCCCCGGGCGGCCCAATGGGTCGCGCCGGGGCGTTTCGTTTTCGGAAGGGGAATTTCCGGATTC
>CAYFVR010000176.1:0-10049 GCA_964346545.1 uncultured Desulfobacterales bacterium | reverse complement strand
GAGCGGTAGGGGCAGGCCCCCGTGCCTGCCCTTCGGCGGACAAGGCAGGCCCCCGCGTCCGCCCTTCGTTGGACGGGGCAGGCACCGGGGCTTCTGCCCCTACGCCCAACTTTCCGTTCTTCGAAAGCGCAACTTATGCCGTCAACAAGTATACCAACCGGTTCACGCGGCCGGAGCGTCGTTTAGATCGTCCACCAGTTTTCGCAGCCGGCCGAAATGTTGCCGGTCGAAATCCAGCAGAAGGCGCGGCAGCTTCTGGATTTCCGGCTCGTTTTTTTCTTCGTCCAGGGCGCCGGAAAGTTCGATGCCGCCGCCTTCGCCGAGGATGTCCGCGTACTTCACCGCCAGCTCCTTCACCATCTCCGGAGAAACCGGCGTGTGCATCCGAATCACCAATCGGCCGTTGACGTAGCGGAGGCTGTGGAAGCGGCGGTAAAACCGGTCGATCATCGCCACCGCGTCCTCCACCGACTCCACCCGATCGAACAGGTGAAAGTCCTCCGGACTGATATACTGCTGTTCCATCAGTTGGGCCTTGAGAAATTCCAGCCATCTTTGCCAGTAGACGCTGCCCGGGGGGTCGATGAGCACCAGCGGCATCAGGTCCCGCTTGCCGGTCTGCACCAGGGTCAGGGTTTCCATGGCCTCGTCCAGGGTGCCGAAGCCGCCGGGAAACAAGGCGACGGCGTTGGCCTCTTTCAAAAAGGCCACCTTGCGGTTGAAAAAATACTTGTAGACGATGCTCTTGTTGTTGCCGTCCAGCACCGGGTTGGATTTCTGCTCGAAAGGCAGCCGGATGTTGACGCCGAAGGAATGGTCGGCGCCCGCGCCCTCGTTGACCGCCTGCATAATTCCCGGCCCGCCGCCGGTGATGACCATGTAGCCGGCCTCCCGGAGCTTTTGGCCGAAGAGGACGGCGGTTTCGTAGGCCGGGTCCTCCGGCCGGGTGCGGGCCGAGCCGAAGACGGTCACCTTTCGCGTCTTGCGGTAGGGGCCGAAAATCTTCCCGGTAAACCGCATCTCCTTGAGCGTGGTGTTCATCAATTTGAGGTCGGCCCGGTTCATCCCCTCCTGCCCGGCCTTGAGGGCGCAAAGGATCATTTCCCGGATATATTCGGGTTGGTGGACCTCGCCCACCATCTCCATCAGCTCGTGAATCCGCCGGTCCACCGGACCGTTGGATTCCTTGAAGTGCAACTTCATGGGTTGTCGGTTTTTTTTGGGAGACATTCGGTCACCTTTTTTGGAAATATGATCGGGGGCATAAATTGAGATCGCCAAGATATAGCGTTCGCTTCCGACCGGGCGGCCCTTCGGACCTCCCGGATTGACGATCGAAGATGGAAACAACGTACAAGGGGCGGGCACGGGGGCCCGTCCCTGCGGATAATGGTGCGCCCGGCCCATGGAGCACGGGTTTCCGCCGGCGGAGGATTCAGAAAAAACATCCCGCCAGACGAACCGATCGGTTCGCGTGACGGGAATGGGACGGCCGGGCCCGCCGGGAATCAGGAATTCAGGATTTCATCCACCCGGGCCAACAGGTCGCTGGGCAGATAGGGTTTTTTCAGAAAACCCGAGGGCGACATGGCTTTTATTTCCGCGGAAAGCTCGTTGTCGGTGTAGCCGCTGGAAAGCAAAACCGGCAATTCGGGTTCCAGGATTCGGATTTCCCGCAGGGTCGCCTCGCCGTCCATGCCGGGCATGAGCAGGTCCAGGATCACCAGCGAAATGGCGTCCGGATTTTCGGCCACCGCCTTGACCGCGGCAAACCCGTCCTCGGCGGTCAGCGCCTGGTATCCGCCCCGCTCCAAGGCGCGGCGGGTGACGTTTAGGACGGCCGGCTCGTCGTCCACCACGAGAACCGTTCCGGCGCCGGGAGATTCGTCTTTCTCGGTGGATTCCGGATCGGCGACCGTTTTCGCCTTGTCCCCGCGCCATGGCAGAATCAGCCGAATCGTGGTCCCCTCCCCCGGGCGGCTCCAGACCCGAAGCGCGCCGCCGTGCCCGCGAACAATGCCCAGAACGGCGGCCAACCCGAGGCCCCGGCCGGTGAATTTGGTGGAAAAAAACGGATCGAACATCCGGGCCCGGGTTTCGGCGTCCATTCCCGAACCGGTGTCGGCCACTTCCACCCAGGCGTAGCGGCCGGGCGGAAGCGGCGCGCCCAGTTCCGCTTCGTCCGATGGAATCTCCGCCAGCGGAGAAACCCCGGCGCGAATCGTAATGGTCCCCTTTTCTTCCCCGATGGCCTCGGAGGCGTTGGTGATCAGGTTCATCAACACTTGGCGCATCTGGGTCGAATCCGCGTGAACCACCGGCGGTTCATCGCCCGGTTCCATTTTCAGCGTCGCCCGCTTCCCCAAAAGAGTCCGCAGCAATCCCGCCGTTTCGGTCATCAGTTCGGCCAGATTCACCGGCCCCGTGTTGAATTTTCCCCGGCCGCCATAGGCCAGGAGCTGGTTGGTCAATTCGGAGAGACGGCGGGCGGCCGACTCGATATGAAGGACCGATTCCGTGGCCGGGGAGTCCGACGGCAGGTCCATCAAGGCCAGTTCAACATTGCCCATCACCCCTTGCAGAAGGTTGTTGAAATCGTGGGCCACGCCGCCCGCCAGTACGCCGAGGCTCTCCAGCTTTTGCACCTGCTGAAGGCGCTGGTCCATTTGACGCCGGGCTTCGAGATCCCGCAGCCGCAGGTGACGGATCAGGTCGCTCCAGAACGGACGGATGGCCGCCACCTCCGCCGATTCCCACGGCAGAGAGCGGCCGCGAACCACCTGCTTCCATTTTTCAAAGGATTTGCGGGGATGGAGCCGCTTGGTTTCCGGGTCCACCGTGACCGGCTTGTTGGGATCGCCGCCCCAGGTGACCGTTTGAACCACTTCGCCCCGGAACCAGATCACCCAATCCCGGCCGCTTTGGGAGAGGTTGAAGACCAGTATGCCCGAGGCCGTTTCGGAGAGCGCCTCGCCTTCCGGCCAGAGGGCGCCAAGGCGATCGGTGACGAAGACCGCTTCCGGATGTTCCCGACGCAGCCAATCCACCAGCCGTTGGATGGCCTCCGGCGCGGGCGCCCGGCCGGCGGTTTCCATCCGTTCCCCGCGAAGAACCGCCACGCCGTCGGATTGAATCAAGTCCAGGAGATTCGGGTCGTCGTTCAGCAGCCCGGAGAACAGGTCCGATTCGGCTTCCAGCCGTTGGTTGAGTCGATCCAGAACCTCGCCACGTTCCTCGTACACTTGAGCGGTTTCCCGGGCCCGGATTTCCGAAAGGGCTTGAGACACCACGAAGCCCAAAAACTCGCAGCTCCGCCGGACTTCGTAGGAAACGTAAGCCGGTCCCCGGTGATCGTGACACGAAATCAGCCCGATCAGTTCGCCGTTCCGGAGGAGGGAGATGGTCAGGGTCGCCGTCACCCCCAAGTTTTGCATGTATTCGATGTGAATGGGCGAAATGGCGCGGAGGACGGACAGACTCAGGTCCAGCGGCTTCCCGGTCAGCGGGTTGCGGTCGGGAACCAGCGGGGAGGGCGTGGCGTCGACGTCCGCGATGAGCCGCAACCGGTTGGTCCGATACAGCGCCCGGGCCTGTTTGGGAATGTCCGATGCCGGGTAATGGAGGCCCAGGTAGGCGGGCAGATGGTCCTCCTTCTCCTCGGCCACGATGGCCCCGTTCCAGTCGGCGTCGAACTGGTACAGCCAGACCCGATCGAATCCGGTCAATCGTTTGACGATTTCGCAGGTGCCCCGGAACAGGTCGTCCACCGTTTGCACGTTCTGAAGCCGGATCAGATCCCGGTTGTAGACCTGGTAAAAATCCAGCAGGGACTCGCAGCCCTGGCTCTGGCAGGGTTCCAGCTCCAGAACAATCAAACCGCCGGACCGGTGCAGGATGCCGTCGAAGCGGAACTCCCCGGGCAGGGCCAAGGCAACCCCCAGCGGATTGAAACCGACCATGTCCGGCAGCTCCTGAACCCGCTGGACCTCGGTAAAAGACGGTGGATCCAGAAACTCGGCGATCCGATGGCCGAGGATTTCTTCCGCGGGAACGCCGAGAACGTCCCGGGTATTTTGACTGGCGACGACCACCGTGAAGTCGTCCGGATGGATCCCCAGCAGCACCCCGTGGGGCTGAACGCTGCCGGGAATGTGAATGGGCTCGCGGTCGCAGTTGGACAGATCGACGGAAAACTTTTCCAGATTGGAACGCTGGTTCATGCACACCTCGGTTGGCCGGCCAGCCATCGGTTGAGACGTTCGAAACCGTCGCGGGCCGCCGCGATGGTCTCCGGCTCCGCTTCGGGGGGAATCATTTGCTCCGCCATGGATTGGAACCGGCGCCATTGATGCCCCGGATTTTCTCCCCGGGAGCCGAAATAGGCCGCTCCGGTTTCCGGTCCCAACCCCAGCCGTTCCTTCAACGCGCCGGCCAGCACCTGACCGCCCAGGCGGGAACCTTCGGACAGGTAAAACCATCCCAACGCCCGGCTTGCGGTTGGAAATGCCGGCGGATCGGGACAAACCGGCAGAATTTCCATGCCGCCCGTGGTGACGCCGAAATGGGAAAGGTCCGCGGCCAGGTGTGGAAGCCGCCACAGCTTTCGGGTATCCGCCTCGGACAAAGCGGACGCCAGCGCCGCCGTGGCGGCGGGTTCCACCGCGCACAAAAACCCGTACAGCCGCTTCAATATGGCCACGTATTCCGCCAGCGAAAAATCCGGGAGCAACAGGCGATGAAGCGGGCCGTCCGCCTCGGCGGCGTCGTGGTAGGGTTGAATGGCGGTTTTGAGATGTCGAAAAAGGGGGGAAGCCATGACAACGATCTCCACTTTCGATGAAATCCCGGCTGATTTCCGGTTCAACGGAAAAAAATATCGGCGCCGCGAAAAAGATTGAACGCGAAAAGCGCGCCATCGCAGATGCGCGGGCCGCGGTTCCTGGAAAAAGAAAGGGAGACTTTACCACAGGGTGGGCCGAACGAAAATAAATTTTCCCGCGGATCACGGCGTCGCGTTTCGGAGCTTCCGTCTCCTTTTCATCCGGCGGAAGGGGAGGCCGCCCTTCCCCGGGCCCGCCGCACCGCCAGCAGCACGTTGGCGGAAAAAATCAACAACGCGCCCAGCCCGCCCAGGAGGGTCAAGGGCGGGTCGCCCGCGATGATCGGCCCCAGCAGCGCCGCCAGGAGAATTCGGGTGGAGGAGATGATCGAGCCTTCCACCGCCGTCACGTACCGGAAGCCAAGGGTCAGCAGATACTGGCCGGCGATGCCCAGGGCCGAACAGAGAAACAGCCAGTAAAATTCGGCCCCGTTGGGAAAAAAGATTGCGGTTCGGAACACCAGAAAAATGAGGACCGACCCCAGCCCGAACATGTAAAAAAGGATGGTTTCGGAATCGTGGTATTGCCGACTGATGTTGAGATAGACGATGGCGAAGGCGGCGGAAAACCCCGAGCCCAGCCCCCACAAATTGCCCCACTCCAGCCCGATGGTTCCGGGCGAAAGCACCATCCAAACTCCGGCCAGGGCCACGGCCACCATGCCGGCCGCCACCGGATCGCGCTGGGCTTTGAGGAAAAACCAGGAAAAAATGGTGATGAACACCGGATAGGTCATGTTGAGAATATTGGCCTCGGCCACGGAAGTGACCGCCACGGCCTTGTAGAAGCAAAACACGGCGATGCAATTGGCCACCGTCCGCCCGATCAGCAGGTCGAAGCGGCGGGGCCGAAGTCCCTGGCGTTTGACCGCCAGCACGGCGCAGATGGTGACGAAGCCCAGCAGAAACCGGCCGAAGACGAAATAGGCGGGTTCCACCGCCACGTGGGCCCGGGCCCATCGAATGGACGCGGTGGCCAGGTAAAAGCAGAAGGCGGAACCGAACACCGAAAGCCCGCCCAGCAATTGCATCGTCTTGGACGTCACCAACGCCTCCCCATGGCGAAAAGGGCCATCCATAGCAGAAAGCCGAGGCGGCGGAAACCCTTTCCGAATCCGCCGATTTCCGGACGGGCCAACGCCGGGGACGGCCTCCGCGTTGCCTTTTGGGGCGCGGCCTGATAAAGTTCGTTCCGTTTCGAAATTCCGATGTCGAAAGGGGTCCAAATGTCTTTCGCCTGGTTCGTGGGTCGCCGCTACATGGGCGGCCGACGCCGCAACGCCTTTCTCTCCCTGGTCACCCTTTCCTCCGTCGCGGGCGTGGCCTTGGGGGTCGCCGTCATGATCGTGGTGATCGCGGTCATGTCCGGCGCGGAAATTCAATTGCGGGAGCAATTGCTGGGGGTCACCGCCCACGTGGTGGTGATGCGCCACGGCGAAGCCTTCACCGACCACCCCGAGGCGCTCGCCCGTCTCCGCGCGCTCCCGGAGGTGGTTGCGGCGACGCCGTATCTGTACACGCAGGGGATGTTGCGAACGCCGAAGGGCATCAAGGGCGCGGTGCTGCGGGGCGTGGAACCCGAATCGGCGCACCGGGTGCTCTCGAGGCTTCCGCCGGAGGCGCTCGGGGAGTTGCCGGGCGACCCCGAAGAAGGCCGGACTCCCGGGATCATCCTCGGCGCGGAACTGGCCGATCTTTTGGAAACGAAAACCGGGGCCATCCTCTCGGTCACCCTGCCGGGAGCGGGCGCCGGTTCCAACCGACGGGTCCCCGCCATGCGGCGATTTCGGGTGGCGGGCACCTTCAGCTCCGGCCTGCACGAATTCGACAAGGCCATGGCCTACATCGCCCTGGCGGACGCCCAACGGCTGACCGGAGCGGGAGACGCGGTCACCGGCATCGAAATTCGGGTGGAAAACGTGGACCGGGCCGACGCGGTGGCCGACCAGATATCGGAAATTCTGGGATTTCGCTACTGGGCCCAGGACTGGAAGCGGATGAACCGGAATCTGTTCTCGGCGCTGCGGCTTCAGAAAACCGTGATGTTCATCATTCTGGCCTTGATCGTCCTGGTGGCCGCCTTCAACATCGCCAGCGCGCTGATCATGATGGTGATGGAAAAAAAGCGGGACATCGCCATTCTCAAGGCCATGGGCGCGACGGATCGCATGGTTCGAAACGTCTTCGTGCTCAAGGGCATGACCATCGGCGGGATCGGCTCGGCCATCGGCCTGGGGATTGGGATCGTCCTGTGCGGCGTCCTCCGGCGGTACCGGATCATCGAACTGCCCACGGACGTCTACTTTTTTTCCACCCTGCCGGTCAGCCTGGAGATCCCGGACGTGTTGCTGATTCTGGCGTCCACCCTTTCGATCTGCTTTCTGGCCACCCTGTATCCCGCCCGCCGGGCGTCCCGGATGGCCCCGGTGGAGGCCATTCGGTATGGATGATTCCTTCTCCGGCGGCCTAAACCCGATACCGTTCAGGTGGGCTAAAATTGGAATCCGAGGCGGCCGGCCCGGGCCGGAATCCCACGGGATGAGCCGATCTCAAACTGTTCACCCCTTTTTTCAGGAGGCAGCCATGAATCGCAAGGAGTATGAACGCATTTTGTCCAACGCCATCGAGAATGAAAAGGAAGCCCAGGCTTTTTACGGGGAAGTGGCGAAAAAAATGACCGACCCGGGCCTCCAGGAATTGTTCCAAAAATTTGTGCAGGAAGAAACCCGCCATCAGCGGATTCTGGAAGGATTCCGGGAAAAGGCGTCGGAGCATCTGCCCTTTGACGAAACGCGGGATTTCAAGGTTGCCGAAACCGTGGACGAGATCCCCCTGAGCGCCGACATGAAGCCGGCCGACGCCTTCGCCCTGGCCATGAAGAAAGAGGAGGCGGCGATGAAGCACTACGCGCAGTTGGCCGAAAGCTGCACCGACCCGAAACAGGCCGAACTTTTCCAGGAGCTGGCCGCCATGGAGCGGGATCACAAGCGGAAAATGGAAAACGCCTTCGTGGAAACGGGTTTTCCGGAAGTCTGGTAGGCGGAACGATTCGGACGCCGGCGAGGGGCCGGCGTCCTTTTTTCCCGAATCGCTTCCAATCATCGGATCAGCGCCAGGCTGAAGAGCGCAAGATTCCCCAGTACGTGTACCGTGATCGGGGTCATGAGTCGTTTTTCCCGCTCATAGGCCAGGGCGAAAAGAACTCCGCCCACCAGTTGGGTGAAACCGCCCCCGCCGTGGAGAACCACGAACACGGCGGTGCTTGCTCCCAGGGCCGCCAAAACGCCCCAGCGACGGAAAAACCCGTAGAGCACCCCTCGGAAAACCAGCTCCTCGGCAACCGGCCCCAAAAGCCCGCCCACCACGAAAAAGGCCACCCGATCCGCAAGGGTCGCCCCAATCCCCACCCGAAACGACCGCAACGGATTCATCCCCGCCAGCCAGAGCCCCAGAGACCCCGCCAGCACCAAAAGCCCGAATCCCAAACTCCAGATGATCCCGCGCCGAACCCCGGAGGACCGGTCCTCCTCCCTGTTCAGGCCGATGGCCCCAAGGCCCCCCTCCCCAAACCGAAATACGGCAATCACCGCCGCCGCCTGCATCACCCGGAAACCGCCCAGGGTCCACAGCATGGCCCATCGGGGAGCGTCCGCGAACAAGGGGGCGGAAAACCCGAACAGCGTTTCCAGCAACAGCACCAGAAAGATGGCCTGTCCGGCGGTTCTCAGGGGAACATGGGGCGCTGCCGCCATCCCAGCCTCCGAAGAGCGCGATAGGCGTACCATTGGACGTACCAGCGCGGATCCTCATCGATGCGGCGAAGAATTTCCGGCGCGCCCCGCGAGTCCCGCCGAAACCCCAGACTCCAAAAAGCGTTGTAGGCCACGTTGATCTGGGGATCTTCCAAAAGGGCCAGATGAATTTGCCAACTGGTCCGGGAGCGGCTGTGCCGCAACACCTTCGCCAGCCAGAACCGCTCGGCCACCCGGGGGCTGATGGCCAAGGACTCGTAATCCGTGAATCCGGCGATTTCAATGCCTTGATGGTAAATATAACGCAACGCCGCCAAGCGATCGGCGGAATTCGGGGAGGCAAGGGACTCCTGGACCGCGTCCGGGGAAACGCGGGCGACCGGGGCATGTTGGAGGGCGAGAAGCAGAATCAGGGCGCTCCCGCAGGCCAGCGCTCCCCCAACCATCGTGGCCCGAACCGAGCGAAAAAAAAATCCGGCCAACAACCGCAGGGGAAGAAAAAGAAGCATGTACAACAAAACGCCCCAGACCAGTTGAAGGGAAAGAAAGGTCAACTGGCGAAGTCCGCCGTGGCGATCCACTCGCCGGGAAACATCGCGGAGGACGGTTTGGGGGTCTTCGAGGAACTCGGAAACAGGGATTTCCAGGGTGAAATGGTCGTTATAAATCAGTTGAAGCCGTTCTTCGTCGCCCCGAATGGCAAGGTCCACCGGCCCTTCGGCCGTGACCGGAAGATAATCCAATGAAGCCAGAGCAACCGAGAGTCGGCGGGACAGTTCGGCCGGAAGCGACGATTCCAGCCGGCAGGCGCGAATCTGTTTTTGGGCCGGAGATTTGAAGGTTTCCGCCGGATACAGGGTGTACCGATAATAGAACCCGCTGACCGCCACTCCGGCCGGATGGTTCAGCAGCCGGTCCCGGATACGGGAAAACAGATCGGCGTCCACCATGGTCATGCCGACCGCGGCCAACACGGCCAGGCAGACCGCGTGAACGCCAAGGCGCATTGAAGCGCCCCCCGGATTCTCGGCGTCCTTTGCCCGGCGGGCGGCAAGGCAAAAGGCCAAAAGTGGCGTCGGCAGCAGGTGAAGATTGTCCAATCCCGCGAAGCCGTCGGCGTTGATCAACCAGAAAAGCGCGGCCCAGAACAACAAACAGACCAGAAGAAACCCGCGCCCCCCGTCATACAGCCGGTGCCACGCCATCCCCAACAGCACGGAAAGAAGGGTCAAAAAAGCGCCGAGGGTGGCGGTGAAAAAAAGCCCGCCCCCCATCGCGGCGGCCGGGGAAAGAAGCTCCGGCAGCGCCGCCCCGCCGGGAACGGTTCGGTATCCCTGGGCGGCCAGGAACGCCATCTTTTCCGCCAGGACGCGGTTGGAGACGCCCACTTGAATCGTCGCGGCCAGCTGGGCCGAAAG
>CAYFVR010000175.1:5905-10080 GCA_964346545.1 uncultured Desulfobacterales bacterium | reverse complement strand
ATAGACCCGGACGATCCGCGCCGGATAGGACCGGCCCGGCAGGGCGTCGAAACGGATCGAAACCGGAGTTTCCCCGTCCAGGCCATGGGAAGCGGATTCCGGCAGGCCGAACCGCACGACGATGGAATCGGTTTCCATGAGGGTCAGCAGCGGGGCCTTGGGCTGGGCCAGATCGCCGGGCCGGACCTCCACCCGGGAGACCACGCCGTCGAAGGGCGCCTGGATCACGCACTCGGCCAGCCGGGCCCGGGCCATGTCCAGCTTGGCCTCGGCTTCGCGGACCAGGGCCCGCTGGACCGCCAGATCGGTGGGGGTGGGTCCGGCCTTGAGCATGGCCAGTTTTTCCCGGGCGCCGGCCAGGCCGGTCTGGCACCTGACGGCCGCCACCCGGGCTTTTTCCAGGGCCTCCCCCGGCAGGGCGCCGCTGTCGACCAGTTGTTCCACGCGCGTCAGGTCGGTGGCCGCGAATGCCGCGCAGGATTCGAATTCTTTCGCCGCCTCGGCCGCCTGGGCCACCTCTTCCTCGCGGGTCCCGGCCTTGAAATCGGCCAGCCGGGCCCGGGCCACGGCCAGCGCCGCCTCGGCCCCGCGAACCTCTTCCCGATACACGGGCCGGTCGATCTCCACCAGCCGCTCGCCTTTTTTCACCGCGTCGCCTTCCCGCCAGGGAAACCAGGCGATGGGGCCTTCCACGCTGGACCGGATGGTGACGCGATTGGCGGCGACCACGTCGCCGGTCGCCTCGATGTTCCGGGAGATAACTCGCTTTTTGGCGGTGACGACCCGCACCGAAGACGGTTTTTCGACTTTCGGCCCGGAGGCCGGTTTGGTCTCGGCACGGGATGCGTCCGCGGCGGTCGGCGCCGCGTCGCAACCGGCGAGAAGCAGGACGATGCAAAGGATCGTCCAGGGAACCAGATGGAATTTCATGACAAGTCTCCTTCGGCCAGCCGAAATCGGCCGATGGCAATGTGATATTCCGCCAATGCGCGGTAGTATTCCGTTTCGATTTCCAACAACGCCCGCTGGGCGTCGAGCACGTCCAGGATCGCGCCTTTGCCCAGTCGGTATTTTTCCTGCTCGATGCGCAGGGCCTCCCGGGCCTGGGCGATGGCGGCCTCCTGGGTGGCGACTCGCCGTCGGGCCGATTGCATGTCGTACAGGGCCGTTTCCACTTCCCGCTGGATGCGGAGCCGCAGCGACGTCAGGTCTTCCCGCAGGGCGGACCATTTTTCGGTTTCCCGACGGACGCGGGCCTGGATGCGGCCGCCCTCGAAAACCGGCAGTTCCAGGGTGACGCCGACGGCCCCGCGATCCTCGGCCGCGTCGGCGCCGTCGGGCCGATCCGACGGATCGCCGGCGAACCGATATCCATAAGCGCCTTCCAGATTCACCCGGGGCAGCCGTTGGCCGCGGGCCGCGTCCACCCGCCGGGCCTGGGCGTCCGCGCGGGCCCGGGCCGCCTGAAAGTCGTTCCGGTTCGCCAGGGCCGCCTGGAAGGCGCCCTCGCCGGCCGGCAAGGCCGGCATCGGGGTCAACTCGCCCTCGAGTTCGGGCATGGAGTCGCCGAAATTCGTCTCGACGCCCATCAGGTTGTTCAGCGTCCGCCATGCCGCGTGGATTTCGTTTCGGACCCGAACCCATGTCTGCTCCACTTGGGCCAGCCGGACGTCCATGCGCAGCAAATCATTGCGGGCCGCCTTTTTGGCTTCGATGAGCGCCTGGATGCGTTCCCGGTCTTTTTGCAGCACATCCCGCGAAAATTCGATGCTTTCCAGTTGGCGTTTTTGTCCCAGGATGGTGTAAAACGCGCTGGTCACGTTGAAGACGAGTTCCCGGCGGGTACGGGCGAAGCGCGCCCTGAAATCGGCTTCGGTCAGCTCCGCCGCCCGGATCGTGTTGACGATCCGGCCGCCGGCGTAAAGCGGCATCCGCAGAACCACGCCGGCATCCACGATGTTCCGGCTGAAAACCCCCGGTTCGCCGTTGGCGCTCGCCGGAATCAGCCGCTGGTCGTCCAGGCGCCGCGCCGCCCCGCCCCGCAAGTCGATGGCGGGCCAGCGTTCTCCCTCGGCGATTTCCCGGTCGGCCGCCGCGGCTTTGGTCTCGCTCCGGGCGGAGCGCAGGGCCGGATTGTTTTTCAGGGCGGTCTCGATGCAGGCCGAAAGCGACAGGGGCGCGGGCGTTTCCGCTTCCCCGGCGTTTGGACTTTCCGCCGCATTCGCGGCCGCGCCGAATCCCGTCAGGGCGAGCCATCCGGCCAGCCCCAGAATCCGGACCCATTTTCCGGTTTTCATGTCACCTCTCTTTTTTCCGTCGTCGAATTTCGCGGGCGGGCGTCCCTCTCGATCAGGGTTCCGCCGTCTCGGGCGAAAAAAGCCGGTTTTCCGACTTCATTTTCTTCATGAATTGTTCCGGACTCATTTCCAGAAACCGCGCGGCTTCTTGGTGAAACGCCGCGGCTTGGGCGGCCTTTTCCTCGGCCCGGGCCGCGCCGATCCGCGCTCGAAAATCGGATTCCAGCCGGGCGAAATCGGGATCGGGCGGATTTTTCTCTTGCAGAAGAATCATTTCGCCTTCCGATCGGCGAACCCGGCGGGCGTCGTCCACCCACAGCCGGACCACGCCGAGCAGACCGCCGCCCGCGGCGTTTTTCACGAGCCGGGTCCGGCCGACGGTTTCCGGTTCGAAATCGGGATAGGCGTCGTATCCGGAAACGGCCAGATCGATCTCGGGAAAATTTTTCGCCAAGGCCCGGGTCGCTTCCCATCCGACGTGGGAAAGCAGCACGATCACGTCGGCCCGCTTCCGGATTTCCGGCAGCCGCTCCCGGAGACGGGCCTCGGGCGAGGCGGCGGCGTACGGGGATTCCGGGGACCGGCCGTCCGGCCATGCGGCCAGACCCACGAGCGCCACCCGAAGATTCCCCGCCGGAAGAATCCGGTAGGCGGGCCACGGGGCCGCCCCGCCGTCCGCCGGCCCCACGTTCAGGCTGACCAGGGGGGCGTCCGGTTCGAATCGGAGGAAGGCCGCGAAATGTTCCCCCCCGGCCATTTCCGCGTCCGCCACGTTGAGGGCGTCGTAGCCGATGGCGGAGAGGGCCCGGTGGACCTGTTCCGTCCGGATGGACGCGAACCGGTCCCGGGGATTCATGCCCATGAAATTGCCGGAATCGACCACCAGCACGTTGGGGTTCTCCGCGCGGATTTTCCGGATTTCGGTGGCCCGGCGGGCCATTCCGCCGATTCGGTTGCAACAGCCTTGGGGCTCGATATGGCCCAGGCCGTCGCCGGTGTGGACGATCACCAGGTCGGCCGGACGTCCGGTTTCCGCCGAGACGAGAGCCCACGGCGCCAATAGGAAGGCGAAAACGATCGACGCCCACTTCGCGTTTATTTTCAATGGATTTTTCCTTGTCGGTTTCCGGGCGTTCCCGCCGGATTCCGGCGGGAACGCCCGGAAAGAATCACGCCTCCACGAACGGCCGGACGATGAAATAGATGCCGAACAGGCCGATGGCCACGCCGGCCGCCTTTCGGAACCAGAGACTGCCTTTGCTGAAGTTGCCGTTTTCCAGCACCCGCTGCACCAGGGCCGTGGAACTGCCCGCCACCGCGATGGGAATGCAGTGGCCGATGCCGAACAGCAGGATGTAGAGGACGCCGATGCCGATTTTTTCCTGGATGGTGATGAAGGCCAGGATCGGGGCGATGAAGCCGAAGGTGCAGGAGCCGGAGAGCAGACCGTAGGCCAGCCCCAAAACGAAGGCGCCGAAAATGCCCCGGAGTTTGAACCGGCTCATGAGACCCCCGGACATGGAGCAGCCCGAAACCCCGACCATGTCCAAGGCCACCCAGATCAAAATCGCGCCCACCAGCAGGGTCCAGTAGGGGCCGATTTCCCCCAGCATTCGGCCCAAAATGGCGCAGACGACGCCCACCAGGGCGATGGTGAGAAAAAGTCCGCCGGTGAAGGCGACGGCGTACCGGCTCGCCTGACGGGTTTCCAGAACTTGGCCCTGGCCGGCCACGTAGCTCACGATCAGCGGAATCGAGGCCATGTGGCAGGGCGAGAACAGCACGCTGATCATTCCCCACAGAAAACATCCGAAGGCGGCGATGAGAACGCCGCCGGTCATCCATTGATTCACGGTCAGGAACAATTGGTCCAGCATT
>CAYFVR010000175.1:0-5805 GCA_964346545.1 uncultured Desulfobacterales bacterium | reverse complement strand
TCGCTCAGTTTCGCCACGATGGTCTTTTCGTCCATGAACCCGGTGTGCCGATAGACTTCCTTGCCGTCGGCGTCGAAGAAAATCTGGGTCGGGATGGCCCGAATTCCGTATTTTTTGGCCTGTTCCGGTTTTTCCCACACGTCGATGAAAACGATGTCGGCCCGTCCGGCGTACGCCTTTTCCAGCTTTTCGAGAATGGGCGCCATCAGCTTGCAGGGAATGCACTTTTTCGCGCCCAGATCGATCATGGTGACCCGCTTCCCTTCCGCGACCGGCGAAGAAGCCGAGGGATCGGCGGCGGTTTCCGGGGCGTCGGAGGCCGCCAGAAACTGGGCCGCGGTCCCTCCCGCGGCCACCAGCAGGAGAATTCCGATGCCGATGAGCGCCGTCCGAATCCATTTCCGTTGGTCGGCGGCGTTCGGGGCGGCGTTCGTCTTCGTTCGGTTTTTCGTCTTTGTTTTGGGTGTTTTTTTCATTGCAAAATTTCCTTTCTTTGGGATGGCGATGGAACCTTGGGCGCTCGACGAGCGGCGATCCGCCCGCACTCCCCGACGGCGCGAACCCGTTTCGCGCCGGGACGCGAAGTCGGACTTCGGCGCCGAGCCGATCCGTACCGGTTGCCCGCAAGGGGATTCCACAAACGGGAATCGTCGGCCAAAATTGCGAACCCGCCGCCGGGACCTTTGGACCCGGAACGGAGCAATGGAACCGCTGGATTTGAATTGTTTTTGATTACAATGAGTTATGCGTGAAAATCAGCAGATGAAAACGCAATGCAGGATAAAATGGGGAATGGGAGGCGATCGAAACGCCTCCAAAAGACGGATGTGAAAACGCGAGGCGGAAAGGCGGGGACGGTCGGGGTGCGGAGCGGCGTGAGCGCCGGCCGCAATCCATCCGGCCGATAGACCGGGGTCGTCGAACTGGGATCGCATGGGGTTCGGCGAAAACAGACCCAACGCCGTCGTCGCGGCGCACGGACGAACCTTGCACGGAGCGGACTCCGCCGGCTCGCGGCCGTCTTTCCGGTCGTGCTTTATTTTGCAGTGCATCTTTTCGCCCTGGGGGGGCATCGCGGCGCAAACCAAAACGCCGCTCATGCCGACCGTCAGAATCAAGGCGATCAGCAGACGCAAAAACCGAACCATCATAACCAGCCCACCTTTCCGTCGGCACGATACACGAAGGAATGGCTTTTCGCAACCGTTTTTTGAAACGCCGGGGGCGTCGCGGACGTGGGCCGGTCCAACGCGGCGGCGGTCAATCGAATTCGAATTCCGAGAGATGGGCCGTCAATTCGGCCCGCCGTTCGTCGTCGAGTTCCGGACAATTTTCCGCGCCGACCACGCCTTCGGCGGCCCGAACGGCGAATACCATGCAGGTGGGCTGACCGCATTTTCGGCAATTGGTTTTGGGCAACAAACGCAAAATGTCGATGAGCTTCGGCTTGGGCGGCACGTCGCGGCGCGGCACGATTTCGTCCCGCGCCTCCCAGACCCGGTTGATCTCTTCGGTCAGCCAGCGAAGAATCCGTTCGGCCTCGTCGGCGTCCCGCAGGGCGTTGACGGCGATTTCCCGGCCGCCCACCTTGATGATTCGGCCCCGGTGATGAAACATCACTTCGGGCGGGTCTTCGAGATACTGGGCGCCGCCCAGCGCGGCGTTGAGATAGGGCAGAACCGGGGCGATATCTTCGTCGAGATGCGCGACGCAGTGGACGGAGGTGAAGCTGGGATTGCATTCGGGACGGAAAATTTCCGTTTTGTAGCCGGAAAGCAACATGATGGATTCCCTCCTCTCGGGAAAAACGGCGGCGCCGGGCAAGAAAAGCCCCGCGCCGCCGCGAGGAGCGGCGACGGCGAAAATTCAACGGGATCGCCTGGCCGCGCCCTCGGGTGAAACGTTTCGTTCGCTATCCGATCCAGGACAGCACGTCCGCCTTTTTGGGAATTTTGCCCACGCTCTTCACCTCGCCGTCCACCACCACCGCCGGGGTGCCGAAGACGCCGTACTCCGCGATCTTCATCATGTCGGTGACCTTTTCCAGGTCGGCGGATGCGCCGGATTCGGCGATCGCTTCCCGGACCACTTTTTCCGTCTGCTGGCATTTGGGGCAGCCAGGGCCCAATACCTTGATTTCCATGTATGATCTCCTTTCAAAACAACGGTTGATGGCGAATCGTCATGACGCCGTGTCATTCCGACCGCGAGTTTCCGAAATTCGGCGTGCCCGACGCGAGGCCGTCCCGGGCGCCCAAGGTTGGTGGCGCCCAAGCCAAGCCGCGAGGCCGGGCGAAATTCTACACGAAGAAAGCCCCGTACACCATTCCCGAGATGGTGGACAAAACCACGATGATGCCGCAAAAGGTGAACGTTTTCTTCGCGCCCAAAACGCTGCCGATGACCAGCATGTTGGGCAGGGAAAGGGCCGGGCCCGCCAGCAGCAGGGCCAAAGCCGGTCCCTGGCCCATGCCGGAGCCGAGAAGTCCCTGGAGGATGGGCACCTCGGTCAGGGTGGCGAAGTACATCAGCGCGCCGGCCAGCGAGGCCATCAGGTTGGCCCCGAGGGAATTGCCGCCCAGCAGGGAGGCGATCCAGTGTTCGGGGATCAGGGCCGGATGTCCCGGACGGCCCAAGGTGAACCCGGCCACGAGCACCCCTGCGCCCAGGAGCGGAAAAATCTGTTTCGCGAAACCCCAGGTGGCGTCCACCCAGTTTTTGTTTTCATCCCGCGTGAACCAGGCCTTGCTCATGTAGGCCAGGATCACCAGCAACACGCCGGTGATGTACCATTTGGCCCCGAAGATGGCGGGCCAGATGCCGGTGGCGTCCGCCGCGGGGCGGGCGAAGGCGGCGAAGACGAGGATTAGCACCATGACGAGAATGTACAGGGCGTCCTGCAGCAGGGTTCGTCCCTCGTTTTCGTCCTCGGGAACGTAAATCTGGCCGGCGGTGCGGTTTGCGTCGTCCTTTTTGAAAATCGCCGCCATGAGCAGGCCGGTGATGACCGCGAAGACGATGGCGCCCACGGCCCGGGCCAAGCCCAATTGCCAGCCCAGGATTTTGGCGGTCATGGAAATGGCCAGCACGTTGATGGCCGGGCCGGAATACAGAAAGGCCGTGGCCGGGCCGATGCCGGCGCCCCGGGTGTAGATGCCCGCGAACAGCGGCAGCACCGTGCAGGAGCAGACCGCGAGAATGGTCCCGGACACCGAGGCCACCGAGTAGGAGAGAATTTTGTTGGCCTGGGCGCCGAAGTATTTGAGCACCGCGCCCTGGGAGACGAACACCGAAATGGCGCCGGCGATGAAAAACGCCGGGATGAGACAGGTCAGGACGTGTTCCCGGGCATATTCCCGAAGCATCAGGAAGGCTTCGAGGCCGGACTGGCGGATGACCGGGTGGTCCCAGGGCACATAGTAGGCGACCAAAAAGGCGCCGACGATCCACAGCAATTTGGTTCTTTCCTTCATTTTCTCCTCTCCCGGGGTCGGTTCGATCCCCATTGTTTGGACCGGAAGCGGCCAATGATGAAGCATATCGTGGAATGACGATCTGTTGAAGCCGGTTCTTCCGTATCCCGTTTTCGCGGCGTCTCTTCCGTTTCTGGGACTATGCGACATATCGATCCCAGATTTTCGGAGGGGGGCGGGTTTTTGGCCGACCCGGAGACTTGGGCCATCCGTCGGATGTTCGCCCCTCTCTAAACGCACGAGTCATATTGCTGAAATGGAATATAGAGGCTTGGCGTTTTCTTGTCAAACCGAAAAATATCCACCCCCCGCAGGTTTCCGGAGGGTGACGGGCGCCAGACCGGGGGAACGAAACAAGGGCGCCTCTCATCGGTGGATTCCATGGAGAATCGAGATTTTTTGGGATTTTTCCATTAATTTTTTTTCGTTTCGGATGGATCGCCAATCCGCCCACGAGGGCAAGCCTCGTCCGGTTTTCGGGGGACGAAGAAAAGCGGGGATTTTTTCGGAGCGTGCCGGATCGGCGACGGATATCCCGCCGCGAAAATTGTAAAAGGTCTGTAAAACAAGAAAAACGGCTGTTCAGCCGTCGGCGGGACCGTTAGATTGAAAAAAACGGCCGGGTTTTTCCCGGTCCAACCCCAATGCCGTTCATTTTGGCGAAAATTTGTGGGGGCAAATGCATTCGCCCTCGGACAATCCGGCACATTCGTCCTTTGGAAATCCCAAAGTGAACGGTATTGGATCCAACCCCAACAGGGAGATTTTGTCATGCATACCTTTCTGATCCCGGTGATGGGAACGGGATTTTCGGCCGACACCCCCATCCGCGTGGCCCATCTGGGCATCACCTCGGTCATTTCCCTGGTGGACGATTTCATGCTGGAGCGGCTCCGGGGCCATTATTGCGAGCAAAACGGGCTGGCCTACGCGCCCATCCCCGACGCCGATCCCGACGTTCGGGCCCGCCGAATCACGGCCTATCTGGATTTGGTGGGTCTGCTGGCGGATCGGCGCATGGAGGCGGTTCGGAGCCAGCCGTTTGCGCCGGAAAGCGAGAAGACCCGATATTTCGAGCTGCTGCCGGAAACCTCTCCGTTGCGGAAGGACTACGACCGGATGACGGCGGAAGCCGACCCGGCGGCGCGGGAGCAAATGGCGGCCGATTTGACCGCGCGGATGGTTCCCGGCGAGATCGAGGTCAACATCATGGTGAAGCTGGACGGCGCCCGCTACGACGCCGAGGGCAAGCCCCGGCCGGACGCCTTCCGGGACGCCCGGGCGGCCCTGCGCGGCTACGCCAACAGCCAAATCGGCGGCGGCATGGTTTTTTCCGCCGGGATCAACAAGGGGTTGTTTTCCGACATGGCCGATCATCCCGATTTTTTCCGAAATTCGGAGGGCGTCCGCCGCAAGCGGATCGTGGTGAAGGTCAGCGATTTCCGTTCCGCCCGCACCCAGGGCCGGTTTTTGGCCAAAAAAGGGCTGGAGGTGGACGAGTACCGGATCGAGTCCGGCTTGAACTGCGGCGGCCACGCCTTCCCCACCGAGGGGCACACCCTGCGGGCCGCGTTGCTGGAGTTCCAGGCCGGGATGGACGACCTGGCGGCGGAATGCCGGGAGATGGTGAAAGCCTGCTACGCGGAATACGGCTGGCCCTTCCCCGACATCGTGGAGCGGCCCCGGGTGACGGTGCAGGGCGGCATCGGCACGGGCGGCGAGGATCGGCGGCTGCGGGAGTATTACGGCGCCGACCTGACCGGCTGGGGCACGCCGTTTTTGCTGGTGCCGGAAACCACGCGGCTGGACGAGGAAAATCGGAGGATTCTGGCCCGGGCCGGGGAAGGGGAGCTGTTTCTCTCCCATGCGTCGCCGCTGGGGGCGCCGTTCAACCTGCTGCGGGACAGCACCTCCCATCGGGGCGTCCAGGAGCGGGCGGCCGGCGGAAAGCCGGGCGTGGGCTGCACCAAGGGCTTTTTGCGGTTCGACGGCGAGTTTGCCGATCCGCCCATCTGCACGGCCTCCCGGGCGTACCAGAAGCGGAAGCTGGCGCAACTGGAGGGGATGGAGCTGTCGGCCGAGGAACGCAGCCGGGCCCGGAAATCGGTGACGGCCAAAACCTGTTTGTGCAACGATCTGGCCAACAGCGCGCTGGCCGATTTGGGCATGGAACCGGCGGGTTCGCCCACCTGCGTGTGCGCGGGACCCAACGGGCGATGGTTCGATCGGCTGTATTCCCTGCGGGAGATGGTGGACCACATCTATGGCCGGGGACCTTCGCTGACGCCGCCGGAGCGGCCCCACATGTTCGCCCAGGAGCTGGCGCTGTACG
>CAYFVR010000174.1:0-10106 GCA_964346545.1 uncultured Desulfobacterales bacterium | reverse complement strand
ACCCGGATGATCTCATTCGGTCCTCCTTGGAAATTCGGTTTCCCCGCCGGCGGGGCGGTGGGGCGGTCTGGTGAAGCGCCTGGGAAGGGGGGGTCCCAGCCGGTCGCGCCGGGCCATAAGGACTGGCCGGAAAGAGACGACAAGAACGACGGAAACTTTCAAACATCATTTAGACACGATACCGTTCCTTTGGGCGAAATGTCGTAGGGGCGTATCGCATACGCCCCTTGGCCGATCCAGCGCCGTCGTCCATTGGAATTGCCAAAATGAACGGAATTGCATTCAAACAAGCAAAAGTCGTACCGAGAAGCCGCGCCAACGCGCAGACAAAAGAAAATCGGTGGATTTGCCTCGATAAACACAGCATTAGCGAGTTTCCCCGACAATCGCAAGGAAATAAACACGTATTCATCATTTCATAAATTTTTTAAGGCCGCGTTAAACTTGTTTCATCTCCGGGGCGCTTCCCCGTCCCGATCCGGTGAAAGCATCCGCCATACCCGGGCCAGTTCGCTCGCCCCCCAGGCTTGGGCGTCGCACCCCTTCGGGGCATGGGGGGCGTCCCCGTCCAGAATTTCCGGCAGATGCATCGCGACGCCGTCGTTGAGCAATCGGGTCGCGCCCGCGAGCCAGGCTCGGGCGGCCGGTTGGCCGCCTTTCCCATACACCGCCGCGTAGGCCTCGCAGAACGCCGGAAACACCCAGGTCCAGGCCGTGCCGTTGTGGTAGGCCGGTTTCCGGCGCGTGTCCTCGTCCCCGGCGTAGCGGCCGGCGTACGGACGGTGGGGATCGTTCAGCAGTTCGCCGTCCCGCCGCACCTCCAGGGGAACCGACACCGGCCGGTCGGCCAGACTGCGAATGGCGCCGGGCGCCAACAGCTCCTCGCAGGCGTCCAGGATGGAACGGGCCATGGCCGGGTCCGTGATCGCCCCCAGGGTGAGGGCGTAGAGCTGATTGGGACGCAGCGCGTCGTCGGGGGTCGCCTCGGCCGCGCCCCGTCCCGGGGCCGCGTGCAGACAATCGGACAGGAACCCGCGTTCCGCCGAAAAAAAGCGCTCCGCCAGGGCCGTTCGGACCTTCTCCGTCAGCCCATCCCAATCCTCGGAATTTTCCGGATCGATCCGGGACAGCAGGCGCAGGGCGGCGTGCCATAGCGCCTGGATTTCCACCGGATAGCCTTCCCGGGGGGTTCCGGCCGGGAAATTGGTGTCCATCCAGGTAAAATGGGCGGGGCTGAAAACCAGGCCGGTTTCCGGGTCCATGCGGATGCCGTTGGGCGCGCCGTCGCGATAGCCGCGCCCGATGGAAATCAGCACATCGCGAACCGTCCGCTTTCCCGCCGATTCGTCCAGAAACCCGTCGGAACCGTCGGATTCGATCAGGTCGGCGCAGGCCACGGCGAACCAGAGCGGGGCGTCGCTGGTGTCCCGGTCCCGGGCGTCGTTTCCCCGAATCATGTTGGGCAGCGTCCCCGATTCCTCGAACCGGGCGAACTGCTTCAGAATGTGGCGGGCGGCCTCCCCCCGGCCGGCCGCGATCAGGCCGCGAACCACGATCAGCGTATCCCGGCCCCAATCCAGAAACCAGGGATACCCGGCAATCACCGTCCGCCCCGTCTCCCGGCGGACCACGTAGGCGTCCAAGGCGCGAACCAGGGCCTCGTCCAAAGAAATTTCCGTTGGAGACTCGGCAATTTCCGCCGGGGCGTCGAATTCCGTTTCGTCCCCCTCTCCGTCCTCCCTCGCCCAGGCGTCGAGCACCGCGGTTTCCCCGCCGCCCAGAAAGACGGTCAGATAGCCCGGGCTGAACAAATCGGAATCCGGGTCCAGCGCCCGCTCCGCGTCCACCGGCCGATGGACCATGTAATGCCATTCCGGTTCGGACACGAAGGCCCCGCCGGACAGCCGCAGGTGAAATTCCCGGCCCGGAGCGGGGCGGAAGGAAAATCCGTTCGCCTCCGGCGTTACCGCCGCCGGCCAAGCCCGCTCCGGCCCGGAGAAGGCCTTAACCGTTTCGTGGAAGCTCCGGTCTTCAATATCCGGCCGCAGAATCAGCTTGACCGGCCGGTCGTCGGCCAGCCCGCGCCCCCCCGTGCCGTCCCGATGACGAAAAAAAACCATGCGAATCCGGTTGGCGCCCTCGATCATTTGGGCGCTCGCCGTCAAAAACAGATCGCCGCCTTGGCCCGTGGGCACATGGAACCGCCATCGCCCCTGGCCCTCGGGCGTCACCTGGAAGTCCTCCAGACAGTCGGTGCGCAGTTCCTGGGAAAAGCCCTGATAGACCACCCAGGCCCGGCAGCGGGCCAGAAACATCCAGCGATCCTCGGGAACCTCCGGGTCCAGGTTGGCGGCCAACAGGGCGTCGTACCGGCTGTTCAGACGGCCCCAATGGACGCCGGCCCGCAGCATTCCGCCGCGTCCGTTCGTGGACAGCAGCCGAAGATCGGTGTCCAGCAGCTCCGCCCGCCCAAATCGGAGTCGGGCCCGCGCCGCGTCGGGATCGGCCAGAAACCGCAATGGAGCTTCCCGCCGTTCGGCGCCGCGCCCGTCATGAAAAACGCTGATCCGGAGATTCAGGTCCCGATGTTCGTCGGGCGTCGGGAGCGGACCCAGCAGGGCGAAATGGCCGGCCCCCTCGTTTTTCGGCAGACTTTCCCCGGCCGCCCGGCAGCGGTCTCCGTCGAAAATCCGGGCGCGAAACGGCCGAGGTCCTTCCACCAGCAGCAGATAGCCGGGGGGAACCGAAACCACCCGGCGCAAATCCCGGGGCCAGGTCCAGCGAACCAAGGGGGGATGGTCCCCCCGGGGATTCAGCCGGGCCGCCAGCGCCCGGGGGTCCTCGGCCATCTCATGGACCAGGGCGTCCACCTCGATCTCTCCCAGGTCGGGTCCGCGCCCCAGGGCGGCCAGCAGGTCCAGGACCGCGGCCCGCAACCGTTGATGCCGCTGACGGGAAGGGGCGGGGGACGACTCGCCGTCCCGCTCGGGCTCCGTGAGCTTGAGGTCGGCCGCGTCCCAGGAAAGGCAGCGGGCCTGACCGGGTCCCAGATCGCAGGACCAGCCGGACTCCGCCGCCGAAACCGCGACCCGCTCCCCCGTCATCAAATCCACCACCGGCGGGTTGCCGTCCCGATCCGACCGCCAGGCCAGCCGCGCCGGCGCTTCCACGTCCAGATTGACCAGAACCACCAGCCGACGTCCCGAGGGCCGGTGATGTCGGACAAGAACGATCCCGTTGCCCGATCCGGTCTGGGCCAGCCAGAGGGCCGTTTCGTCCTGAAAACAGGGATGACGTTCCAGCAGGGCGGTGAGCCGCCGGATGTCGGCCACCTGATTCTTGCGCGCGCCCCAGTTGAGGGAGTTGGCCTCGTGCACCTGAATTTTTTCCGCCGCGAACCATTCCACGCCGTTGGCGAAGCCGAATGCCCCGTTGGGGGCGCAGAGGGCGCACAGGGCGGTACGCATTTTGGCCCAAACATGGGAAACGGAGGCCAGACGATCATTGTCGTGGGTTTCGGCGAAATGAACGGTCGGCCCGTCGGCATCGGCGATCTCCAGCGCCCCGGGAAGATAGGCTTCGATCTGGTTTCGGTCGTAATTCTGGAACAGCTCGGAGTAGGCCCAGTCCAAGTTGCCGCTGTTGAGCAGCTCTCGCGTGACCGAAATTTTTCCGCCCAGCCCCTCCAGCAGAAAAAGGGTGTCCGGATATTCCGCGCGAACCCGGGCCGCGATGTAGCGCCAGGCGGCCAAGGGAACCATGTAGCCGGCGTCGCAGCGAAAGCCGTCCGCGCCCCGGCGGCACCAGGTGAGAAAAACCTCCGCCATGTAGGCCCACAGGCCCCGATGCCGGAAATCCAGCTTGGTCAGGTCCTCCCAAACCACGCCCCAGGCGCCGGGGGTGACGATGTGGCCCGATTCGTCCCGGGCCAGCCATTCGGGATGGGATTCGTGAAGACTCGCGGCCCAGCCGGTGTGGTTGATGGCGATGTCCAGAATCACCCGGGCGTTGCGGGCGTGAACGGCGTCCACAAGCTCCAGAAACTGTTCCAGCGGCGTCGCCTTGGGATCGAACTCCGCCAGCGCCGGGTCCACCTCCGTAAAGCTGAGGGCGGCGTAGGGGCTGCCGAAGCGCCCCATTCGGCCGTAGGTGGTGGGCGTGGGATGAACCGGAAGCAGCTGAAGATACCGACAGCCCAGCTCCCCCACAATGAAATCCAGATGGCGGATCAGGTCCCGAAAGGTGCCGGATCGGGGAATGACGGTGTAGCCGGCGTCGTCCAGGTTCCGGATGCATTCGGTCTGGGCGGGATCGGGCTTTCCGCCTCCGTCCTTGTTGGGGCCGAACTGGCGGACGAAGGCGTTGTAGATCGTGTTCCCGCAGACGGTGTGCGCGGGCTCCACGTTCAGCACCGTGTTTCCGCCCTCGGGCCACAGCGGGTCCCGTTCCCCTTCCGGAAGAAACATCGCCTTGGCCTGAAAATGGCCGACCTCGGCCAGCGGCAGGACGAGGGAGAACCGATCTTCTCCCGTCCGGTCCATGGGCAGGTCGAACCAGTCCCGCCCCAGGGGGGCCACATCGGAATCCACCTCGTCGATGATTTCCCCCCGGGCGACGGCGGCCCGGCAGATGTTGGTGCGAAGCCAAGCCCCGCCGGAGGCCGGCCGACGCGCAACCAGAGTAAAGGTGACGGTGTCGCCCCGGAAGCGAACCAGTCGGCGTCCGGGTTCGGGGGTCTGCTGGAGATCTGGCGTCGTGGTCATCGCGTCGCTTTCGGTCGGAAGGAGAGGAAGATGAAAATTCGGGCCGTTCGGAACGGCTAATTTGCGGATTCGTCCCCGGTTTCGGCTTTCGGGTCGGAAGGGGCGGTTTCCGGCGCGGCTTCGGTCTCCACGACCGCCACCCGCATTTCCACCCGCTCCTTGGGATTGTCTCGGCGGTCCCGGGGTTGGGCGGCGATTTTATCCACCACGTCCATGCCCGCCGCCACTTCGCCGAAGATCGTGTACTGGCCGTCGAGATGGGGCGCGTCGGCCACGCAGATGAAAAACTGGGAACCGGCGCTGTCCGGATGGGCCGAACGGGCCATGGAAAGGGCGCCCCGATGATGGGGACGATCGGAAAACTCGGCCTTCAACCGGTGGTCGGGTCCGCCGGTCCCGTGGCGGGACCGATCCGCCTCCCGGGTCAGCGGATCGCCCCCCTGGACCATGAAGCCGGGAATCACCCGGTGGAACGTGGTGCCGTCGTAGAAGTTCTCGCGGGCAAGCTCCAGAAAATTGTTCACGTGGTTGGGCGCGGTTTCCGGGAAAAACCGTAGCCGGATATCCCCGAAACGGGTGTGAATCACGGCCCGGGCCGTTTTCATGGCCTCGACCCGCGACGGAGAAAACGATTCATGAACCGCCGGGTCCGCCGCGGGGGCGGCCGAAGCCGAAACGAGGCAAAGCAAAAAAACGGAAAACGGCCAGATCGCCGAACGGGCGGCGACCCCGAAACGGTCGCGCGAAGTTGGGAAACGCATGAAAAGCCTCCAGAGAGAATCCGTGGAAAAAAGCTCGCGGGCGGCCAACGCCGCGCCCCCCAATCTACGCCGATCCCGGCCAAAAATGCAATCCCCAACCCGCGCCGCATAGTTCTTGCGGGCGCGGGGAAAACATGGTAATTCTCCGGTCGCCGATCGCGGGTATCCGCCGGAATATCACGGAGGTCTCGCCTCCCGGGGTCTTTTTCGCAAGCCGTTTGCGGGTCGAATTTTCCCGGGATTCCGCCGTCCGCGATTTCCATCGGGCCGTCCGTCCGGTTTCGCGCCGCGGCGCCCCCGGATTTAACCGGGGACGCCGGGTTTAAAATGCTCCCAGACGAGGAACGCAACCACCATGATGCAAACGCTGAAAATCGACATTTACAAACCCCAGAAAAACGATCCGGAAACCCGAATCCGGATTCCGCTTTCCTCCCTAGCCATCTCCGAAAAGCTGTTGCCGTCCCGGGCCCGGGCCTCCCTTCAGCGGGAAGGAATCGACTTGGCGGAACTCGGCTCCCTTTTCGCCAAGCAAGGGCCGAAGGGCACCCTGATCGAGATTGAAAATGCCGATGAACGGCTGGTCATCGCCATTGAATAGACGAAGAAGCCCCTGGTTCATGGGCGACCGCCCCGCAACGAAGGCCGAGGAGCGCCGGCCATGAACGCCGACCTTCGCGTGCCCGGGCCGGAACTGACCCGCCGGATCGGAGAATTCCAGGATCGACTGCGGGCCGACGGCGTCGACGGCGCGCTGATTCTGCAGAAGGCCGACCTGTTTTACCTTTCCGGCACCGCCCAGGACGGAATGCTGTACGTGCCGGCGGAAGGCCCGCCCCTGCTGATGATCCGCAAAAGCCTGGAACGGGCGAAACGGGAATCGCGCCTCCCCGACATTCGCCCGCTAACCGGCACGGACGACCTGCTTCGGGAAATGAGAGAGCGGGGCCTGCGCCCGCCGGCCGCCCTTGGACTGGAGATGGACGTGCTTCCCGCCGCCCTCTACCTCGGATTTCGGCGCCGGTTTCCCGATGCCCGGCTGGTGGACGTTTCGTCCCGGCTGCGAGCGGTGCGGGCCGTCAAATCCCCCTACGAACTTGGACGCCTCCGGGAGGCCGGCCGACGGGCCGACCAGGTGCTGGCCGGGGTGGCGGAGCAGATTTCCCCCGGAATCACCGAACTGGCGCTGGCGGGCCGGGTGGAAGCGCTGGCCCGGGAATTGGGCCATCCGGGCCTGGTGCGGATGCGCCGGTGGGGCGGCGAGATTTTCTACGGCCATCTGATGGCCGGGGAAACGGCGGCCCAACCCAGCTTTCTGGCCTCGCCCACCGGCGGCGCGGGCACCGGCCCGGCCGTGCCCCAAAGCGCCGGCTTTCGCCCCATTGGCCCCGGGGAGCCCATCCTGGTGGATTACGTGTTCGTCCAGGACGGCTACATCGCCGACCAAACCCGGATTTTTGTGCTGGGGGAGCCGCCGGACGATCTTCTCCGTGCCCACGACGCCATGCGGGAGGTGCAATCCACCCTGCGAGGGGCGGCCCGGCCCGGCGCGGTGGCCGGCGATCTGTACGAAATGGCGGTGGCCGAGGCCGAACGGCTGGGATACGGCGAATATTTCATGGGCGCCGGCGCCGACCGGATTTCGTTCGTGGGCCACGGGGTGGGGTTGGAGCTGGACGAATTTCCGTTTATCGCCCGCGGCCAGACCAGCGTCCTGGAGGCGGGCATGGTGATCGCTCTGGAACCCAAACAGATTTTGCCCGGAAGGGGCGTGGTCGGCATCGAGAACACCCACGTGGTCGGCCCGGAGGGATTGACGCCCCTGACCACGTTCCCGGAAGAGATGATTCGAATCGGATAGACCGCGAGGGGAACGAGGAGAGAATGGAAATGAGCGAGGAAAAACTTCCCGAAGACTACCGGCCGCGCGAGAACGAGGAATACATGAACGACCGCCAGGTCGCCTATTTCAAGCGGGTGCTGATCGCCTGGCGGGACGAGTTGCTGGCGGAATCGGGCAAAACTCTCCAAAAACTCAAGGAAGGCAAGGACAACAACCCGGAAACCATCGACCGGGGCACCAGCGAGTCGGACACCGCCTTCGAGTTGCGCACCCGGGACCGGTACCGGAAGCTGTTGAAAAAAATCGATCACGCCCTGGAGCGGATCGAGACGGGAGAGTACGGCTTCTGCGAGGAGACCGGAGAGGAAATTGGGCTCAACCGGCTGATGGTCCGGCCCATCGCCACCCTCTCCATCGAGGCCCAGGAGCGGCACGAACGGTCGGAAAAACAACGGGAATAAGGATCGATCCGCCCGCCCGGAAACCGCCGCGGCCGGACGCCCGGGGATCGCCGCGCGCCGGCCCAACCCGCGGGAAAATCCGCCGGCGTCAGCCTTTGAAGACCTTCATTCCGTCCTTTCCGTCCTGAACCGTATATCCCAGCCCCTGCAGCCGATCCCGCAGCTCGTCGGATCGGCCCCAGTTTTTCTCCCGCCGCGCCTGGATTCGTTCGTCCACCAGCGCCTGAATTTCCGCCGGCGGCGTCGCGTCCGACGCCACGCGGTCGAGCCGAAACCCCAGCACCCGATCAAAATCCAGCACCGCGGCCAGCTTTTCCCCGGGGTCGATTTCCGCCTTCAGGGTTTCCTGCACCACCGCCATGACCCGGGGCATGTTGAGGTCGTCGTTGAGCGCTTGGCGGAACTTGTCCAGAAAGGCCGCGTTGGGCCGGTCGGCGACCGATCCGCCCGCCGCGTCGGTCACCGTCCGGACCTGATTTCGCAAATGGTTCAACCCGTTTTCGGCCGCCTGGATCGATTCGTCGCTGTATTCCATTGGATTTCGGTAATGGGTCAAAAAGGCGGCGTACCGATAGGCGAGGGGATCGATCCCGCGGGCCTCCAGGGCGTTTTCCAGGGTCAGGAAATTGTCGGCGCTTTTGGCCATTTTCTTCCCGCCGCTGATCTGCAGAAAGGCCCCGTGCATCCAGAAATGGAAAAACGGCTTGCCGGTGGCCGCCTCGGACTGGGCGATTTCGTTGGTGTGGTGAACGTCGATGTGATCGGTGCCGCCGCAGTGGATGTCCAGATGGTCGTCCAAATATTTCATGGCCATGGCCGAGCATTCGACATGCCAGCCGGGGAACCCCTTGCCCCAGGGGGAATCCCATTCCATCTGCCGCTGAACGTCTTTCGGGGAGAATTTCCACAGCGCGAAATCGGTGGAATTCCGTTTTTCGGGATTCCGCTCCACCCGCGCGCCCTCCAGCAGGGAATCCAGGTTCTGGTTGGAAAGCCGGCCGTAGTTGGGAAACCGCAGGGTGTCGAAATAGACGCCGTCCGAGGTCCGGTAGGTAAAGCCATTCTCCTCCAGGGTCCGAATGAGGTCGATCTGCTCGGGGATGGTGTCGGTCGCCTTGCACCAGACGTCCGGATCCAGGATGTTGAGCCGCGTCATGTCCTTTTTGAAGGCTTCGGCGTAGAATTCCGCCAGCTCCCAGGCGGTTTTTCCTTCTTTTTGGGCGCCTTTTTCCAGCTTGTCCTCGCCCATGTCGCGGTCGCCGGTCAAATGGCCGACATCGGTGATGTTCATGACCCGGCGGAGCGGAATCTCGTTGTATTTCAACGCCCGGACCAGCACGTCTTCGAAAAGGAAGGTCCGAAGGTTCCCGATATGGGCGTAGTTGTAGACCGTCGGTCCGCAGGTGTAGATTCCGGCGAAATCCGGAAACAGCGGCCGAAATACCTCCTTGCGGCGCGTCAGGGTATTGTACAGATGAAAATCCATGAATTCTCTTTTCCCCGTGTCGGTTTCTCTCAGGATAAAACAAATTTGGACAGATTAACGGAATTCCGCCGGAAATTCAACCGCGGAAAATGGTTTTCGATCCGCTTGACGAAATCCGGAAACCGTCGGATTATGGGAAAATTACACTCGCGGACGGAGGTTTCCCCATGCGCACCCGGGCCGTGGAAGATTTCCTGAAGGCCATTTACGACCTTCGAAGTGAAGATGGCCAAGTCCGAACCTCGGCCCTGGCGGAACGTCTGCGGTTGTCGGCCGGTTCGGTCACGGAAATGGCCAAGCGGCTGGCCGACGAACGCCCCCGGCTGGTGACCCACCGCCATCATCGGGGCGTGGGACTCACGGCGGATGGCGAAAAAGCGGCCCTGGAGGTCATCCGCCGCCATCGTCTGCTGGAAACCTTCCTCCACCGGGTGCTCGGCTTCGGCTGGGACGAGGTCCACGAGGAGGCCGAGCGGCTGGAACACTGCCTGTCCGACCGACTGACCGAGGCCATCGACGCCCACCTCGACCATCCCGCCGCCGATCCCCACGGCGACCCCATTCCCCGCCGGGACGCCGCGCCGACGACAGACGACCGGTCGGGACTGGACGCCATCCCGGCGGGGGAACGGGTCCGGATCGCCCGGGTGCGGCGATCCGAGCCGGAGCTGCTGCGATACCTGGCCGAAATCGGAATCACCATCGGCGCCGCGATCCGCGTGACGGAACAAGCCCCCTTTGGCGGTCCGGTCAGCCTCCGCGTCGACGATTCTCCGACGCCTTGCGCCCTGA
>CAYFVR010000173.1:0-10148 GCA_964346545.1 uncultured Desulfobacterales bacterium | reverse complement strand
CCCTCCTCCCCAATCCCCCTCCGCACCGGCCGCTCCATGTCGTCGGGTTCGCGCACTTCCACTTCGATCCATTCTTCGTCGGGGTCGCCGGTGGCGGCCAGAAAGAGGCGGGCGTCGGGTTCGGCCAAATGTTCGGGAACCAGGGCGGTGCCCATGGCGGCCCGAATGTCCGGATGGAACCGGCACAGACAGACCCGGCCGACCGGACGGCCGTCGTCCACCACCACCGAGCCTTCGGGGGGGACCGGATCGTTCACGTAGCCGCGAAAGAAGACCCGCTTGATCCGGCCCGGCTCGTCCATGGCGCGGCGCCAGGCGGCCTCGCCCAGCGGCCGGGGGTCGCTTCGCTCGATGCCCCACAATTTCCCCAGGCGAAGATCCACCAGGGTGGTGCGGAAGTCCGACTCCCGCGCCAAGTCGATGCCGCCCTGGCGCAGCCGCAAAATCCCGGCGGCCACTTCGCCGAAGGGACGGATGCCCGAATCGGCGCCGGCGTCCATGATCAGGTCCCAAACCGCCGCCGCCCGGGAAGCCGGAACGTGAAGCTCGTATCCCGGGATTGCCAGGGCGTCGGTTCGAAGAATCCGGGCCGGGACCGATTCGTCCAGCCGCACTCGGCGGTAGCCCATGGCCGGCAGCGCGGCGGCGGATACATTTTGCCGGGTGAGCCGTTGCAGCACGATCTCCGCCGCCGCGCCGGCCAAGATCAACGTTCCCAGGGCGTCGGTGAGATCCACAACGTGAAACGGCGGACAGTCCGCCGGCGCATGTTCCCGAATCCAAGACGCAAAGCGATCGGCCCGCTCCGGCCGGGTGGTCACGAAAAACTCGTCCCGGTCGTGGCGGGCGACCCCGCCGATGTCCAGGGGATACCCCTCGGGATGGCACATGGCCGCCGTCGCCGCGTCGCCGATTTTCAGCGGCGCGAAGTTGTTGACGTAGATCCGGTGCAGCGCGGTCAACGCGCCGGGTCCGAACACCCGGAATTTGCCGGTGGCCGAGGCGTCCATCAATCCCGCCGCCGCCCGCAGAACCGCCAGCTCGTCGGCGGCCTGGGGATCGGCCCCGAACCGCGCGGGAACCATCCAGTCGCCCACCCGGGCGGGCAGAACCCCCGAAGCCACCATCTGTTCCACCAGCGGAGTGCGGCGCACCGGGTCCCTCCGGCCGGCGGCCAGCGTTCCCGCCCGGGGCGGCGCGGCCGGCGAAGCGGCCGAGGCCGGTTTCACCGCGTCCGGCGGAAGCCCGCCGGCCCAGGCCAAGGCTCTCCGGAAGCCGTCGTCGGCCGACCCCGCCCTGCCGCGGGCCAGCCAGCTCAAGGCGATTTCCGGATGGTCGATCCGGGCCTTCCCGGCCCGGACGAGATCGGCCAGGGTCAGATCTTCCGCCGGCCGCACAAAGGCCAGGTTGGGTTTCATCTCGTCCCAGCGGGCGGAAAGGTCCCCGGCGGAAACCGCCGACGGTTTGGCAAGGAGAAGGTGCTCTCCGGCCACGTCCGCGCCCAAATCCCGGGCCGCCTCCAGCCCGGCCCGGCGGCCGGAATGTTCCAAGCCGCCGGGCGATTCGATGCCCAGCAGCCCGCCGGCGGCGTAGATCCCTGCGGGCGGATTCGCCGGACGCCATTCCTCCGCGTCCGCCGCCCATTCCCGGCCGGCTCCCGCCGCCGAAAGCAGCTCGTCGGCCGGGGTGGCGCCGGCGGAGGCGATGAGCACATCGGCGGAGTAGCGGCTGCCCTCGCCGGGCCCCACCGGGGCCAGCTCCACCTCCTTCACCCGCTTGTACCCGGCCACCGACCGGGGAATCCAGCCGCGCAAAAACGGCAGCTCCCTTTCCAGCAGCGCCAGCCGGAGGTCCGAATCGGCCCCGCCGATCCGCCGGTCGGCCACGGCCAAAATGGGCAGGCCCAATTCGTGAAGGTCCAAAACGGCCTGGAGCCCGGCGTCGTCGGCCACGGCGGCCACCGCCTTTTTTCCCGGCATGATTCCGTACAGCCGGGCCAGCCGACAGGCCGCATCGGGGCTGATCACCCCCGGCCGGTCGTTGTTCTCGAACACCGGAAACCGCTCCCGGCGGCCGGTGGCCACCACGATCCGCCGGGCAAATATCCGGAGCCGACGTTCGTGGAACAACCGCCCTTCGCCGCCGGACTGCACGGCCCGGACGGTCCCCTCCGGCGCCACCGAATGGACCACGGTGTCCGGGAAAATCCGTACGTCGGGCATTTCGTCCAGTTGACGGGCCAAATCCCCGGCCCGCCGGTACATCGGCAGCTCCGGGCCGTAATCGCCCCCCCGCCAGAGAAAATGGCCCCCCAGCCGGGGATTCCGCTCCAGCAGAATCACCCGGACGCCGGATTCGGCGGCGGCCAGGGCGGCCGTCATCCCGGCGGGGCCGCCGCCCACCACGCAAACCTCGCAATGAAGGTAGGCGGCGTCCAACGGCTCCCGGGACCGGAAGGCCGGGTCCAGCCAGGCGGCCGCGGAGACCGGCCGCCGCTTGCCAATCAGGGGCAGAAACTTCAGGTCAAAGGGCGGTTCCGGAAACCGGTCCGCAAACCGGCGAAGCCGCGCTCTCAGCGGCCCGGCTTCCCAAAATTTGGGACCTTGAGGAACCACGGTCATGCCCGGTTGAAGGCGGGTGGTTTCCGCGGAAAAATCGGGCACGCCGTTCACGGCGACCCGAAGCCGTCCCTCGGCGTCGTCCAGGCTCCAAATCCCCCGGCGCCGCCCGGTGCGCAGGCTTCGTGCAACCGCCAGAATGCCGTTCCGGTACAGCGCGGTGGCGATGGTGTCGCCCGCGTATCCCCGGTACCAGCCCGTGCCGAAGCGGAACCGGATTTTCCGGGCGGGGTCCACCCAGCGGGTGGGGAGCTGTTCCAGCGTTCGATTTTTGCGGCCAATCATGCGGTGGTTTCCGAAGGGGGAAGGGCGCCGGCGGCATCGTCGGGAGGGTTGGCGGAATCCGGCGCGGAATATCGGGGCTTGCCCATGAAGCGGGAAAGAGAGAAGGGCGCGAGCGATTCGGGCTTGCGGCCGGTGGCCATGAAATCGGCCAGCCGCCGGCCGGTGAGCGGCCCGGACTGGAACCCCAGGCCGCCCCAGCCGCAGTCGATGAAAAGCCCTTTGGCCGCCACATGGCCGTCCACGATGGGCCGCCCGTCCGGGGTCCGGTCCACCCGGCCCACCCATCGCCGGGGAAAGGCCAGGCCGGCCAGACAGGGCAGAATCTCCACGGCGGAGGCGGCCAAGGCTTCGGGGCCGGTCTCCGAAAGGGACCGGCCCAGAGAATCCGGCGGGAGGGAACCGGTTCGGCCGCCCAGCCAGATTTCCCCGGCGTAACTTTGCGCGGCGGCCAGGCCGTACCGGTCGGAAATCAGCGCCACTTCCAACAGCGGCTGAATCGGCCAGCCCGCCAGGGCGGAAATTTGTTCGTTCCCCAACGGAAGGGAAACGCCCACGGAGCGGACCAGTTCGGCGCTGCCCGTCCCGGCGGCCACCAGAACCCTTGGCGTCCGGATCGGCCCGGCGGCGGTTTCCACCGACACCACCCGGCCGCCCCGGACGGTGATTCCCCGGACCGCCACGCCTTCGCTAATGGTGACGCCCTTTCCGGCCGCATCCCGGGCCAGTTCCCAAATCGCCCGGTCGGCCCGGATCACGCCGCCCGGCCGATGATACAATCCGCCGGAAACCGGATGACGCGGCCGGTCGGTCACGTCCAGGGCCGGGACCAGCTCCCGGCAGGCCAGCGGGTCCAGCAGGGCGGTTTTCAGCCCCATCAACCGGCCGGCAACGGCCCGGGACCGCATTTCGGCCATTTCCGCGGGACCGTGGGCCAGGCTCAACAACCCGCAGGGATAAAACAACCCGATCAGGCGGCGTTTTCCCAGCAGCCCGCGCCAGAGTTCCAGTCCCTCGCCGTCGCCGGTCAAATCCTGGGGCGACCGGGGATCGGCCCGGAGAATGCCCAGGCTGCGGCCGGAATTCCCGCACCCGATCCATCCGGCCTCCAGCAGGGCCACCGGCCGCATTTGCTGGGATTCGGCCAGAAAATAGGCGGCCGACAGGCCGTGGACCCCGCCCCCGATGATGACCGCTTCGGCTTCCGCCGGCGGCGGGACCGATTTCCAGGCCCGTATGGGTTTTCCGAACATGTCCCCCTTTTCCTCTCTTTCTCGCCCCGCTTCGTCGATTCGGATTCATGGACCGGATTCATGGACCGGGGAAGCCCACCCGGCGGCGCCTTGGGATCATTCCGCCTGGATGATTTCCGGCTCCCGCCCGACAAGTCGTCGCAGCGGCCGGAAAAATTTGTCCCGCCCCCCCAGCGCGGGACCGGGAATCCGCAGGGCGGCGCCCTCGGGGCCTCGAAGCCATCGCCCGCCGGACAAAAGCGCATGGCCGCCGAACCGGCCGGTTTCCTCGGCCAGAAAAACCGCCTCCAGACCCCGGGGGCCGCCTTCCCACAGCACCTCGGCCACGGGCCGATCGCTCTCCGGGGAATCGTCGAGCCGCACCAGCCAAAGCCGATCGGCGGCGGCCATCAGCCAAAGCGGGCCCTCCGGAACCGTTTCGGCGTCCTTCCCGGCCCTTTCTCCCGCCGGAGGATCGATTCGGACGTCCCGATACAAAAACCGGGCGGTTTCCTCGGGAGGAAGAAGACCCAGCAGGGCCCGGGCGACCTCGGGCTTCACCCGTCGCTCGGAAGAATCGGGGTCGAGCTGGTCGGCGAGATGATCCACGTAGGCCCGATCCATTCGCTTGAGCAGGGACTTCAAATCTTTGCGGCGAAAATACCGGGCGGTGTTTTCCAGCACGGCCCGCTCCCCCCGGCCCCGGGGAGACGCTTCAACGCAGAGGTCGGTCAAGTCTTCCAGAAACGGGTCCAGCAGGGCGCCGTTCGGGTCCAGCTCGGGATAATCGAACAGCATGGGCGGCTCGGCAACCAAAGTTTGGACCCGCCGATCCATCGCTTTCGGCCCGGCGGCTTCGGCCAGCAGCCGGGCGCAGCGGCTTTCCGCCAGCGCCCCGGCCAAGCGATCCGCAGGGAACCGCTTGACGCCCATCAAAAATCCCGCCAAGCAGCGCAGGGCGTCCGCGGCCTGTTCCGGTTCGGGCAGGGCGGGGACGTCCAAATCCACCCGCAGCCGGACGCCCAAACGGTTTTCCACGGCCTGGGTCCATTTTTCCGCGGTCTGGGCCGGCGCGTCGATATGCTTGGCGAGAAAAGCTTCGAGCCGTTCGGCCACCCGCTGCCGTTCCGGAAGGGAAAGAAAACCTTGGCAATCGTAACGTTCCGGCCGCGCGCTTTTGCCGGCGGTCAGGCATCGATAAAGAAACACCCGGTCGTATTCGGAACGAAGGCGGAGTCGCCCGGCTTCGTTCAGCCCCTCGCGGAGGGTTTCCGGGGTCAGCGGGGCCCGACGCAGCAGCTCCGTGAGTTCCGCGCCGTAAATCCAGTCGGCGTCCCGATGGCGGAAATCTCCGCCGAAGATGCCGGCGGCCTCCGCGCCAATGACAAAGGAAAGCTCAAAGAGCAGCCCCAATGCGTAGCGCTCGGCCACATGGGTGGAAAATTTGCGGGTGCCGTAGAGGATGCCTTCCTGAACGGCGATCCAGCCAACCGCCGTGACCGGGTTGGAGGATATGGCCAACCGGCCCGCCCAGCGAAGGGACTGGGTTTTGTCCAGCCAGGGTTTCCAATGCTGGTAAAAATCGTAAACCTTGACGCCCTTCCGAACCGTTTCGTACATGCCCCGAAGATTCTGCCGCTTAAGGTCCAGGGGCAGGCCGTCCATCGCCACGAGCAGCTGGAGCGAGGCCCGGCTGATGGCCCGCAAGAGCTGCTCCACGCTGGTTTCCAGCAGCGGATTTTGAGATTCGGGATTGTAGACCCGGGCCACCGAATCGAACAGATCGATCACGTCCCGGAAAACCTGGTCCCGGCGGAAGGCGTCTCCCACGTAATAGCTTCCCCGCTTGATTTTTTCGAAAATGCGGTCGGTTCGATCCCGCACCACCGCCAGCGCCGCCTGGTCCTTGCGCCGCAATTCCGCCGGTTCCGTCTCGGAGGAAAGTCCGTGTTCCCCCGGGGCGACCGTTTCCGCGGGAAATTCCATCCATTCGTGAAAGCGGATCAGCCGGTCGGACAGGTCCGCCTCCCGCCGTTCCAGGTTCCGAACCCGGCGATCCAGCTCGGTTCGCAGTTGGGCGCGCTCCGCCTCGAAGGCCCGTCGCCGCTCCCGCAGGGCGTCCCGTTCCTCCCGAAGGGCGGTTCGATCCGCCTCGGCGAGCCGATCCGCGCACCGAAAAATCCAGCCGGCGGCGATCAGGGACGGAAGCGCGGCCAGGACGACCAGGAGGCGAAAAAGCGGTTCCAGCCCGGGCAAGGCCAACGCCAGCCCCAGACCGAGAACCCCGGACCCGGCGGCCAATCCGGCGGGAAGGCGAAAACCCGACGGGCTCATTCCCGATCTTCCCCCGGCGCGTTCGCGCCCTCGCCTTTTCCGCCCTTCTCCCGCAGCAGCGAGGCCTGCACCGCCGAGAGCAGCCGCTCCGACGAACACCCGCCCCGATAGGCCAACGCGCCGACGCGAACCCCCACGGTCAGCGCTTCGCCCTTCCAGCGAACCGGGTCCCGGCTCACCGCGTGGCGCACCCGTTGCGACAGCGTCCGAAGGTCCGCGGTCCCCGCCCCGGGCGCGAGAATGAGAAATTCGCCCCCGCCCACCCGGCCGATCCGATCGTACGTCCGCAAAACCGTCCCGATCCGCCCGGCCGCGGCGGAAAGCACCGCGGCGGCGAACGACTGTCCCCGCGTCCGAATCAGGCCGCGAAAACCGTCGATATCCACCAGACCGACGCCCAGGGGACGGCCTTCCCGATCGGTTCGGGACATTTCCACCTGAAGCCGTCCCAGAATGCCTTCCCGATTCATGACGCCGGCGACCGGGTCGAACCGGGCGGCCAGATGCCACCGCTCCTGCATTTCGATGATGGCGATCAGCTCTTCCCGTGTAGCCCGCGAATAATCCACCCTCATTCTCCGTCCAGTTCGTCCGTGGTTCGTTTCCGCCCCAATGCAATCGGCGCGTGTTCCCCAACGCGGGACGGAACGCCCGGATCTCGGGGTTATATTCCCGACCGGTTCCCCGATCCGGCTCCATATCCAATTCCAAGCCGCGCAACGCGGGCCGGATTCGTTTCCCCTTCCCGTATAATGAATCTTCTTCGGCTTTTCAAGTCTTGGAAATCTCCCGGATAAGCAAAGCCGGTTTCGCATCCCGGCCGAATTCTATTGAGTCGCAACATAATTTAGCCCCGGCAAATAGAGTTTGACAAAACACGAAATCGATCGTAGAAACCTGGCTGCTTGGTTTTCGTGGAAATTTGTCGCCAACCCATTTGAAATCGGAAGGAGCAAGGGGTTCCATGGTTCTGGCCGAAGTTCCCACCGGGAAACGGGTGAAGATTCTGGCCGCCAAATGCGGCCGCCGCTTTCAGTCCCGCCTCGCCGACCTGGGCTTGCTGCCCGGGGCCGAGGTTCAGGTGGTCGACAACGTTCCCGGCCGCCCGATTGTGCTGTCGTTGGGCGGAAGCCGTTTCGCCTTGTGCAGTAAAATGGCCGGAAAAATCCCCATCAATGGAAACGGCGAGGAGAACACGGCCCGTCCCCGCCGTCCCGACTGCGACGAACTCCCCGCCGCCTGCCCCGGCGATTCCGGCCCGACCGGTCCTTGCACCGGTCCCTGCAATGGAAAACACATTTGCCTGCGCCAGATGCAGGTGAACCAAAAAGGAATCATCCGTTGCGTGCGCGCCAAGGGCGAACTGGGCCGCCGCATCCGAGACATGGGGCTGGTCCCCAACACCGAAGTCACCGTGGTGGGACGCGCGCCGCTCAAGGATCCCGTGGCGCTCCGCCTGCGGGACTTTACCCTCACTCTCCGCAACAACGAAGCCGATTTCATCACGGTCGAGGTTTCCGGTGGCTGAGGCGCCGGAGCCGCTCTGCATCGCCCTGGCCGGAAATCCCAACGCGGGAAAAACCACCCTGTTCAACGCGCTGACCGGCGCGCGCCAAAGCGTGGGCAACTATCCGGGCGTCACCGTGGAAAAGCGCGAGGGCGCCTTTTCTTTCGAGGACCGGCGAATCACCGTCGTGGACCTGCCGGGCACCTATTCCCTGACCGCCTACTCCCAGGAAGAGCTGGTGGCCCGGAACTATCTGGTCCAGGAGCGGCCCCACGTGGTGGTGGACGTGCTGGACGCCAACAGCCTGGAACGCAATCTTTATTTGGCCGTCCAGTTCATGGAGATGGGCGTGCCGCTGGTGCTGGCCCTCAACATGATGGACGAGGTCCGCCGCAGCGGAAAGCGGATCGACACCGCCCGACTGTCCGCCCTTCTCAAAGTGCCCATCGTGGAAACGGTGGCGCGGCTGGGTCAGGGCAAAAACGACCTGATCCGCTCCGCCGCGGAACACGCGCTGAAACGGAACCGGAGCTGGGAACCGCTCACCATTTCCTACGGCCCGGATCTGGACCCGGTGCTGATGGACATGGCCGCGCTCATCGACGCCTCCGGCGCGTTCACCGACCGCTATCCGGCCCGTTGGCTGGCCTTGAAATTCCTGGAAGGCGACATTGAAATCCGGGAGATGATGTCCCGAACCGGCGACGTGGGGGATCGTCTCGCCGAAATGGTCGGCCGGCTGGAAGAACACTGTTTGACCACCCTGGACATGACCCCGGAGTCGATCATCGCCGACTACCGCTACGGCTTCATCGTCTCGGTGACCCGCCAGGGCGTGGTCACCGCCGACGACCGTCGGGAGCGCATCCGCTTTTCGGACGCCATCGACCGGATCGTCACCCATCAATTCGTCGGACCGGCGCTCATGGTCACGGTGCTCTACGGGATGTTCCTGGTCACCTTCACCGTGGGGGAAACGCCCATGGGCTGGCTGGAGGCGGTCTTCGCCTGGCTGGGCGATTTGGCCGCCGGGCTGCTGCCGCCGGGGCTGGTCCGCTCTCTGGTGGTGGACGGAATCATCGCCGGGGTGGGCGGCGTCCTGGGCTTCGTGCCGCTGATCATGATCATGTTCATGGGCATCGCCTTTCTGGAAGACAGCGGCTACATGGCCCGCATGGCCTACATGATGGACCGGGTATTGCGGATTTTCGGGCTCCACGGCTGCTCGGTGATGCCCTTCATCGTCTCCGGCGGCATTCCCGGCGGCTGCGCGGTGCCGGGGGTCATGGGCGCCCGCACGCTGCGAAGCCCCAAGGAAAAGCTGGCGACGCTGCTCACCGTGCCCTTCATGCCCTGCGGGGCCAAGGTGCCGGTCTTTCTGCTGCTGGGGGCCGCCTTTTTTCCCGGTTCGGCCGCCGCGGTCCTTTTCTGGGTCACCCTGGGCGCCTGGGCCATGGCCCTGATGGTGGCCTGGGTCTTGCGGAACACCATCATCCGGGGCGAGGCCACCCCCTTCGTGATGGAGTTGCCGCCCTACCGGCTGCCGACCTTCAAGGGCCTGTGCATTCACACCTGGGAGCGGGCCTGGCAGTACGTCAAAAAGGCCGGAACGGTGATTCTGGCCATCTCCGTGCTGTTCTGGGCGGCCATGACCTTCCCCTCCCTCCCCGACGGGCGCGAGGCGGCCTTTTCCGCGGAAATCCAAGAAATCGAGGAACGGATGGCCGGGGCGGACGAACAGGCCCGGACGGTCCTGGCCGAGGAACTCGCCCGGATCCGGGGAGAGCGTTCCCGAGAGGCGTTGCGCCATTCCGTCGCCGGCCGAATCGGCACCGCCATCGAGCCGGTCACCCGACCGGCGGGCTTCGATTGGCAAATCAACATCGCCCTGATCGGGGGCGTGGCGGCAAAGGAAGTCATCGTTTCCACCCTCGGAACGGCCTACGCGTTGGGCGGGGCGGAAGTGCCCACCACCGAAGGACTGAGCGCCCGCCTCCGCCGCGACCCGGACTGGAGCGCCCGCCGGGCCGTGAGCATGATCGTCTTCGTGATGCTCTACGCCCCCTGCTTCGTCACCGTGGTCGCCATGACCCGGGAATCCTCGTGGAAATGGGCGGCCTTCAGCGTGGTTTACACGACGATTTTGGCCTATGGGCTGGCGGTGGCGGTGTATCA
>CAYFVR010000172.1:1777-10224 GCA_964346545.1 uncultured Desulfobacterales bacterium | reverse complement strand
CCTCCCGCTTATGAATATTCGACAAATGAACCTCCACAATCGGAACGTCATGCAGCAACAACGCATCCCGAATTGCAACGCTCGTATGAGTATAAGCCGCGGGATTTATGATTATTCCTTCGCAGTTTTCGACGGCTTCCTGGATGCGGTCGACGATGGCCCCTTCGTGGTTGGACTGGAAGGTTTCCACCGCCAGGCCGAGTTCCTCGCCTCGGCGTTTCAAATCATCGTCGATTTCCGCGAGGGTTTTTCGGCCGTACACCTCGGGTTCCCGGCGACCGAGCATGTTCAGGTTCGGGCCGTGAATTACGAGGATTCTTTTTTGGGGGGATTCCGTCGTCATGCCAATTTTTTCATTTCGCTACCGGTTCCGTCCCGTTTCATAATGAAACGAGGCGGAAACCCTTCATTTCGGCAACCGGATTCGGAACCTTTTTCCGAGGCGCGAAACCGCTTGTGCCCGGATCGTTCTTTCCGGCTTGCCATTTCCCTATTCCAGTTTTTCCCGAAATTGGGCAATGGTTGCCGCGTAATCCTCGCTGCCGAAGATCGCCGAACCGGCCACGAAGCAATCCGCGCCCGCTTGTGCGACCTCCGCGATGGTGCGGGAATTCACGCCGCCGTCCACCTGGATGACGGGAGAAAGGCCCTTTTCCTCCAGCATTCCCCGAAGCAATCGAATTTTTTCCAGACTGCTGGGGATAAAGGATTGCCCGCCGAAACCAGGGTTCACGCTCATCAATAGCACATAATCCACGTCGGGTAAAACCCATTCCGCCATGGAAAGCGGCGTGGCCGGATTCAACACCACCCCGGGACGCGCCCCGGCCTCCCGGATCATCTGCACCGTTCGTTCCAAGTGGACGCAGGCTTCCACATGGATGCACAGCCAATCGGCCCCGGCCTTCACGAAATCGTTCACGTAGCGATCGGGATTTTCGATCATCAGGTGAACGTCCAGGGGCAGATCGGTGGATTTCCGGGCGGCCTCCACCACGATGGGCCCCATGGTGATGTTGGGAACGAAATGGCCGTCCATCACGTCCAGGTGAATCCAGTCCGCGCCGGCGGCGGCAACCGCCTGGATTTCTTCGCCCAGGCGGGCGAAATCGGCCGAAAGGATGGAGGGGGCGATCAGCTTTTTCATGGGATAACTCCGGAATATTTGCGCTTCGGCCGGGTCCGGCGCACTTCCAAGCCATCTGTCAGGCTTGAACATGGCATAGACTGCGCTGTCGGGGAATGAAAAATCAAGCGTGGGGGCCAGTCCCCACGTGTCGAAGACATAGATCAATGATCCAAAAATATCAATCGAATCCGAAAAAAATTGCCGAACCGGACAGGCCGGATTCTACTCCGACCTTCTCCGAAAACCAACCGAAAAAAAACCGTCCGTTCCGTGGCGGTGGGGATGGAGGTGGAGGAAGCCGCCATTCGCCAGGGAACGAGACGTTTCCGGCGGGCCGTCGAGGTCCGGCGCCACTTCGAAGTCGGATCGCCTTTCCAAAAACCGTTCCACCACCTGCGCGGTTTCTTCGGGTTCGACGGTGCAGACCACGTATCCCATGCGGCCGTCCGGGGCCACCAGCGGGGCCAGCCGTTCCAAAAAGGCGACCTGTCGGTCCTGAAATCGGATCAGGTCCCGTTTTTCCATCGACCACTTGGCGTCCGGGTTCCGGCGGATCACGCCAAGGCCGGAACAGGGGGCGTCCAGCAGAATTCGGTCGAAAAGGCCCCATTTCTCGGGCGAAAGATCGCCGTTCAAATCCAGCTCGGCCGTTTGGACGATGTCCACGCCCAGTCGATCCATCTCTTCCCGCAGCCGAGCCAGTTTTTCCGGTTGATTATCCGCGGCCAGGATTTCGCCCCGGTTTTCCATCAACGCGGCCAAGGCGCCGGTTTTTCCGCCAAGCCCGGCGCAGGCGTCCAGTACGCGATGGCCGGGCTCCGGCCGCAGATGACGCGCCACAAGCTGCGCCCCTTCGTCCTGCACCTGGAAAAATCCCTCCGCGAAGCCGGGCAATTCGGCCACTCCGACCGCGAGTCCATGGACGTGCAATCCGTCGGGAGAATAGGGCGTCGGCGCGACCGATTCCGCCGCCGATTCCAGGGCGGCCGCGGTCGCTTCTCGTTTCGCCCGAAGCGTGTTCACCCGCAGCGTGAGGGGCGCCACCGCGTTCATCGCGCCGCAGAACCGTTCCGCTTCTTCCAGCCCGAAACGATCCGTCCATCGCCGAACCATCCAATCGGGAAAGGAGGCTTTCTCGGCCAAGTCTTCCGCCGACCGGATGGTTTCGATGGATTTTTCGGCCCCGTCCGGGTTGCGAATGGCATTCCGAAGAATGCCGTTGACGAAGCCGGTCAGGTGACGCGGGGCGTTCTTCTTGGCCAGCTCCACGCAGGTGTTGACGGCCGCGGAAGGGGGAATCCGGTCCATGAATCGAAGCTGGAAAAACCCCAACCGCAAAATATTTTGGATGGTTCCGTCCACGGCCTGTCGGGGATTTCGAAGCCGACCGGCAATGTCGGCGTCCAACGCTCGTCGCCACCGAAGGACGCCGAAAATCAGCGCGTAGGCCAGATTCCGGTCCCGGCGGGACAGGGCGACGACTTCGCCCGTCTCAATCTCCAGCGCGGCGTCCAGGGTGGCCCGATCCCGTTCGATTCGCTCCAGAACCCGCAGCGCCAAGTCCCGGGCTTCCAGGCCCGGAATCATGAGAGAACCGTTCCGGGCGTCACCGGAAAACCGCGCAGAAAATCGGCCACCGGAAGGCGGCGGCCCGATGCGCCCTGAAGTTCCAGCAGCGAGAGGACGCCCCGTCCCGTGGCCACCCGCAATTCATCCGGAAACCCGGGAACCACCGTGCCCGGCGGGGCGCTTGCGGGGTCTTCCAAGGGCAGGGTCCGAAACAGCTTCACCCGGCGATCCTGGATGAAGGTGAAGGCGCCCGGCCATGGGGAAACGCCTCGCACCCGCCAGTCGATGGCCTCGGCCGGCCGGTCCCAGGAAATATGGCCGTCCGCCTTGGTCAGCAGGGGCGCGTAACTGGATTCTTCGTCCTTCTGGGGAATGGGCGCCAGCCTTTCCAGCCGGTCCAGGGTTTCCAGCAACAGTTCCGCGCCGGAAACGGCCAGCCGGTCGTGGAGGGTTCCGGCGGTGTCTTCCGGCAAAATCGGCTCGGAATGCCGGAGCAGCATGTCGCCGGTATCCAAGCCCGCGTCCATGAACATCGTGGTGACGCCGGTTTGGCGTTCTCCGTTGATGATCGCCCATTGAATGGGGGCCGCTCCCCGATATTTGGGAAGCAGGGAGGCGTGGATGTTGACCGCCCCCAGCCGCGGAGTCTCCAGCAACGCCGGTTTCAGAATCTGGCCGAACGCCACCACCACCAACAGATCGGGCGCGAGGGTTCGGACGGCTTGGAGGAACTCGGGATCTCGAATGGATTCGGGCTGGACCACCGGCAGGCCCATTTCCAGGGCGGCGGTTTTGACCGGAGGCGCGGCGGCCTGGCGTCCGCGTCCTCGGGGGCGATCCGGCTGGGTGACCACCTGGACCACCCGGTGGGGACTTCCGCGAAGGGCCTGGAGGGCGGGAACCGCGAAATCCGGCGTTCCCATGAAAATGATGCGCAACGCCTCAGCCATTGCCCCTCATCTGTTTCTCGACGCGCCGTTTGTAAAGGTTTCGCTTCAGCGCGCTGATCCGGTCGATGAACAGGGTGCCCTCCAGATGGTCGATTTCATGTTGAAGAACGATGGCCAGAAAATCGTCCCGCTCCATTCGAATCGGTTTCCCGTGGCGGTCGAACGCCTCCACCACCACGGCGGCCGCCCGTTTCACGTCGGCCCGGAATTCGGGAACGCTGAGGCAGCCTTCTCCCTCGGACAGCACCGATCCATGACGCTCCACAACCCGGGGATTGATCAGGACGACCGGAGAGTTTCGGTCGTCTTCCCCGGGATATTCGTCGATCACGATCAGGCTTTGGTCGTTGCCCACCTGGATGGCGGCCAGCCCCACGCCGGGGGCCCGATACATGGTTTCGGTCATATTGTCCACGAGGGATTGCAGCTCCCCGTCGATGGTTTCCACCGGACGGGTCGGCTTTTGCAGAAACGTGTCCGGATAGGTGACGATCTGTAAAACACTCATTGCGTTGCCTTTCGATTGGGAATTCGCTTTCCCAACCTAACCATGCCCGTCCCGATGAAAAGGCGGAACGGCGAAAAACGATTCAGCGGGTCAGAATTTTCCGAGCCGCCGCGATGTCTCGTTGAATCTGTTCGGCCAGCTCGGAGATTCCGGAAAACTTTTTCTCGTCCCGGATGCGTTCCACGAAATTGACCCGGATTTGTTTGTCGTAGAGATCGCCGGAAAAGTCGAGCAGGTGGATTTCGACGGTAAAGAGGTGGTCGTCGAAGGTGGGACTCCAGCCGATGTTGGCGACGCCGGGATGGGTGTTGCCGTCGTATTCCACGGTAACCGCGTATATCCCGGTCTTGGGGGCCAGTTCATCCTGAAGCGCCAGATTCGCGGTGGGGCAACCCAGCAGTTTTCCGCCCCGGTCGCGTCCGTGAAGAACGGTTCCCCGCACCTGATAGGGCCGACCCAGCAGCCGCCGGGCCTCCCGCACTTCCCCTTCCCGGACCAGCTCCCGGATGCGCGTGCTGCTGATGCGGCCGGCGCCTTCCAACGGGGCCTGAATCCAGTCGGCCACCACCAGGAAAAATCCCAGCCGGTCGGAGGCTTCCCGCAGGAAATCGATATTGCCCTCCCGGTTGCGCCCGAACGCGTAGTCGCCGCCCACCACGAAGCCCGCCATGCCCAGCCGGGAGATCAGGATGTCTTCCAAAAATTCCCGGGCGGAAATTTGCGCGAATTCCGGCGTGAAGGGAATCACCACCAGCGCGTCCAAGCCCGTTCGGCGAATCAGCTCCACCTTTTGCTCGCCCAGGGTGATGAGCGGCGGATGGCCGTTGTTTTGGAGCACCCGGATCGGGTGGGGATCGAAGGTCATGGCGACGGCGGTCCCGTCGATGGTCCTGGCCCGGGAAATGACTTCGTTGAAAAGGGCCTGGTGGCCGAGGTGGACACCGTCGAAATTGCCGATGGTCAGCACCGCTCGGCGGAACGGTTGGTCGATGGAATCGAGGCCGTGGACGACTTTCATGGGAAAAACGATTTCCTTAAAATTGTGCTTGACAGTTTCCGCAAACCCGACTATATACCGCAGCCATTGAACGAAATCAATCCCTCTTTCCCGCCGACGGTGGGCCGGGATTGAAGAAAAATTTGTGCCGAAGTGGCGGAACTGGTAGACGCGCTAGGTTCAGGGTCTAGTGGGGGTTTCCCCGTGGAGGTTCGAGTCCTCTCTTCGGCACCATTTTTTTCCGCGAAGCCGCAACCTTGGTTGCGGCTTTCGTGTTTCCGGGCTTCCGCATCGTGCGCCTCCCTTCGATTTTTCCTCGCCTTCCGGTCGAATTTTCCTTCCCCCTTCGCACCCTCGATCGTCCAACTCTCGATTTTTCCCGTTCCCGTCCCGATCCCGAGTTTTCTTTCTCCCCGCCGCCCTTGGCCAATCCGCCGCCATCGCTCTTCTCCGCCAAAATTCCACCTTCGCAGGTGAAACTCCAAAATTGTATGAATTTCCAAATCGCATGACACTTTTGCGCCAAAACGAAGGGGGGTGAAAAGCCTCCACATGTCAAAACTCTTTTTTTCTCCTTTGTTTTTTGAGATGGCGCCGTGTTTGCTTGTCTTGATTCTGGAATGGAAATGCTGATGTATTTTTTCGTACCGTTCGTTCCGGGACCTGGCGCTTGGTCCGCCGGTCCCGTCGCATAAAAGGAGTTTGCAATGATGTTTCAGCCTCTGGATTGGAAAGAACCGCTCCGCCCACCCAAGCCGCGAAATGTGGAGGAGGTGGTGGATTTATTGTTGTCCGACCTTTCCCTTCGGGATCGGGTGATGATGGCCGGAATGGAGGAGTCGAATCTTCCCCAAGTATATAACGCGCTTTCCGGCGTGTTGAAGCGGGAATTCGGCCTGGTCAGCGAAAATGCGTCGCTGCTGCGTTCCTGCATTCGCAAAGCTCGGCGCTACAATAATGGCCTGATGGAAGATCCCGCCATGGTGATCATCCGAAGCCTGTGGTTGAAGTTGCGCCGCAGCCATGCCCTTCACGTGGTCCACTGAAGGTTCCTTTCCCGATTTCCGGGATTTTTTTGCCGCCGGGAGCGCGTTCCGCCGGGCTTTTCGAACCACCGTTTCGGCTTGACGTCGAATTTCGGAGGCGGGACGCTTCCCGGCATCCCCGGCGATTCCCTGTCGCCACTTCCAAAACATCTTGATTTTATTTGGGAACGTGGGATAAAAGGGACTCCACGAACTCAGCGAGGAGCGGCGAGCATGGTCATCATCGGCGTGGACACCGGGGGCACCTTTACCGATTTCATTTACCGCGACGGCGACGGATGGGGCGTTTTCAAGCGCATTTCCACGCCGTCGAACCCGGCCGAGGCGGTTCTGGACGGGATTCGCCGCGTCGCCGGCGAGTCTCCGGTTTCCGTGGTCCACGGTTCCACGGTGGCCACCAACGCCATCTTGGAAAAAAAGGGGGCGCGAACCGCTCTCGTCACCAACCGCCGCTTCGAGGACGTCGTCGAAATCGGACGGCAGAACCGCACCCGCCTGTACGATTTGGCCTATCGAAAAAATCCGCCCCTGGTGCCGCCGGAACTGCGATTCGGCATTTCCGGACGCATCGGCAGCGACGGTTCCGTTGTGGAGCCTTTGGACCCGGCGGAGATCGCCGAAGTGGTCGCCCGGGTCCGGGACGCCGGGGCCGAGTCGGTGGCCGTCTCCCTGCTGTTCAGCTTCCAGCGTCCGGAACACGAAATCGCCGTGGGCGCGGCCCTGACCGAAATCGGCGTTCCCTTCTCCCTCTCCCACCAGATTCTCTCCGAGTTCCGCGAGTTCGAGCGAACCTCCACCACGATCATCAACGCCTACGTCTCCCCGAAAATGGAGCGCTACCTCGGCCACATCGGCGACGCCGTCGGGGAAGACCGGCTGCGGATCATGCAGTCCAACGGCGGCGGCATTTCGGCGGCCACCGCCCGGAGCGAATCGGTCCGCACCATCCTTTCCGGTCCCGCCGGGGGCGCGGTGGGCGCGTTCGAAATCGGCCGGAACGCCGGATACGAGCACCTGATCACCTTCGACATGGGCGGCACCTCCACCGACGTGGCCCTGCTGGACGGCGGCCTGCCGCTGACCCTGGAATCGGCCATCGACCATTACCCGGTCAAGGTTCCCATGATCGACATCCACACGGTCGGCGCGGGCGGCGGCTCCATCGCCGAGCTGGACGCCGGCGGCTCCCTGCGGGTGGGGCCGGAAAGCGCCGGGGCCGATCCGGGTCCCATCTGCTACGGCAAAGGCGAGCGAATCACCGTGACCGACGCCAATCTGTTCCTCGGGCGGCTGATTCCGGAACGCTTTCTCGGCGGCGAAATGGCCCTGGACGAAGAAAAGTTGGCCGCCCATTTCGACGAGATGGCAACGCGGGCCGGGCTGTCCCCGGTGGAGCTGGCGGAAGGCGTTCTGGCCGTGGCCAATACCGCCATGGAACGGGCCATCCGGGTGATTTCCGTGGAGCGCGGCTTTGATCCCCGCAATTTCACCCTGTTCGCCTTCGGCGGCGCCGGGGGCCTCCACGCCGTCTCCCTGGCGCGGCTGCTCAACATTCCCGAAGTCTTCATCCCCAAAAATCCGGGCATTCTCTCCGCCATCGGCATGTTGATGGCCGACGTGATCAAGGACTACTCCCAAACCGTCATGGCGGCCGCCGCCGACCGGGGCGCGCTGGCCGAATCCTTTCGGCCCATCGAGGAAAAGGCCCGGATCGAGATGGCCGAGGAGGGCGTGGCCGCCGAGGCGGTTCTGCTGGAGCGGCTGCTGGACATGCGCTACCAGGGCCAGTCCTACGAGATCATCGTGCCCTTCGGCGAGGCCTACATCGAGGATTTTCATCAACTCCACGAAAAAACCTACGGATACGGCAACCGGGACAAGGCGGTGGAGGTGGTCAACGTCCGACTGCGGGCCCGGGGCGTTCCGGAGAAGCCGGCGCACGTTCGATCCGAATTCGCCGGGGAGCGTCCCGATCCCGAGGCGTTGTTGGGCGAGCGGAAAGTTGTTTTCGAGGGACGGCGTTTCATCACCCGGGTGGTGGACCGGGGAAAGCTTCGCGCCGGCAATCGGATCCAGGGGCCGGCCATCCTCGTGGAATACACCTCCACTATCGTGATTCCGCCCAAGGCCGGGGTCCGGGTGGACGATTTCGAGAATCTGTTGATCCGGGTGAACGAATGACCGCCGCCGAACAACCCAGGCTCTCCGTCGCCGAATATTTTCAGGCGGAGGAAACCGCCGAGATCAA
>CAYFVR010000172.1:0-1677 GCA_964346545.1 uncultured Desulfobacterales bacterium | reverse complement strand
CCTGGGCGTCGAACTTCCCCTGACGCGGATCTATGATCGGGTGGATCGGGTCCGTCCCGATCCACCCGGGACCAAGCCTTGAGAAAGCGAGCCCCATGACGACCGTCAATCCCATCCTGCTGGAAGTGTTCAAGAACCGGTTCGCCTCCATCGCCGAGGAAATGGGGGTCACGCTGAACCGGACGGCCTTTTCGCCGAATATAAAGGAACGGCGGGATTTCTCCTGCGCCGTCTTCGACGCGCAAGGCCAGACCGTGGCCCAGGCCGCCCATATCCCGGTCCACCTCGGCTCCATGCCGCTTTCCGTGCGCTCCGCCATCGAGGGCCGGACCTTCCGGGACGGCGACATGGTCATGCTCAACGACCCGTTCAAGGGCGGCACCCATCTGCCGGACATTACCCTGGTCGCCCCGGTCTTCGTGGGCGGCGGGGCGGAACCGGCCTTTTTCGTGGCCAACCGGGCCCACCACGCCGACGTGGGCGGCATGACCTCCGGCTCCATGCCGCTGTCCACCTCCATTTTTCAGGAGGGCGTCATCATTCCGCCGCTCAAGATCGTGGAGGCGGGACGCGTGGACGAGAAGCTGATGGCCTTTTTCCTGAACAACGTCCGCACGCCGGTGGAGCGGGAAGGGGACTTCGCGGCCCAGATCAGCGCCAACGTCACCGGCGTCCGCCGCCTCCGGGAGCTGGTGGAAAAATACGACCTGGCGACGGTCCAAGACTACGCCGGCGCGCTCATCGACTACGCCGAGCGGATCACCCGGAAGACCATCGGGGAGATTCCCGACGGGGTGTATGCCTTCGAAGACGTTTTGGACGACGACGGCCTCGGCCGGGAAAACATCGCCATCCGGGTGCGGATCGAGATTTCCGGCGACGAGGCGGTGGTCGATTTTTCCGACTCCGATCCCCAGGTGCGGGGCAGCGTCAACGCGGTTCACGCCATCACGCTTTCGGCCGTGCTGTACGTGTTTCGGACGCTGGTCCGGGAAGACATTCCCACCAACGCCGGCGCGGCCCGACCCATCCGGGTCGTGACGGAGGAGGGGACCGTGGCCGACGCCAAATTCCCGGCGGCGGTGGCCGGAGGAAACGTGGAAACCTCCCAGCGGGTGGTGGACGTGGTGCTCGGCGCGTTGGCCGGCGCCCTGCCGGATCGGATTCCCGCGGCCAGCCAGGGCACCATGAACAACATCACCATCGGCGGCGTGGACGGGGACCGGCCCTTCGCCTACTACGAAACGGTGGCCGGCGGCATGGGCGCCAGTTCCGGCGGAGACGGCGAATCCGCCGTCCATTCCCACATGACCAACACCCTCAACACGCCGGTGGAGGCGCTGGAATTCAGCTATCCCTTCCGGGTCACCGAGTACGCCGTGCGGAAAAACTCCGGCGGCGCGGGGCGCCACCGGGGCGGCGACGGGGTGGTCCGGGAAATCGAACTGCTGGCCGACGCCGAAGTGACGGTCCTCTCCGAGCGCAGACGGATCGGCCCCTACGGCCTGGAAGGCGCTTCCCCCGGCGCGCCGGGGCGGAATCTGGTCATCCGGAACGGCGTTTCCGAATCGTTGCCGGGGAAATTCTCCGAACGGCTGAACAAGGGCGACCGGGTCCGAATGGAAACGCCGGGCGGCGGCGGGTTTGGCGCCGAATAGAACGGAATGCCGCAGAATC
>CAYFVR010000171.1:3902-10287 GCA_964346545.1 uncultured Desulfobacterales bacterium | reverse complement strand
AAATCTCCTCCCCACGCCCGCAAACTTGACGCCCGCCCATTTCCATCCCATCATTTCCCCCGAAACCAACGGCAACGCCCAACGACGACTTCCCCCGCGCCCGTTTTCGAAATCGCCCCTGGATTGCCGTTTCCACCCCAAACCCGAGGATTCCCATGAAAAAACAATCCCTATTTCTCGTCGCCGCGGCCGTCCTCCTCCTCGCCGCATGCTCCCCCACCCTCAAGCTCTTCCCGGACGCCCGTGACCCCCTGCGAGAGTTTACGCTGGAGGGAGAAGGCGACGCCAAGGTGCTGGTCATTCCCATCAATGGGACGTTGACCGACAAGGCCAAGCGGGACCTGCTCCGCACCCGGCCGGACACGGTTCGCCGGGTGGTCACCCACCTCAAGAAGGCCGAAAAGGATCCCGACGTTCGGGCGGTGCTGCTGAAAATCAACACGCCGGGCGGGACGGTGACCGCAAGCGACCTGCTTTACCATGAAATCAAGGGCTTCCGGGAACGCACCGGCCGGCCCGTGGTGGCGGCGATGATGAACATGGCCACCTCCGGCGGCTACTACATTTCCCTGCCGACGGATCGGATCGTGGCCCATCCCACCACCCTCACCGGTTCGGTGGGCGTCGTCTTCTTTCGACCCAACGCCCATTCCCTCATGGAGCGGCTCGGCGTGGAAATCAACGCCCAGAAAACCGGGAAATACAAGGACGCCGGCTCCCCCTTTCGCCCCAATTCCGAGGACGAAATCGCCATCCTCCAGAACCTCGTGGAAGACCTGGGCGACCGGTTCCACCAGCTCGTCCGGGAACATCGAGACATCTCGCCGGAGGCCATGGAGACGATCGCCACCGCCCGGATATTTCTGGCGCCGGAGGCCAAGGACCTCGGTCTGGTGGATCAGATCGGCTACCTGGACGACGCCTTGGACGCCGCCCGGGAACTGGCCAATCTTCCCGAAGACGCCCGGGTAATCGTCTACCGCCGAATCGAATACCCGGACGACACCATCTACAACTCCGCCGCCACCCGAAGTCCAGATTTTTCCGCGGCCCCGGTGCTGAACCTTTCTCTCCCCGAAAGCCTGATTCCGCCGGAGTCGGGGTTTCACTATCTCTGGCATCCCGGAACGTCCGCGCCTTGATCCCCCGGGCCGGCGAAGCCGGTAATGGCGGGATTTTCCGCCAAAAAGGGTGGCGTCCCCATTCTGCTTGTGATATTTCTCCGGAAGGCGGTACGACAGCGCCCGCCCTCCCGAAACCCTCGCCCCCGCCGGAACCGCGCCATGTCCGACGCCGACGCCCAGAAAAAAATTAAACGGATTCAGGACATCACCCGCCAACGGATCAAAATGGGCCGGGATTCCCGCATCGCCAAGTGGCAGGGAACCCTGGAATCCCTTCTGGTCCGGCGGGGCGGTTCGCTGGTTCCCGGCGAAGTGCGCACCGCGGGCTCCCTCAGTCCCGAAGAGGTGGCCCGCTTTCAAAAACTCCAAATCGTCCTGGACCTTCCTCCCTTCGTCACCGCCGCCTTTTTGCCCTCCAAAATCGCCGGACAGGTCGTCCCGCCCAGCGCCCCCCACATCGTTTCCGGCGGGGTGGAAAAAAACCGGTCCAACAAAGTGATCGTGGCCCGCTCCGACAAGCTGGTCCGGATTCTCGTCGCCGAAATTTCGCCCCAGGGGCCGGGCATCGACATTCTGGAGGACGCCAACCTGCTGGCCAGCTACAACTACAACACCGCCGAGGAATGCGTCAGCGACATCTCCAAGATCATCTGGATCCATTTCCGAAATCCCCAGGGCTGGCGCGAGGCGGAATATATCCAATACACCGAGGGCTGGTTCTACCGAAGCGCCCTCTATCGCACCCTGGACCTGCCGGTCACCGAAAACTACTCCTACATCCACCATCCCATCCTGCTGGGGCTGGACCGGGTGGACGCCGTCTTCCGGCTGATGCAAAGCACCCTTTCCCGCCTGTGCGAAGACCGGGATGAAACCATCGCCAACGCCAACGCGGCCAATCGGAACCGGGACGGCGCGGTGGAAATCAGCCGGGAGGGATTGGCCAAGGAAGAATCCAAAGCGCGGGACGAACTGCGGAATTATCTGGAGGACCGGATGCTGGAGTTGCTCAAGCTGCTGCGGGGATACGAATTCATCAATTTTCGGGGATTTTCCGAGGAAGAACAGCGACGTTGCAAAATCGCCTTTTCCCGGGCGGTTCGCGTCGTGCTCGACGGGATACTGGCCGACATGACCGCGGCGGAACATGCTTGACTGGCTCATCGTCGGCGGCGGCATCCACGGCGCCCATCTCGCCAACCTCCTGACCACCGAAGCCCGCGTTTCCCGGGACGCCCTGCGGGTGCTGGACCCCCATCCGGAGCCGCTGGCCGTATGGAATCGGGTCACCGAAAACTGCGGAATGCGCCACCTCCGCTCCCCCTCCGCCCACAACATCGACATCCGCATCACCTCGGTGCTTAAATTCGCCCAAACGCCGGAAGGCGCGCCGCTGGCCGATTTCATTCCCCGATACTACCGGCCGTCCCTGGCGCTTTTCCGGGCCCACTGCGATCACGTCATCCGGACCCGACGCTTGGCGGAATTGCGCGTCCGGGGCACGGCCCGCGCCATCCACCGAACCGCCGACGGCTTCGCGGTGGAAACCGACGCCGCGCCCATCCACGCCCGCCGGGTCATTCTCTGCCTGGGCCTCAACGACCAGCTCCGCCGCCCCCGATGGGCAAAACGTCTCCAGACCGAAGGCGGCCCGGTGGCCCACGTCTTCGACCCCGATTTCCGCCGGGAAGAGGTCCCGCAAGCCGGAGAAACCCTGGTGGTCGGCGGCGGCATCACGGCGGTTCAACTGGCCCTTGCGCTGGCCGAAGACCGACCCGGCCGGGTGACCCTGCTCACCCGCCATCCGCTTCGGGAACACAATCTCGATTTCGATCCCTGCTGGATCGGCCCCAAATGCCTCCGGGGCTTTTCCGCCATTCCCTACGACCGGCGCCGCGAGGTGGTGGATGCGGCCCGGAACGTTGGCACCGTGCCGGAGGAAACCATGGAACGATGGCGCGCCGCCCACGCGGAGGGAAGCGTCCGCCTGGAACGGAGCACCATCCGCGACGCGATCCAGACCCGAAGCCGGGTGCGCCTGACCATCGACGAGGGCGAACTGGAAACCGATCGGATCGTCCTGGCCACCGGCTTCGATCCCCGCCGCCCCGGCGGCGAGATGGTGGACCGGATGATCGCGGAAATGGAACTGCCCACCGCCCCCTGCGGCTTTCCGGTGCTGGACGAATTCTTCCGGTGGACCGACGGCCTGTTCCTCACCGGCGCCTTGGCGGAACTCCAGGGCGGCCCCTGCGCCCGAAACATCGTCGGCGCGCGGAATTTCGGTCGGGTGCTTTTGTCGGGATTGGCCGGCTAATCGGTCGCCTGCATCTCCCGCATAAACTTCGTATCGATATAATCTTTCAGCTTCCAGGCCGGCCACCCCCGCCACACCAGACCGTTCCGGATGAACAATCCCCGGCCGTCGCCCAGGTTCAGGATCAGCATGTAGGTTTTCTGGGGCTCGAATTCCCGAAGTGTCTTTTCCCCCGTCACCGCCCGCAGCAAATTTTCCAGAAGCAGGGGGTTCTGGCGGACGGCGTAGACGCCGACCCGGTCCAGTGGTTGGGGCGTAAAATGGATGCAATCGCCCCCGCCGAACAACTCCGGATGGGACACCGATTGCAGATGTCGATTCACGGCCAAGCCGCCGTCCGGACCCGTTTCCAGCCCGGAATCGGCGAAAAGGCGCGAGGGCTTCACCCCGGTGGCCAGGAAAACAAATTCCGCCGGCAGCCGGGCGCCGCCTTCCAGGGATACGCCGTCCTCCGAAACCTCCCCGATTCGCGTTTCTTCGATCACCTCGATTTGCCGGGCCAGAAAATTCTCCAGCACCAGCTTCCGCGCCCGCTCCGAAAATTCGTGCAGCATCCGTCGCCCCGCGACCAGCGTGATGGTCGCCTCGCCGCCGGCCAAATTCACCAGTCGCCGGAGATTCCCCGCCATTTCCACCCCCGCCGGGCCGCCGCCCGCCACGATCAGTCGGGGTCGATCGGTCCGAATCCGCTCCAGAATCCGCTCCCGGGCGATCCGCAGGTTGACAATGGGTTTCACCGGAAAGACGCTCCGATTGCGAAGCGGCTCGGGAATCGGAAACGGGACGCCGCTGCCGGTGTTGAAGGAGACCACGTCGTAGGGAACTTCCAGCCCGCTGGCCAGGGAGAGCCGCTTTCGGTCGGGATCGATCCGGGTGACGGCGTCTTCCACGAATCGGCCGCCGCCCCGCTCGGTCATGTCCCGAACGTCGAAGCGGATTTCCTCCGGTCGATAGGTCCCGGCCAGCATTCCCGGCCCCATGCCGGAATAAAAATGGTGGGCGTCCGGGCTCACCACGGTCACCCGAACGTTTTGTTCCACGAATTTCGCCAAATTTTTCAGTACGGTCAGGTGGGCGTGTCCGCCGCCGACCACCACCAGTTCTCGGTCCATTGTTGGGCCTCCATTATTTGGGGTGAAACCGTTTTATTTCGGAATCCCCGCAACCTGTCAACCGGCGCGGTCCCGCCCGGGCTTCCCGAGCCGGCGCCGGTTCGGCAATTTGCAAGAAATCTCGTGTCGTTCCATCCTGGGAGCGACGAGTTGCACTCGTCAAATCGGGGCCGATCCGGAATCGGGCGACGAGTACAACTCGTCGCTCCCGGACGCGGGCAGATCATTCCGCAAAGCGCCGTAGACGAAAAGGCCGTTCGTTTCTTGACACCTCGACGGCCTTGGGTGTACGAAAACGGATTTGCACCGCCGGCGGCGCGGCCCTTTCGGTCGCGGATTCGCCCGGCGAGGAACGGGTTCCATGATCGATTTCAATCCCTGCATGAAGCACAAGGTGGTCCGCAAGACGGTTCGGGAGTTCGCCGAGGCGGAGTTGGCCCCGCTGGTCCACGACTTGGACCGGGAGGCCCGCTTTCCCTGGGAGGTGGTGGAAAAAATGCGCTCCCTCCACTTCTTCGGCCTTCAAGTCCCCCGGGAATACGGCGGCGCGGAGGTGGACGGCGTCAGCTACGCCATCGTGATCGAAGAGCTGTCCCGGGTCAGCGCGGCGGTGGGGCTCACGGTCACCGTCCACAACAGCGTGGGCGCCAACCCCATCGCCCGGTTCGGCACCGAGGAGCAGAAGCGGCGCTTCTTGCCCGCCCTGGCCGGCGGCGAGCGGATCGGCGCCTTCTGCCTGACCGAGGCCAACGCGGGCTCCGATGCGGCCGGGGTGGAGACCCACGCCGTGGCCGAGGGCGACGATTACGTCCTCAACGGCACCAAAATTTTCGTGACCAACGGCGGCGTCTGCGGCACGGCCTTGGTCTTCGCCGTCACCGATCCGGAGAAGAAAAAGAACAACGCCGGCGTCTTCGTGGTGGAAAAAGAAACGCCCGGCTTTTCGGTGGGGGAGATCGAGGATTTGTGCGGGATGCGGGCCAACCCGGTCTCCTCGCTGTTTTTCGAAGACTGCCGGGTGCCGGCGGGGAATCTGCTGGGACGGCCCGGGGACGGCCTCAAGATCGGGCTGGCGGCGCTGGACACCGGCCGCATCGGCGTGGCGGCCCAAGCCCTGGGGATCGCCCAGGCGGCGATGGACGCCTCCATCCGATACGCCAAGGAGCGACAGCAGTTCCGCCGGCCCATCGCCTCGTTCCAGACCATCCAGAACTATCTGGCCGACATGTCCACGGAGATCGACGCCGGGCGGCTGCTGGTCTACCGGGCCTGCGCCATGAAGGACGCGGGAAAGCCCTACACCGCCGAGGCGGCCAAGGCGAAACTGTATTGCGGCCGACTGGCCGTCCGGGTGGCCGACATGGCGGTGCAAATCCACGGCGGATACGGCTACAGCAAGGAATACGACGTGGAGCGGTATTTCCGGGACGCCAAGGTCACCGAAATCTACGAAGGCACCAGCGAGGTCCAGCGGATGGTCATCAGCCGGGCGCTGCTGGCGCAGCCGCGATAGTAGGCACCGTCGCCTATCGATAAAATCCTCGGCGGGGGATCCACCCAATAGGGATCGGTAGGGGCGCTGCTTGCCGCGCCCCGGTTCGTGGAGGAAATCGTTAATTTTTTCCGAAAAGATCAGAGCGACTCTCTTCACGAACGACTTTTTTGTAGGTTCGGCAAACCGTTCCCGCGTTGACCAGGGCGCGGCAAGCAGCGCCCCTACGTTTTCCGCCCGATTCCATTATAATTTATCCGTACGGCGAAGCAATCGGACGAAAGGCCAGGGCGCGGCAAGCAGCGCCCCTACGTTTTCCGCCCGATTCCATTATAATTTA
>CAYFVR010000171.1:0-3802 GCA_964346545.1 uncultured Desulfobacterales bacterium | reverse complement strand
TCCGTACGGCGAAGCAATCGGACGAAAGGCAAATTGAATGCTCCACCTCGTCGTCTGCGTCAAACAGGTTCCCATGGTTTCCGAATTGCCCTGGGACCCCCAAACTGGCACCCTGCGTCGCGAACTGGCCGACGGGATGATGGACCCGGCCTGCAAGCACGCCCTGGAGGCGGCGCTTCAGCTTCGGCACCGGTACGGCGCGTCGGTGACCGCCGTGACCATGGGGCCGCCCATGGCCCGGGAAATCCTTCACGAGGCCGTGGCGTTGGGGGCCGACCGGGGCGTCCTGCTCACCGATCCCCGCATGGCCGGCGCGGACACGATGATCACCGCCCGCACCTTGGCCGCCGCCATCCACGCCGCCGTTCCCGAGGCCGATCTGGTGCTCTGCGGCAACCGCACCAGCGACAGCGAAACCGGCCAGGTGGGTCCCCAACTTGCGGGGGCGCTGAATTTCCCCTCGGTCGCCGGGGTGGAATCCCTGGAGCTTTCCGGCCGGAACCTGACCGTGACCCGCCGGGCCGACGGCTTTCGGGAGACGCTGGAGATGGCCCTTCCCGCCCTGGTCACCGTGGACCCCCGGGCCTTCGCGCCCCGCTATCCGGCGCTGGACGGCGTTTGCGACGCCTTCGGCGAGGTGGACATCCGTGCGCTGACGGTGGAGGACATCGGGCTGGAACCGTCCGCCGTCGGCCTCAAGGCGTCGCCCACGGCCATTTTGGACGTCACCTCCGCCGCCGCCGGCAAGGAAAACGTGGTGCTTACGGGACCCACCCGCAAGCTGATAAACGCGCTGTTCGAGACCTTCGGCGACCGGATCGGCGGGGCCATGGGCAAGGACCTGAAAACCCACTGCCACACCGGCGAAGAGGAGGAGGCGTGAGCGCGTCCCGCCGCGAAATCTGGGTCTTCGGCGACTACCGGAATTATTTTCAGAACCGGGTGACGCTGCAACTGCTGGCCCGGGCCCGGGAGCTGGCCGAACCGCTTTCCGCCGAAGTCGCGGCGGTCATCTTCGGCCATGGCGTGGACGAATTCGTGGGGGAATACATCTCCCACGGCGCCCACCGGGTCCTCGTGACCGAACATCCCGATCTCCACGGCTACAACACCGAGCGATACGCCGAGCTGCTGGCCCGGCTGGCCCGGGAGCGTCTTCCGGAAATCATCCTGATCGGGGCCACCGATTTCGGCCGGGAGTTCGCGCCCCAGGTGTCCTGGCGGCTGCAAACCGGACTCACCGCCGACTGCATCAACCTGGAAATCAACGCCGACGGCCTGCTGGTCCAGACCGCGCCTTCTTTTGGCGGCAACCTCATCGCCCAAATCGTCACGCCGAAACGGCGGCCTCAAATGGCCACGGTTCGGCCCGGCACCTTTCCCGAGTTGCCCCACGACGACGAAGCCGCCGGCGAGATCGTCCCGGTTCCCCTGCCGAACGATTTGCCCGCGCCCCGGGTGCGTTTGGTGGAAAGCAAACCGCTGCCCGCGCCGCCTCGAAGCCTGGAAGACGCGCCGGTGGTGGTCTGCGGCGGCCGGGGAATGGGCGGCAAGGCCAAGTTCAAAAAGCTGTTCGAGCTGGCCCGGCTCATGGACGCCGAGGTGGGCGCGACCCGGCCGGTGGTCCACGGCCGCTGGATCGACGCGGACGCGCTGGTGGGTCAGGCGGGACGACAAATCAAGCCCAAGGTGCTCTTCTCCTTCGGGATCAGCGGGGCCATCCAGCACACCGCCGCCACCAACGAGGCGGAATTCGTCATCGCCGTCAACAAAAACCCCGCCGCCACCATGATGCAAACCGCCGACGTCGCCATCGTCGCCGACGCCAACCAGTTCTGCTCGGCGCTGATTCGGGAGTTGAAGGGGCGGATTCGGGAGTAGGGGCCGATACGTTTTCCCTCCTCCGAGCACTTGCTCCATCAGAACTTATTCGTCCAGGCCCCAAATTCTCCTGGAGTCCTCAAAACTTTTTTCAGTTTACCCCACTTTCGTTTTCGCGTTTCCAGGTATATTTGGTAAAGTAGTTTCTACTACCATGCCATCGCATTTGTAGCTACTTTTCGATCCGGCTCCACTTGGCCTTGATAGGCTGCTCGAATAGGGGCTTCTCCCTTTCGCCCTTATGTATGCAAAGGAAGGGATTTTAAAGCTCCGCTTCCATCGCTAAGCCGCCAAACTTACCAATGTAAAATTTTATGGATGCTTTAAAAGGAAGGAAAAAAGAAATGAAAACAATATCCTTGGACCAGGAAACCGTAGATTTACAGGGGCTTCTGGCCGAAATGGAGCAAAACCCGGAGTCCATTGTATTCCTCCGGGAAGGAAAGCCCATCGCACATCTCTTCCCCAGCTATTCTGCTGAAAAAGACCGATTGACACCTCATCCGAAGATGAGGCGGATTCAAATTCATTACGATCCAACCGAACCAATGGATGAAATCGAATGGCCAGAGGATTTGCGATGATCCTTCTGGATACCTGCGCGTTGCTATGGCTCGCACAAGGTTCTGAAAGAATAAATCGCGATATTTATGAAAGAATCCAAAAAGCTCCAGTAGTGTACATATCGGCGATTTCCGGATTCGAAGTAGGGTTGAAACAGCGGAAGGGGAAATTGGACCTACCTTCGCCAGCGGGCGTGTGGATGGAGACCGTAATCAATCACCACGGTTTGACCATCCATCCTTTGACAATGGAAATTTGTGTGCGGGCCACTGATTTGCCTTTTCACCACAACGATCCTTGCGACCGGATGATCATCGCGACCGCCCAAGAACTTGGAATCCCAGTCGTAACGGCAGATCAGGCTTTTATGCAGTATGATATCGAAGTCCTATTCTAATCATTCGTATTGGGAAGCCAGCTGTATCTCCGGCCACTGGAGGAACCTACCATTCAGGCTGGGATTCCTATCGCTCTAATTGGTGGGATGATTTTCATTCACCAACACCTTCTTCCGGAAGGAAAAAATTCTCACCGCGTAATCCAGCAAATATTCCCCCGCCTCCGTCCGCTCCGCCTTTTCCATCAGCTCCCGAACCCGTTCACCCGTTTCCGCCTCCCAATGCGCGTCGGGATTTTTGCGGACGTCTTCCTCGATCAGGGCCTCGTAGCTTTCCACGATGCAGTCCAAACGAACCGGTGTTTCGAATAACGGAGTGAATCCGTGGTCCGGAAGCGTCCGAATCATTTTGAGGGCGTTGTCCTTTGCCTCTTTTTCGTGGGAGTAGAGCGCGAAAATTTTCCCAAACAGGCCAGCTTGGTAGATTGGTTCCACGATTGTCAATCGACCGCCAAGCCGGAGCACCCGAGCCGCCTCCGCCAGGGCCGTGGCTTGGGATTCCACCGGATGGGTGGCGGTTTCGATAAGCGCGTTTTTCAGGGCATGGTGGATGTCGATTTGCATGGGAACTTTCGTCGTTGGGGTTGGGGGTTGGGGAAACGCCGGGACGCCGGACTTGCGACCGAAGACCGTCCTACGGTCCGGTCAACTCCTGTTCCAACGTATACCGCGCCAACAAACTCCCGCGCCAGTAGGGGTTGTCGGGATTTTCGAAAAAGCGGCGGAAGAGCGCCAGGCTTTCGCGGCGGCGGAAGCGGGGAACGATCTGGATGGGATTGTCGCGGTAAAGCGGCGAAAGAACAGACCGGTCCATTTCGGTGGCCCCGCCCATGGCGTCTTCGTAGGCCCAGACCAAGCGGCCCACGCCGCTAAGGAGGATCGCGCCGAAGCACATCAGGCAGGGCTCCATGGTGCAGTAGATGGTCATCCGGAAGCGGTCCAGGGACGGGTCCACTTGCT
>CAYFVR010000170.1:5904-10345 GCA_964346545.1 uncultured Desulfobacterales bacterium | reverse complement strand
TTTGAAAAACATCCGGGATGACGCGACGCCCTTGGTGGCGTTGAAGCCCTTGACCCTTTCGGAAAAAGCCGACCTTCCCAAAGCGGTCGGCGAATGGAAGGCGGGAATCGACGCCATGGGACTGCCGGAGGCCCGGAAGAAGGCTTTGGAGGAACTGCTGGAATACGCCATTTTGCAGCGGTTCCAAAACCTCACGCTGGAGGAGGTGCGAAAGATGATCCAGTTGACCCCTCTTGAAGAATCGGTGGCCGTGAAGGAGCTAATTCAGCAGGGCATGGAAAAAGGCTTGGAAGAGGGTTTGGAGAAGGGCTTGGAGAAGGGGATGAAAACCGGCCAGCTAATCGGCCAAATCCAACTGATTCAACGCCTGCTGAAGCGTCCCCAAACGTCCAGAGAGACACTGGCTGAACATCCGATGGAGAAGCTGGAAAAAATGCTGTCGGATTTGGAGACGGATTTGTCGAGCGTCGCAAAAGTCCCTTGAGGACGGTCCAACCGCGGAAGCCGAACCAAGCAACGAGGCCGCCGGGGAACCCCCCGACGGCCTCGTTTCATTCAGCGGAAAACTTCAGAAACTATTCACACAGCTCGAACAACGCCGCCGCCCCCATGCCGCCGCCGATGCACATGGATTCCACGCCGTATTTCGCGCCGCGTTCTTTCATGCGGTGGACGAGCTGGGCGCAGAGCTTGGCGCCGGTGCAGCCCAGGGGATGGCCCAGGGCAATGGCGCCGCCGTAGACGTTGACCCGGTCCATGTGCTTGTCGATGCCCAGCTCCCGGATGCTGTAGAGGGCCTGGGCGGCGAACGCCTCGTTGATTTCCCAGACGCCGATGTCGGACACGTCCAGCCCCGCCATCTTCAGCAGTTTGGGAATGGCGTAGCGCGGCCCCACGCCCATCTCGTCGGACTTGCAGCCCACGGTGGTGTAGGTTTTCAGCTTGGCGATGGGCTTCACGCCGAATTTTTTCACCATCTCCTCGCTCATCAACAGCGTGGCCGCCGCGCCGTCGGTGGTTTGGGAGCTGTTGCCGGCGGTGACGGAGCCGCCCGCCCGGAAGACCGGATTCAGCTTGTTCAGCCCTTCCAGGGTGGTCGTGGGCCGGATGCCGTCGTCGAAATCCTGGAGAAAAGTCTCCTTCCGAAAGGTGCCGTCGGCCTGGGGAACATACTTCACGGCCGGGGTGGGAACAATTTCGGAAAACAGCTTTTCGTTCAGCGCCTTTGTGGCCTTCATCTGGGAATTGTAGGCGAACTCGTCCTGATCCGCCCGGGAAACCGCGTAGCGTTTGGCCACGTTTTCGGCGGTGATGCCCATGGAGACGTACATCTCCGGATGCTCCCGGGAGAAGTCGGCGTCCGGCCGGGGCAGATTGCCGCCCATGGGCACGTAGGTCATGGACTCCACGCCGCCGCCGATGGCGATGTCCGACCAGCCCGCCATGATGCGCATGGCCGACTGGGCGATGGCCTCCAGGCCCGAGGCGCAGAAGCGGTTGATGGTGGCCCCGGATACCTCGTCCGGGAAACCGGCGATCTGGGGGGCGATGCGGCCGATGTTCAGCCCCTGCTCGGCTTCGGGAAAGGCGCAGCCGATCATCACGTCTTCCACGTCGCCCTTGGTGAGGCCGGGGGTTTTTTCCACCGCCTGGTCGAGGATAAAGGAAAGCAGTTCTTCCGGTCGGGTGTCCTTGAACGCCCCTTTGTTGCGCCGGCAACCGGGGGTTCGGACCGAAGTCACGATATAGGCGTCTTTCATTTTACGGTCCTCCAAAGGGATAAAGTGGGGGAAACCCGGCGGCGCGCGTCGCCCGCCGGGATCGGGTCGGAATCGTTGTTCGGCTACGTCGCAATGCCGTTCATTTTGGCGAATTTTGTAGGGGCGTATCGCATACGCCCCGGCCAATCCGGCTCAATCGTTCATTTGAAATTCAAAATTGAACGACATCGGAACGACAGTGGGCTTAATTGCGCAGCGGCTTGCCGGTCTTCAGCATGTGCTCCACCCGGGCCTGGGTCTTCTCCTGCTTCCAGAAATCGACGAACGCCTCCCGTTCCAACGTCAGCAGGACCGATTCGTCGAGCTGGCTGTTCTTCTTCACTTGGCCGCCGCTGATGACGAAGGCGATGCGCCGGGCCAGGAAGACGTCGTACTCGCCGACGAATCCGCCGCTTTGCAGGTTGAACAGCTCGGACTGGACCATGCCCTGGGCCGCCTCGCCGAGCACCGGCAGCGGCCGGGGAATGGGCGGCATGTAGCCGGCGTCGACCATGCGGAGGACTTCCTTTTTGGCCTCGCCGATGAGATGATCCCGGTTGAAGACGATCCGGTCTTCCGGTCCCAGAAATCCCTTGGCGCGGGCGTCCGCGGCGGAGCTGGAAACCTGGGCCATGGCGATGTTCTGGAACACCGGCAGGAAGTATTGGGCCAAATCCGCGCCTTTGACCGCCCGGGGAATGCTGGAGACGAATTTTTTCCACAGATTGGTGCAGCCGCCGCCGGCGGGCAGCAGGCCGACCCCGATTTCCACCAGCCCCATGTAGAGTTCCGCGTGGGCCACGATCCGGTCCGCCGCCAGGCAGACCTCGCAGCCGCCGCCGAGAGTGAGGCCGAAGGGGGCCGCCACTACCGGGAAAGGCGCGTACCGGGCCTTCATCAGGCCGCCCTGGGCGAGCTGGAGGAAGGCGTCGATCTCGTCGAACTTCCCGGCCTGGGCCAAGCCCGCCATGTAAAACAGGTCGCCGCCGGCGGAGAAGGGCGCGGGCATTCCGCCGGCCTCGTTGCCGATCACCAGCCCCGCGCCGTTTTCTTCCACGTAGTCCATGGCCTCGGCCATGAACTCCACGATCTCCCGGTTGATGGCGTTCATCTTGGTGTGGAACTCGCAGCAGAAGACGCCGTCGCCGACGTCCACCAGGGAGGCCGATTTGCACGATTTGACCACCCGGCCGTCGGCCTTGAGCGTCGCCAGGGAGATGACGTTTTCGCTGGTCTGAATCGGCTGGTAGTCGCCCGAGGCGAAGTCGAAGAAAAGCCGCCGGCCGTTTTCCACCTTGTAGAAGGCGTCGTTGCCCGCCGCCAGCATCTTCTCCACCTTTTCCGGGACGGCGAAGCCTTCGGCCTTCATCCGCTCCACCGATTTCGCAATGCCGATGGCGTCCCATGTTTCGAAGGGGCCCAGCTCGAAGTTGTAGCCCCACTTCATGGCGTTGTCGATTTCGACGATGGTGTCGGAGATCTCCGGAATCCGGTTGGCGGCGTAGATCAGGTAGTCGGCGATGGCCTTCCAGGCAAACTTCGCGCCCTTGTCCTCGCCGTAGAGCACGGCCCGCATTTTTTCCGGGAGGCTTTTGGCGGCCTTGGCCTCGGCCAGGCAGGGGAATTCCGGAGTGCCGTATTCCTCGTACTCCAGGGTGTCCAAGTTAATGACCTTCCGGATTTTTTTCCATTCCGGCGTCAGGTCGGTCTTGTAGAAACCGGCGCCGGACTTTTTGCCCAGCAGCCCCTTTTCGATCATCTGGTTGACGAAGTCGGGCAGAATGAAGGCGTCCCGCTGCTCGTCGTCGGGGACCATGTCGTAGGTGTTTTTGGCGACGTGAGCCAAAGTGTCCAGCCCCACCAGGTCCGAGGTCTTGAACATGGCGGTCTTGGGCCGGCCCAGGGCCGGGCCGAACAGGGCGTCCACGTCGGGAATGGTCAGGCCGTCCTCCACCATGCGCTGCATGGCCCGGACTATGCCCTGCACGCCGATCCGGTTGCCCACGAAGTTCGGGGTGTCCTTGGCCCAGACGATGCCCTTGCCCAAAATCCGCTCGCCGAAATCGGCCATGAAGTTCAGCACTTCCGGATCGGTTTCCGGCCCGGGGATGATCTCCAGCAGCTTCATGTAGCGAACCGGGTTGAAAAAGTGGGTGCCCAGGAAGTGTTTGCGGAAGCCTTCGCTGCGGCCTTCGGCCATTTTTTGCAGCGGAATGCCGGAGGTGTTGGAGGAAACCACGGCGGTGGGCTTGCGAACCCCGTCCACCCGCTCGAAGAGTTGGCGCTTGACCTTGAGGTTTTCCACCACCACTTCCACGATCCAGTCGCACTCGGCCAGCCGGGCGAAGTCGTCCTCCAGGTTGCCGATCTCGATGCGGGCGGCTTCCTTTTTGTCCATGATCAGGGCCGGGTTGGCCTTCATCATGGCGTCGAAGCCGCCTTTGACGATTCGGTTGCGGGCCTTGGGATCGTCCTTTTCCTCGTCTTTTTTATCCGAGGGCAGGTCCGGGGGAACGATATCCAGCAGCAGGGTCCGAACGCCGGCGCTGGCCAGAAGGGCCGCGATGCCGCCGCCCATGACGCCGGAGCCGATCACGGCGGCCTTTCGGATTCTTCGCACCATGTCTACCTCCTCACGCGGGGTTGATGAAAAATGAATGAATGCTCATTCATTTAGCAAA
>CAYFVR010000170.1:0-5804 GCA_964346545.1 uncultured Desulfobacterales bacterium | reverse complement strand
TCTTCCCGGGCTCGGCGTTCCTCCTCCCGGCGCCGACGGGCTTCTTCGGCCCGCCGACGCTCTTCCGCCCGACGAGCCTCCTCCTCGGCGCGAATCCGTTCCACCCGCTCTCGAAGCTCCCGGGACTGCCGTTCGCGCCATTGGCGATATTCCTCCATGCGTTCCCGATCCGCCGCTTCGTCGTGGGGCGTTTCCGGAAGAACATTGACGATTTCCGCGTCGCCCAGAGGCGGTTCGTTGGAGTAGTAATGCACCCCGTTTTCATCCACCCAGTGGTAAAGCGCGCCCAGGGCTTCGGGCGTTCCGATGGCCAGGCAAAAGATCGCGGCGAGGAGCCAGGGCAAGGATTTCATTGGAAGCCTTCTTCCTGTCGAGAGGATTCCGATGCCGGTTTCGCCCCCTCCGTACCGTCCAGGCCGGATTCGATGGTCCGGCGAACAACCGTCATCAATGTCTCCATATTATTGTCACGGTACGGGCCGATGGCAACGGGGGGGTGGATGATCATTTGGGCCGTTCCCGGGAAAATATCCAGCGAATCCGGGGGCATAATCCGGCGGGTACCCACCAGCGTGATCGGCAGAATGGGCAGCTCCAGGTCCAGGGCCATCCGAAACGCCCCTTTTTTGAAAGACCGAAGTTCCCCGGTTCGGCTACGGGTGCCTTCCGGAAAGAAAAAGACGGAGGTGCCGTTGCGGATGCGGTTCTTGGCGGTTTCCAGAGAGGCGATGGCGGCCTGGCGGTCGGAGCGGTCAACGAAAATATGGTCCAGCCGGTCGCAGGCGATGCCGATCATGGGCGCTTTTCGCAGCTCCTGCTTCATCACCCATTTGAAATCCACGCCCAGCCAGCCGTACAGCAGGAAGATGTCGTAATGGCTTTGATGATTGGCGACGATGACGTAGGATTGATTTGGATCGATATGTTTCCGGCCCGAGACTCGAACCCAGACCGGGGTGGCCCAGGCGTTCAGCCGCCCCCAAGTTCCCCCGCAGATGGCGCTGACCGCGCGGGGTTTCAAGATAAATGGCAGGATGACCGCCAGGCCGCCGAAAACTGCGGTGTTCAGAATGAAAAACGGAATAAATACCAGCCATTTGTACGGGAGGTAGAGGAGGCGAAGGAAGGATTTCATGGCATGTCTCTCTGGGAAATCGGTTGGGAAGTTCCGGGGGCGGCGGCCCGGTCGTTTTCAGTCCCTCTGATATCCAAAAGCCTTCCATAAATCAAATCAAACCCGTCCGCGAATCGGGCGGAAAGATTCCGGCGTGGATCGAAGGCCACGGTAATTTTGGGGAAAGCCTCGCTTTTCCCTCGGGCGACGGGCATTCCTCGCGATGTGTCCGGCGGAAAGGGAATTCCGGCTCATCGGCGACGGGAATTCCGTGAGATTCGTTTCCAGTGAGGCGTTCGGGGGAAAAGGGAATCCGGATGGGATAAAAATGGGATTCGGAGGTGGGGAGGAAAGCGGAGAACCATGCGCCGATTGGGATGCGCGGAAATTTTGGAGAATACGGAAGGGCGATATCCCGCCCTTCCGTATTCTCGGGCGCGTCACTCTTCGAGCTGACGGTTCCGGCGCTGGATGTAGCCGTTGCGGATGGCCACGTAGGGGTCCAAGGCGGCGCTCTTGATTTTTTCGTAGTCGCCCAGGCGGAAGGAGGTGGCGTTCACCTGGTCGAAGGCCCGGGCGCCGATGGCGGCGGACGTCGGGTCCACGTAGTTGAGCGGACTTAGGAAACCCTCGCCAAAGGATGCGGCGGAGTCCCGAAGCGTGGAAGGCCCCAGAATTGGCCAGACGATGTAGAACCCGTTGCCGATCCCCCAGGAACCGAAGGCCTGGCCCACGTCCTCCTCCGGCGGAACCTGAAGGGTCGGTTCCAGGGATGCCGGATTGCCGAATCCCAGCACCCCGAAGGTGGTGTTGACCATGAATCGACCGAGTTCCACCCCCGCCCGTTCCGACTTGCCCTGCAACAGGCAGCCCAGAAAGCGGACGGGCGTGGCCAGATTGGTGAAAAAATTTCGGACCCCTTCCCGGGCGAGGTTTGGCGTGACCGTTTTGTATCCGGTGGCCACCGGCTTCAGCACCCAGAAATACAACCGGTCGTTGAAGTGGTACATCGCCTTGTTCCAGGGTTCGATGGGATCGGCGATGGACGGCCCGTCGGCGGCATATTCCTCTTCATCTTCCAGCAGGAACTCCAGCTCCTCGTCCACGCCGTCTTCCGCCGCGCCGGCGGCGCCCGGGAAACCGGGAACGAACAGGAAACAGAGCAACGCCAACAACATGAGAAAATGAAGCCCGAGACGCGAAAAGGCGGTTCGGGGTTCGAAACAATTCATGGCAATCCCCCCAAGCGTACCGAAAAATTCCGATGGGAACTCATCCCCCCGCGGCGGAATCCGAGTCGGAATCGCCGTCCAGCCGGTCTTCCAGATTTTTAACGTTTTTCTCCTTCACCCGCTCGATCAGGGTGTCGGGGGATTCGTTCATCAGAATTTCGGCGAACTGGGTCCGGTAATTTTTGACCATGCCGACGCCTTCGACGTTGACGTCGTACACCCGCCATTCGCCGTCGCGCAGCAGCAGGCTGTAGTCGATGGGAATTTGGGCGTCTTTGGTATGAATCTTGGTGCGCACCACCGCCCGATTGTCGGTGATCTTTTCCTGTTCCAGAAATTCGACTTTTTCTCCCCGGGTTTCCCCTTTTACGTTGTCGAGATAGGTGTTTTTCAGCAGTTCGGTGAATGCCTCGGTAAACCGGTCCCGTTGGGAGTCGTCGAACGTCCGCCAGTTCCGGCCCAGCGCCCGCATGGAAATGGCGCGAAAGTCGAAGGCGTCCTTGACCAGGGCCCATATTTTTTCTCGAAGCTCTTCCTGTTTTTCCGGCGCGTGGTACTGGGGATCGTTGACCAGTTCCAAGCCCCGCTCAATGGGTTTCCGGATGGACTCGATGGGTTCCGGGGCCTTGGCCAAGGCCGTGCCGGCGAGGCACAAGGCGCCGACGAGCATGACGAACCAATGGATTTTTCGCATAAATTCTCCTCCGGACGCGCGGGCGCGCGCCTACACGTCGCCGAAGACGTATTTGCTGATCAAATCTTCCAGATCCACGGCCGATTCCGTTTCGATGATCTGGTCGCCGGGCTCCAGCACGATGGGCGAGCCGCCCGGCGAGATGCGGATGTATTTGTCGCCGATCAACCCGGCGGTTTTGACCGAGGCGATGGAATCGTCGGTCAGTTCAATTTCCTTTTTGATTTTCAGTTGGACCACCGCCACCATCCGCTCGGGGTCCAGCCGAATTTCGTCCACCTGGCCGATGGGCACGCCGGCCACCACCACCTCCGCGCCGGCCTTGAGCCCGGCCACCGACTGGAACTTGGCCATCAGCGGATAGTGGTTGTCGCCCAACAGCCGCATTTTGCCCAGTTGAATGGTGAGATAACCGACGCAGACCAGGCCGATGACCATGAAAATCCCCACGCCGATTTCCGCTTTGCCACGTTTCATGACGCCTCCGTCAACAGACCTTGAATTCGTAGAAGACGTTCTTGCTCGATTCGGCCAGCGCCACGAGCTGTTCGATGGGTTTGTCCGATTCCGCCTCGGCGATTCCGGCGCTGACGGCGAAACAAAACCCCGGATAAGGCTTGATGTCGATGGGGGCTTCCTCGCGAAGGGCGTCGGCCATTTCCCGACAGATCGTCTCCGCCGCGTCGCGGCTGGTGTGGGGCAGAAGCAGCATGATTTTGTTCAGTCCCAATCGGGAGCAAATGTCGGTGACCCGAAGGTGTCGGCGGACCTGGTCCGAAAAGTTTTTCAGGGCCGACTGCTCCGCCTCGTATCCCGCCATTTTGGTGATTTCGTAGAGATTTTCCACGGTCAGAAGGACGATGGAAAAGGCGTTCCGATGGCTCGCCATTCGGGCCATCTCCTCCTGAAACCGGCGTTCCGCCTGGGGGCGGGGCGCCATGCCGGTCAGGGCATCCCGTCGGGATTCGGTCCCTTCGATAAATTGGGCAACGATCGGGTTCTCGGCCGCGCGCATTTCCATGGGGCCGCCCTCGAACACGATCCGTCCTTCGTCTATCATGGCCACCCGTTGGGAGATGTAGAAAATGTCGGGGATTTCGTGGCTGACCACCACGCCGGTAAAGCCGAACCGGCGCTGATAGTCGGCGATCATGCTGTGAACGGCGTTTTTCCGGATGGGATCCAGCCCGGTGGTCGGCTCGTCGAAGAGGATGATTTCCGGGTCGGTCACCAGGGCCCGGGCCAGGGCCACCCGCTTTTTCATGCCGCCGGAAAGCTGGGACGGATAGACGTGGTCGATGTCTTCCAGGTCCAATTGATCCATCTTGTCCCGCACCCGTTCCCGGATGGTTTTCTTGGCCAGGTCGGTTTTTTCCTTCAGCGGCAGCGCGATGTTTTCAAAAACGGTCATGGAGTCGAAAAGGGCCGTTTCCTGAAACATGTAGCTGAATTTCCGTTTCAGCTCTCGCCGTTCGGCCTTTTTCATGTCGGAAATGGATTTTCCCTGGAACAGAATGGTTCCGGAATCCTGCTCCATCAGGCCGATGACGTGCTTCAACAGCACGCTTTTGCCCTCGCCGCTCTTGCCGATGACGGAGGTGATTTCCCCGGCGTAAATGCGCAGGTTGACCCCCTGGAGGACCGGGTTTTCGCCGAACGACTTGTAGACGTCCTGGAATTCGATGAGCGGCTCGGTCATGGGCTACATCAAAAAGGAGGTCAGCACGTAATCGGCCGCCAGAATGAGGACGGAGGAAATCACCACCGCCGAGGTGGTGGCGGAGCTGACGCCCTTGGCGCCGAACCCCTCTTTGCGGAGATGGGTGTAGTAGCCCTGGAAGCAGCAGACCGTCACCACAAGGGCGCCGAAGACCAACGACTTGATGAAGCCGCCGTTGATGTCCACCATTTGAACCGCCGCCCGGGTGCGGTGCATATAGATGCCGGGACTGATGCCCAAAAGAATGGAACCGGTGAGGTAGCCGCCGAAGATGCCGATGACGTCGAACAGGGCGGTCAGCAGGGGAAAGCTCAACAAACTGGCGCCCAGCCGGGGGCTGAACAAAAACCGAATCGAGTTGATGTTCATGGTTTCCAGGGCGTCGATCTGCTCGGAGATGCGCATGATCCCGATTTCCGCCGCCATGGCCGAACCGGCCCGGCCGGCCACCATGATGGCCGTGAGCACGGGACCCAGCTCCCGGATCAGGGTCAGGGACACCACGGTCCCCAGCAACCCTTCGGAGCCGAATTTGACGAGGGTGTAATAGCCCTGGAAGCCCAGCACCATGCCGGTGAAGGCCCCGGTCAGGGAAACCACGATGATCGATTTAAAACCGATGAAATAAATCTGCGCCAGCAGCTTCTGGATTTGAAGCGGCCAGCTGAACATGTGCGCCACGCCCCGTCCCAGAAAAATGGCGATTCGGCCAAGTTCCCGCACGACGAACAGGGTTTCGCGGCCGACGACGGCGAATGGGGCGAGTGGAATGGCGAAGCGATCCATGGCGGCTTCCGTTGGAGATGAAAATCAATTCGGAGAAATATAATGAAATGCCGGACGGTGTCAAGCGGGAACGCGGGCGTCGAGCCGCCCGTGGAGGGGGGAACCAAGCGGTTCGAAAGGGGAGTCTGGGATTATTTGGAAAATGGGAGCGTATCTTCGGGCGGGCGCGGGGCGTTGGGGGGAAGGGTTGCGGCGGGGGGGGGGTTCGGGGGCGCCGCCCGCCGCAACGAATCAATTGGAATAGGCCAGTTCCTTTTT
>CAYFVR010000169.1:0-10408 GCA_964346545.1 uncultured Desulfobacterales bacterium | reverse complement strand
TCCCCCATGCGCATCCTCCTCATAGAAGACGACGCCAAAATCGCCTCGTTCGTGGAAAAGGGGCTGCGATCCGCCGGGTTTACGGTGGACACGGCGGCGGACGGGGAGACCGGGCTGGACCTGGCGTTGACGGAACCCTACGACGCCGCCGTGGTGGACATCATGCTGCCGGGCCGCGACGGCCTTTCCGTCATTCGGGAAATGCGCCGGGAAAAGCTCGCCACGCCGGTCATCATCCTCAGCGCCCGGGGCGAGGTGGACGACCGGGTGCGCGGGCTGGAAACCGGCGCGGACGATTATCTGGCCAAGCCCTTCGCCTTTTCCGAACTGCTGGCCCGGGTGCAGGCCCTGATCCGCCGGGCCTCCGGCGCCACCGAGCCCACCCGCGTCACGGTGGCCGATCTTTCCCTGGACCTGGTCACCCGGGAAGTGACCCGGGCCGGGAAACGGATCGACCTTCAGCCGCTGGAATTCACCCTGCTCGCCTACCTCATGCGAAACGCCGGCCGGGTCGTCTCCAAAACCACCATCATGGAGCACGTCTGGGACTACCATTTCGATCCCGGCACCAACGTGGTGGAGGCCCGCATTTCCCGCCTTCGGGACAAAATGGACCGCGATTTCGACAAAAAGCTGATCCACACCGTGCGCGGGGTCGGCTACGTGCTGCGCGATGCGGATTAGGTTTCCCCGCTCCCTGGCCGTCCGTCTCACCCTCTGGTACGGCGTCGTCTTCACCCTTTCCGCCGCGGCGGTGCTGTTGGCCCTCTATCTGGTTCTGGCCGCCCTGCTGCGGGAAGAAACCGACCGGGAGCTGCTGTCCCAGTTCAACACGTTCCGCCGCTTGGCGGAGGAAAAGGACGCCGACGCGGTCCGCCGGGTCATGGTGCTGGAAGCCCAGGCCGCCGGGGAGCGGAAAATTTTCATCCGCCTGCTCACCCCGGACGGCGCGGCCTACTCTTCCACCAACATGTCCCACTGGAAGGAAATCCGGGTCGGCCGGGACGCCATCCGCCGCATTCTGGAAGGCGCGCCCTTCGTCTTCGAATCCCGGGAAGACCCCCAGGGGCGATCCGTCCGCCTCCTCTACGGCATGGTGGGCCCCGGCGTGATGATGCAACTTGGCCGGTCGCTGGACACCCTGGACCGCTTTTCGGCCGTGTTTCGCCGGATCGCCTGGATTATGCTGGCCGGTCTTCCGATCGTTTCCGGCCTGGCGGGCTGGTTTCTTTCCCGCAAGGCGTTGTCCGGGTTGGAGGCGGTTACCCGAACGGCGGTTCGCATTTCCCGGGGAGAGCTGGATCGGCGGGCCGCCACGGGACACGACAGCGCCGAAGTGGACCGGCTGGCCCAGGCGTTCAACCGAATGTTGGACCGGATTTCGGCCCTGCTCACCGGCATGAGGGAGATGAGCGACAACATCGCCCACGATCTCAAAAGCCCCATCACCCGCATTCGCGGTCTGGCGGAAATCACCCTGACCACGGCAACATCCCTGGAAGAATACGAACGCATGGCGGCCGACACGGTGGAGGAATGCGACCGGCTGCTGGCCATGATCAACGCCATGCTGACCATCTCCCGCACCGAGGCGGGCGTGGAGCCGCTTCAATTGGAAGCCATGGACTTGGCCGGGCGGGTCCGGGACATGTGCGAACTGTTTCGGCCCATGGCCGAAGATCGGGGAATCCAAATGGAGTGCCGGACGCCGAACCGTTGCGCGTTTTACGGAGACGCCCGGCTGTTGCAGCGGCTGATGGGCAATTTGCTGGACAACGCCATTAAATTCACGCCGGAGGGCGGGGCGGTTTTCGTCGCCCTGGACGCCCTCGCTCCCGAAACCGTGGAACTGACCGTGGCGGATACCGGCCCGGGCATCGATCCGGCGGATCATCCTCGCGTTTTCGACCGCTTCTTCCGAACCGATCCCGCCCGCTCCGCCTCCGGCGCGGGTCTGGGGCTGAGCCTCGCCCGAGCCATCGCGACGGCCCATCGAGGGCAAATCTCACTGGATAGCCGCCCCGGCGCCGGCGCGGTCTTTACGGTCTCCCTCCCCTTCACGCCTCCGGTCCCGGTCGTTCTCCCCGTTTGATTCTTCTTTCGCCGCAACATCTTTTCTCCATTTTTCCGCCAACCTTACCAACCGGTAATCTTCCGGTCAGCTTCCGGTCAAACAAGGGGGTTACTATGCCTCCAACGAAACGGCGAGGTTATTTGTTCTTGAACCAACAATCCATTCTTAAAGGAGAAATGGGTATGCACCGAAAACAGTCTTTCATGCCGGTCATCGCGGTCATTTTGGCCTTGGCGTTCGCCGCCGGCGTTCCAACGGCGTCCGCCCGGACCTTTCCGGACAATATCAGCGACCTGGCCGAAAGGGTCGCTCCGGGCGTCGTCAACATTCGAACCGTCAAGAACGTTGCGGATGGGGGACGGGTGTTCCGCCACTTCTTCGGCAATCCCTTCGGGGACGAGAATCCGTTTGGACGCCGTCGTCCGTTCAATCCCTTCGGCGGAGAAGGGCCCGGCGAGGAATTCCGCCAGCGCAGCCTGGGATCCGGCTTCATCATCGACAAGGAAGGATTCATCGTCACCAATAATCATGTCGTGGAGGACGCCGACGAAATCAAAGTTCGGCTTTCCAACGGCAAGGAGTTCGACGCCGAAGTGGTGGGGCGGGACCCCAAAACCGATCTGGCCCTCATCCGGATCGCGCCCTCGGACGAGTTGGTGCCGCTCAAGCTCGGCGACTCCGAGAATCTGCGCGTGGGCACCTGGGTGGTGGCCATCGGCAGCCCCTTCGGCCTGGAGCAGACCGTGACGGCCGGAATCGTCAGCGCCAAGGGCCGCGTGATCGGCGCGGGTCCCTACGACGACTTCATCCAGACCGACGCCTCCATCAACCCGGGCAACAGCGGGGGGCCGCTCATGGACCTGGAAGGCAACGTGGTGGGCATCAACACCGCCATCGTCGCCAGCGGTCAGGGCATCGGATTCGCCATTCCCATTGAACTGGCCCGAAACATCATCGAGCAGCTTCAGGAAGAAGGCGAAGTGACCCGGGGCTGGCTCGGCGTGGGCATTCAGGAGCTGACCGAAGAGTTGCGGGAATACTACAATCTGGATGCCGAGCAGGAAGGCGTCCTGGTGACCGAGGTCTACGAGGGCGACCCGGCCGACGAAGGCGGAGTGCGCGAAGGCGACGTGATTCTTTCCGTGGACGGCGGCAAGGTGGAATCGCCCCGGGAGCTTTCGGCCATGATCGCCAACATGCCCGTGGGCAAGGATGCGGAAATCGTCCTGCTGCGCGAAGGTCGCACCCGGACGGTGCAGGTCACCCTCGGCAAGCGCTCCGAAGGCGAGGCTCGGATTACCGGCCAAGGCCAGAAGGGCGAAGAGGAAGGCTTGGGGCTTCGACTGACCGAACTGGACGAGGAAACCGCCCGGCGGCTGGGATACAATGAAGAAGACGAGGGCGTGCTGGTGACCGGCGTGGCGTCCGGCGGCAAGGCGGCCCAGGCCGGCATCCGGCAGGGCGATTTGATCGTGGAGATCAATCGGAAACCGGTTTCCGACATCGCGGAATTCAAGCAGATCTACGAATCCGTAAATTCCGGCGACACCGTGAATTTCCTCATCCGACGCGGACGCGGCGGCATGGTGGTCATCTCCATGGAGAAGTAATTCGTCTTTCGCTGGAATACCGTTCATTTGGACGCGATTGGGTCGGGGCGTATCGCATACGCCCTTGGCCAATCAGGTTCCAACCTTCATTTGGAATCCCCAAATGAACGGCATTGCCTTTATTGGAGAGTTCGAAACGGGAGCGGATTTCCGCTCCCGTTTTTATATGGCGCGGAGGACCGGTTTCCCGAGATGGCGGTTGGGGAAAGTTCGAAGCCTCGGCGGAAATCCGGCGACTTGAGCCGACGTTCGGCTTTTTCCGGCTCAAAAAATCGCCGCGTTTCCCTCTCCTGTCCGGCCGGGAAAGGATGTGCGCATGGCCGATCGTTTTTCCAGTTTCGCCGAGTTGTCCCGGCAGATGCGGGCAGGCGTGGATTTCGAAATCCGTCTGTCCAGAGGAAAATGGCCGGTAATGATCGCCGCGCCCCACGCCGGGCGGATTGAACCGGGAACGGGGCGGATCGCCCGGGCCATCGCCGGGAAGGAATTTTCCGTCTATGAATTCCGAGGCGTTCGGCCATCGGAAAACTGGAAGCTCCATTTGACCGCCCATCGATTCGACGAGCCCCGTTGTTTGGCGGCCGTTCGACTGGCCCACTTGGCGGTGACGGTCCACGGCGTTCGTGGCGAGGAACATTTTGTGATGGTCGGCGGCAAGGCGGTTGGATTGGCCGAAACCATCGCGGAATCGCTGTCGGAAGCGGGGTTTCCGGTGCGGGAGGCCACTGGCGGTCTGCGGGGGCTTCATTCCCGCAACCTCTGCAATCGGGGACACGCCGGGCGCGGCGTTCAGATCGAAGCGAGCGCGGGACTTCGTCGATCCCTGTTGAACAGCATTGATTTGGAATACCGATTCGCGTCCCAGGTGCGATCGTCCTTGCTGGCCCGATTCGCTTCCGGACGGTAGGCTTCCGGCCCCCGTTTCGGGTTTTTCCCCCATTGCGGTTTTCGCACTTCCCGTGGAAGTTTGGTCGGCGGACGCAAGCAGGACTTGACCGGCTCGCCGCTCCGAGACCCTTGGAAAAACGCCTGTCGGGAACCCCTACCTGGCCCTGGAGCCGCCCCCATGAAACTCACCTTCCTCGGCACTCGCGGCTACATCGACGCCGCCACCGATCGACATCGGAGACATACCGCCACGCTGGTGGAATATCGGGGGAAGCGGGTAATGATCGACTGTGGCGAAGACTGGCTGGACCGCTTCCAGGACCACAACCCCCAGGCGATCGTGCTGACCCACTGCCATCCGGACCATGCCTGGGGTCTAAACCCCGGGCCATTTTCACCCACTTGGGTTCGGAAATCGTCGAGGCGGGAGACCAAAAAGCCATGGAGAAAATCCGACCCTTTGCCGAAGAGCGGGGCGTTGAGGTTCGGGTCGCCTTTGACGGCATGGAGGAAGTGCTCCGCCGAGAGCCGTTGGAAGGGGGGGAACCTCGACTGGACGGGGCCGGAAATCCGATCCCCAAATGGGTCATGGCCGTGCAAGCGGCCCTTTCCGTTACCGGCCGGTTCCCTCGTTCAAACGATGGAGGAAAAACGATATGCCCGAATTGCCCGACTCCGCGAAGGTGGACCCGGCGGAAATTCCGGAGCGCCTGCTGACGGCCCATCGGGGACGGGACAATCAATGCCCCAATTGCGGGGGAGAACTGGAAAAAATCAAGGTGTCCGGACGAAACGGGTGGTACTGTCCACGCTGTCAAAGCCCCAATTGATCGGAATTTTCCATCGCCAAGTGGCCGATGCCAAAAAATGGCCGGATTTATTCGGATATCCGGTTCGGAAATTCGGGTACGCGTTCACTTTGGGGCTTCGGCCCACCGGCATCAAAAAAACGGATGACCCCGTCGGTTCCACAAACCCAGAATTCCTTGGCGCCCTTGGAAATATACAGGGCCTTCTTTTCTGCCATTTCTCCTTCCGAGTTGGAGGGAGACAAGATTTCCACGCAGATTTCCGGGGCTTCCGGAAACGGATTTTTCCCCCGATTTCGTTCCATAAAGACTTCCGAAGCCCAGGCCACATCCGCGACTTTCACCCCCTCCTCGGTACCCACCGAACATTCCGAAATAATGGTACCCGAATCCAGGAGCCGGCTGAGGGCCGCGACGATTTTGGCCTGGAAGATGCCATGTTCATTGCTGGCGGGACTCATCACGATATTTCCCCAACGATCCGTCTGGATTTTGAAAGGAAGATTTTGCAGCGCTTTGTTTCCGCAGATTTCCGTCCATTCCATTGATTCCTCCTTTCCGGAAATGCCATTTCCCGCGCCTTTCGCCTCAAAACAGCGTGACGTCCCCTTTTTCGTCCACTTCGCGGGCGACCCGATCCCGCACCTTCTGTTCTTCGATGGGGATGGCGGTGAGCTGAATCGGCTTGCCCCGTTTCAGGTAAACGTCGCCCGAATCCGTGTGAAAATAGATCCGCCGGGATCGGTTGCCGCCCATGTCCTTGCCGACGATGGGAATGCTTTCCCGCTCCAGGAACTCCACCGCGAAGGCCTCGTTTTTGGGGCCCATGCTGTTTTCGAAGGGAATGGTGGAAAGGGTCCGCGCCCCGCCGAATACCTTGGCGCGAAGGTTTTCCCGTCGGCCGCCCAGATTCATGATGCGGTTGATCAGCAATTCCATGGCGTTGATGCCGTATCGGGCCGAGGCGTCAAAGTTGTTCAAATCCGCCTTGCCGGGCATCAGAATGTGGTTCATGCCCCCCACCCGGCGAATCGGATCGTGCAGACAGACCGCGACGCAGGAGCCCAAAAGCGTGTAGACCACCCGGGTCTGGCGGCTGGCGTAGTATTCCCCGATGTGAATGCGGATGATCTTTCGGTCGCGGTGGGGCGCGGGGCGGTCGGACCTAGGCATGGGCGCAATGCCGCAAAACGGAGCTGGAAATGGCCTCCAGCGCCACCACTTTGTCCGCCGCGCCCCGTTTGATGGCCTCGAAGGGCATGCCGAACACCACGCAGGATGCCTCGTCCTGGGCGATGGTGAACGCGCCGGCGTTTTTCATCTCCAACATTCCCCGGGCCCCGTCGTCCCCCATGCCGGTCATGATGACCCCCACCGCGTTGGCGCCGGCGTACCGGGCCGCGGAGCGGAACAGCACGTCCACCGAGGGGCGGTGGCGACAGACCAGAGGGCCGTCCTTGACCTCCACGTAATATCGGGCGCCGCTGCGCTTCAGCAGGATGTGTCGGTTCCCCGGCCCGATCAGGGCTCGGCCCCGCAGCACGCTGTCGCCGTCTTCGGCCTCCTTCACTTCAATTCGGCAGGTGGTGTTGAGCCGGTCGGCGAAGGCCCGGGTGAATTTTTCCGGCATATGTTGCACCACCACGATGCCGGGGGCGTCCAGCGGCATGGCCTCCAAAAAAACCTTCAACGCCTCGGTCCCGCCGGTGGACGCGCCCACCATCACCACCTTTTCGGTGGTGCGGACCATGGCCGAGGAGGAGGGCCCCGGCAGGATGGCGTCCGCCGTCAGCTTTTTCTCCACGGCCCGGGAGGGGGGGATCGAGCGGGGGCGGTATCCGGTTTTCTTTTTCACCCGGGCACGAACCGCCGCCTTCACCGAATCGCAGATGGTGATCCGCGATTCCTCCAGAAATTTTTTCGCCCCCAATCGCGGCTTCAGGATGATGTCCACGGCCCCGTATTCCAGGGCCCGCAGGGTGGTTTCGCATCCCTTTTCGGTCAGGCTGGAACACATCACCACGGGAATGGGATGCTGGGTCATGATCTTTTGCAGGAAGGTGATGCCGTCCATCCGGGGCATTTCCACGTCCAGCGTGATGACGTCGGGCACTTCCTTGTTGATTTTGTTGGCCGCGATGTAGGGGTCCGCGGCCGTGCCGCAAACCTCGATGTCCGGGTCCGAAGACAGGATGTCCCGCAGGGTCTGCCGGACGATCGCGGAATCGTCCACCACCAGCACCTTGATCTTGTTCTTCACCCTCCCCCCTCCCCTTCCGAAATTCCCCTGCGGCTTCGGCCACCTTTTCGTCCCGTCGAAACCGGAACCCCCGTTCCTTCCGGCCGGAGTCCCGGTTTTCCCTCCAAACCTTTCCGTCCGTCGGAGACCTAGTTCCGCTCCAGATCCAGCACCGGATCGTTCCCCGGCCGGCGTTTATCCGCCGTCGGCGAATCCGGGGCGGGTTCGGCCCCCAGGTCGGCCAAGGCCCGGTCCAGGTCCAGCACCAGCAGAAAATCGCCGTTCCGATCGGCCACGCCCCGCACCATTTCGGATCGAAGGCCGAGTCCCAGGGGCGGCGGCGGCTGAATGGATTCCGGCGGCAGGTGGGCCACCTCCCGCACCGCGTCGGCGGGAATGCCCAGCCGGGTCGGCTCTCCCGCCAGGGTTGCGGCGGCCAGCACCACGCAGGCGTCCGGACCCGGACGGGCGGGCCCAAGGCCCAGTTTCAGGGCCAGGTCCACCACCGTCACCACGTTCCCCCGCAGGTTCATCACGCCCCGGAGAAATTCGGGCATTCGCGGCACCGGGGTGAGCGGCGCGGGGTCCACCACCTCCTGGATCCGAGAGATGTCCAGGGCCGCCGGCCGTCCGGCGAGGAGGAGAATCAGATAGCCGTCCGAAGCGTCGGCGAAATTTGTCGCCGCGATTTCGTTCATGGTCAATACCGCTCGAAATCGTTTTCTTCGGGCGGCTCCAGCTTCAACCGGACCCCCGAATTCCGGCCGTTTTGGAGACCGAAATCCGTTGTGCCGGGCCGGGCGGACGGTTCCGCGCCGGTCTTCGCCGAAGCGCCGGCCGGGCCGGGCCGGCGGTTGGCGTCCCGATCGTCCCCCTCGCTTCGACGGATGTGAAAAAAACCGGCGGATTGGCGAAGTTGGGCCGCCGCGTCGGCCAATCTCTGGCTGGTGGCGGCCATCTGTTCCGTCCCGCTGGCGTTTTGCTGCACCACGTTGTCGAGCTGATGGATGGCCTCGGTGATGTGGCGGACGCCGTTGGCCTGTTCCCCGCTGGAGGCCCCGATTTCCTGGACCAGCTCCGAGGTTTTTCGGACCCCCGGCACGATGTTGTCGATGAGGCCCCCGGCCCGCTCGGCGATCTCCACCGACTGGCCGGAGAGCGCGCCGATCTCCTTGGCGGCGGTCTGGCTGCGTTCGGCCAGTTTGCGCACCTCGGCGGCCACCACGGCGAAGCCCCGGCCGTGGTCCCCGGCCCGGGCGGCCTCGATGGCGGCGTTCAGGGCCAGCATGTTGGTCTGGCGGGCGATCTCCTCGATCACCGTGATCCGTTCGGCGATCTGCTTCATGGCGGAGACCGTCTCCCGCACCGAGCGGCCCCCCTCTTCGGCGTCCTCGGCCAGCCGGGTCGCGATGGCGGCGGTCTCCCGGGCGTTGTCGGCGTTGTGGGCCACGGTGCTGTTGATCTGCTCCATGGAGCTGGAGATTTCCTCCACGCTGGCCGACTGCTCGGTGGCCCCTTCGGACATCTGGGTGGCGCTGGACGCGATTTCCTGCCCGGCGTAGGCCACTTCGTCCGCGGCGATCTGAATGGCGGAGGCGATGGCGGTCAGCTCCTTCACCATCCGGGCCAGGGCCTTCATCAGGGCGTCGCCCTCGGATCGGAGCCGAACCTCCACCTCCAAATCCCCCCGGCTGATGGCCTCGGCCAGTTGGGTCACCCCGCCGATTTCCGCCACCAGCCGGTTGATGTTCTCCTGGAGCGCGCGAAAATCGCCGCGATAGTCCTCCCCCATGGGCGGCGGAATTTCCCCCACGCTGACCGCCGCGATCCGGTCGGCCGCCTCCCGCAGGGGCAGAATGACCGCGTCCAGGGTGTTGTTGATCCCCTGGACGATGCGGGCGTAGGCCCCCTCGAAACGATCCGCGTCGCCGCGAACGGAAAGTTTTCCGTCCATGGCGGCGTCGGTCAGGTTGCCCACTTCGGCCACCAGCCCCGCGATGTTTTCCATCATGGCGATGAATGCGGGGCCGATGTGGTCGTTTTCCGACCGGCGGCCGATGCGCCGGTATCCCTCCAGATCGTCCAAGTCGCCGGCGGCGATGTGCTCCACGGTGGCGGTGATGTGGCGAAGCTGCGTCCGGATGAAATTGACCCGCCGGCCCACTTCGCCGAAGATGCCCGGATGTTCCGACTCCACCTTGCCTTCGTGGTCGTTTTTCACCATTCGGCCCAGGATTTCCGCCGCTTCGGTCACGCCGGAAAGGCCGTCGATCACCCGATTCAGGGCCGATTCGGCCTCGGTTTCCGGGTCCGCCACCGGTTCCGGCGGTTCTCCTTTGGCCAATTGCACAAGGCGGCCGGTCAGGTCGTTCCGGGCGGCGCCGGCGGCCCGGTCCAGCATGGCGTTGAGGTCCGAAAGCAATTCCCGGTCTTCGCCGGCAAAGGCGTCCAGGTCGGCCCGGGCCTCCCCGTCTCCGGCCAGGAGAGCGTCTCGAAGTTGGCCAAAGGCCCGGAGCGCGGCGCGGCTCGGGGGGGAGATTTGGGGATCGCCTTGGACGGAACGGGGGATTTCCGCCGTCGCGCGGGACGCGGAAACGCCGACGACGGGATTCTTTTCGATTTCCATTTCGGTTGCCGCCGGTCGCGGCGTGGCCCGTTCAAAAATGCTGCGATCAATTTTGCTTTTCATGGTCTCTCCCCGTTCCGCCGCCGAACCGGCCGCCAATTCCGGGATTGATCTCTCTAAACTGCGAAGGCTTTGACAAGTTCGGCGGTATCGAAGTTCGGC
>CAYFVR010000168.1:1260-10436 GCA_964346545.1 uncultured Desulfobacterales bacterium | reverse complement strand
GATTCTGCCGGCCAATGCCGCTTCATGCTGAATGGAATCTTCGAAATCCGAAAATAAGGAGAAAAGCCTTGCAGCATCTTTTCGGAAAGGGTCCCGCTCCGAGAGATGATCGAGGATCACATCGGAATCAACAAATAATTTCATCACGGATCATACTTTTTCGACAGATATTCCCGGTATTCGGCTCTCACATCCGTAGAAGAGTCCAGCGTAATTACTCCAGCCAGTTCGCGAACGATCGGCGACATTTCCGGCTCCTCATCCTCCGTGTAATTTGCGAGAAATTGAAGGTATTTTTGAACCAGCTCCGAAAGGCTCTGGTTGTTTTGACGCGCGTAATTCTCGGCCTTCTCCAAAGTGGATGGGTCCACGGTAACCGTCAGGCTGGCATCCATTCCATTCCTCCTTCTATTGTGGTCGGAGTCGTTGGCGTCATGAACATTTCCTGCCGTTCGATGTTCAATTTTCCGGCCTTTCAGGGTTCGGCCAACGCCGAAACAGCCTCTATTCCACTATACTTCTTGCCAAATGGGAATCAATACCTCATTTTCCTCGAATCAAAATCTTCCACTTCCTCCAAAATCCATAGCTGGATTCCAGGCCCCGCATTGACGCCCCCCATTCCCCGACTTACCATTTCCAAAGTACTTTCCGATAGATAAATTCAAAAGGAGGAAGCATGAAGCCCGTCGCCCGGTTCGTTTCCGCGCTGTTCGCTTTGCTATTGGCCCTTCCCGCCCTCGCCCCCGCGGCGGAGCTGGACGAAATCGCCTCTTCGCCCCGGCAGTGGACCGGCGTGGCCGTTTCCCAAGAAGGCCGCATGTTCGTCAACTTCCCCCGCTGGTCCGACGACGTGCCCGTCTCCGTGGCGGAACTGACCATCTACGGAAAGCTCGCCCCCTTTCCCAACCAAAAATGGAACAACTGGAGCGAAGGAAAAGCCCCCGCCGAACACTGGGTCTGCGTCCAAAGCGTCTACATCGACGACGAAAATTATCTCTGGGTGCTGGATCCCGCCAATCCCCGCTTTTCCGGCGTGGTGGACGGCGGACCCAAGCTGATGAAATTCGACATTCACACCGGCGTGGCGATTGAACAATTCCTGTTTGATACGGAAGCCGCGCCGAAAAATTCCTATCTGAACGACGTTCGGGTGGACACCGGAAGCCGCACCGCCTACATCACCGACTCCGGCGAAGGAGCGCTGCTGGTGGTCAACCTGGAAACCGGCGCGGTGCGGCGGGTGCTGGACGACCATCCCTCCGCCCACGGCGAAAACATCACCTTGAACATCGGCGGCAAACCCTGGGTTCGACCCGACGGCACCGTTCCCCAGGTTCACGCCGACGGGCTGGCCCTGACGCCGGATCGGGAACACCTGTACTATCAGGCCCTTTCCGGACGATCCCTCTATCGGATTCCCACCGCAGCCCTCCGCAACGAAACCCTCGCGGACAATGAAATCGCCGCACAGGTGGAAATTGTGGACCGCACCGGCGCGGCCGACGGCATCATGTTCGACGCCGAGGGCAATCTCTACCTCTCCGCCATCGAGGACGACGCCGTGCGCCGCTACACCTCGGCCGGCGCGCTGGAAACCGTGGTTGAAGATCGCCGCCTGCGCTGGCCGGACAGCTTCGCCATGGGGCCGGACGGATTGATGGTGGTCACCACCTCCCAGATTCATCTGGGACGCGATCCCGGCCAGCCCTACCAGATTTTCCGAATCCTTCCGGAATCCAAATAATCCCCTCTCTTCGTCCGAAATGGACCGACCCCGAGCGGCCGTTCCCACCGGATGAAATCGCCGGGAACGAGGCGTGCCAAACGCCATTTCCCACGCGATTCTTCCATGCGGTTCACCCCGAAGAAAAGGAGAAACCATGTCCGATCCCCAACCTCTTGCCGGAAAAGTCGCCCTGGTCACCGGCGCGTCCCGCGGCATCGGCCGCGCCATCGCGGAGCGGCTGGGCGCCGACGGAGCAAATGTGGTGGTGAACTACAGAAACGAACACAAACAGGCCGACGCGGCGGCGGCGCGGATTCAAAAGAACAACGTCCGGGCCGTGGCCGTCCAGGCCGACGTTTCCAAAACCGAGGATATCCGCAAGCTGTTCAAGACCACCATCGACCAGTTCGGCGCGCTGGACATTCTGGTCAACAACGCCGGCGTCGCCCTGCCGCATCGGCCGCCCATCGAAGAGGTGACCGACGAGGAATACGACCGGCTCTTCGCCGTGAACGCCCGGGGCGTCTTCATGGCGTTGCGGGAGGCGGCCCGACTGGTGGCCGACGGCGGTCGGATCGTCAACCTGACCAGCACCGTCAACGCCATGGCCCTTCCCGGCTATTCGGTGTACGCGGGAACCAAGGCGGCGGTGGAAATCTGGACGAAAACCTTCGCCAAGGAGCTTTCCGGAAAGCGGATCACCGTGAACGCCGTGGCCCCCGGGCCGGTGGAAACGGAGCTGTTCAACGAGGGGAAAACCGAAGCGGACAAAAAACGGATGGCGGAGATGTGCCCCATGGGTCGGCTGGGCCGGCCGGAGGATATCGCCGGGGTGGTGGCCTTTCTGGCCGGGCCGGAGGGCGGCTGGGTCAACGGGCAGATTCTGTTGGCCAACGGCGGGATCGCCTGAAGGGGAGAAGGCCGCCTTCCGAGCGGGTCGCCAAGGTGGGACCCAATGTGATGGGCGCGGAAAGGTTCCTCACTCCGGAGCGAGAAATTTCAGGAATTCCTCGGTGGAAATGTCGCCGAAATACCGGGAGAGATCGACGTCCGAAAGGACTTCGTCCAGGGCGTCTTTCCGGTAGATCGCGCCGCGCAGACGGTCCTCCAATTCCGCGATTTCCCCCATGCCGATGAAATCGCCGAAAATCCGGACCTCCTGGATTCGTCCCTTGGCCACGTCCACCCGGGCGTCGATCTGGCCGAAGGGAAACCGATGGACCCGCTGGATGTTGAAGGCGGGGGATCGGCCGAAATTCCAGTCCCAGGATCCGTACTTTTCCGCGGCCAGTTGGTGGACCGCCTCCCAATCGGCTTCGTCGAGGGGCCGTTCCCGAACGCCGCCGAAGGGCGCGAAGATCGATTCCACCAGCCGGGCCTTGAAATCGGCCATGGAAAGAGGCGATTCCAGATACTCCGCGATGTTGGCCACCCGGCTCCGGATCGACTTGAGCCCCTTGGAGGTGATTTTGTCGTTGTTGACGTTGAGCGCCGCCACCACCGATTCCAGCCGGGAGTCCAGGAGCAGGGTCCCGTGGCTCAACATCCGTTTTCCGGAGGCGTACTGGGCGTTGCCGGAAATTTTCCGGCCCTCCACCAGAATGTCGTTCCGCCCCGTGAGTTCGGCGTGAACGCCCATAAGGGCGAGGGCCGCGATGACCGGTTCGGTGAACTTTCGGAAATTATGGAAAAAGGAACGGTCGTACCGGGTCAGGAAGCTGAAGTTGAGGTTGCCCAGATCTTGGTAGACCGCCCCGCCGCCGGAAACCCGGCGAATTACGTGTACGCCGTTGTCCTTCACGTAGTCGGCGTTGATTTCCTCGATGGTGTTCTGGTTCCGGCCGATGATGATGGACGGCTCGTTGACGTAGAACAGGAGGTAGTCGCCGGTCAGTTCCTTGCGCCGCAGACAATATTCTTCCAGCGCCAGGTTGACCCGGGGATCGGTGAAGTCCTGATTCGATATGAGTTCCATGGATGGACGCGTTTCCTTGCGCGGGCTGGGAGGTCCGGAGACGGCCGGGCGTTTCCCCGGTGGATCCGAAAAAGGCGCCATTCCGAACGATCGTTTCCGGGGGAGGTTTCCGGCCGGGTCGGCGGGCGACGAAGGACGGCGGCTCGCGGGTCAGATGGCGCCGGTGAGGAAGAAGAGAATGCCGGCGAAGCCGACCAGGGCCACCAGGTAGGTCGGGTTCAGGGGACGGGACGTGGGCTCCAGGTCCGGATCGCGGGTGGACTTGGTTTCCGTCGCCAGCCGGACGGGCTGATCGACGCGGGGGCTCATGCGTTTGAAAAAGTTCATTTCCTGGGAGGTGAACGTTTCGGTATGATTCCATTTGTTGCGATGGTTCGCCATTGGGGGGCCTCCAAGCGGTCATTGGCGTAACATTGCTGTTAAACGAATGACAAAAAAAACGGACCACGGGTCCAGATGGGCTTCAATTATCCACATACCAAGCGCATTGTCAACCGAAAGGTTGGGGAATATGAACCCTAATCGCAAGAAATATCAGAATATTTTTCATGCCGCTTTCGGAGCGTCGAAAGATCCGAGACCATGAAAACCGCCGGACTCACCGGAGGGATCGCCACGGGAAAATCCACCGTCGCCGGTTTTTTCCGGGAACTGGGCGCGGAGATCGTCTGCGCCGACGAGGCGGCCCGGGCCGCGGTGCGGCGCGAAACGCCGGCCTGGGAGGAGATCGTGGCGGCCTTTGGGCGGGAAATTTTGGGGCCGGATGACGAATTGGACCGGGAGGAAATGGGTCGCCGGGTTTTTTCCGATCCGATTTCCCGGCGCCGGCTGGAAGAAATCGTCCATCCCCGGGTGTTCCGGTGGATGGGCGAGCGGATTTCCGAAATCCGGAAGCGGAATCCGGACGCCGTGGTGATTCAGGACGTGCCGCTGTTGTTCGAATCGGGCATGGAGGCCCGGCTGCGACCGGTGCTGGTGGTTTACGCGCCGGAATCGGTCCAGTTGAAGCGGCTGATGGAACGCGACGGCCGATCCGAAGCCGACGCCCGGGCCCGGATCGACGCCCAGATGTCCATCGAGGAAAAACGGCGGCGGGCCGACCGGGTCATCGACAACGGCGGCTCGCCGGAGGAAACTCGTCGCCAGGCGGCGGAAATTTTTGAATGGTTGCGAGATCGGGACACGTCCCGGTCGGAAGGGAGTTTATAATGACGGAAACCAGCCCGAACATTCCCCAAAGAACATTTGGATCCCAGGGACCGCGGGTGACCCGCGTGGGTCTGGGCGGGGAGGGCGTGCTGCGGACCCACGGGCGCGAAGAAGCCGCCACGGAGGTGATTCGAACCGCCCTGGACGCCGGCGTCACCTACTGCGACTGCGCCCGGGTCTACGCGGACAGCGAGAAATATTACGGCGCGGTCTACGGGGCCGCGCCGGAAAAGCGGGACGCGGTGTTCCAGGCCAGCAAATCGGCCTCCCGGGATCGGGACGGCGCGCTGCGCGATCTGGAGGAGACGCTTTCCCGCCTGAAAACCGACCGGCTGGACCTGTGGCAAATCCACGACGTGCGCACCGAGGACGACCTGCGGGCGATTGGCGGCAAGGGCGGAGCGCTGGAAGCCTTCGAATCGGCCCGCTCGGAAGGCACGGTGAAACACATCGGCGTGACGGGTCATCACGATCCGTCGATTCTGACCCGCGCGGTGGGGGAATGGCCGGTGGACAGCGTGATGTTGCCGGTCAACCCGGTGGAGGCGGCCCTTGGCGGATTTTTGGACGAAACGCTGCCGGCCGCCCGGACCCGGGGAATCGCCGTGGTGGGCATGAAAATCCTGGGCGCCTCCCACTACGTCTTGCTGAAATACGGCGTGACGGCGGAGCTGCTGGTGCGGTACGCGCTGTCCCATCCCATCACGGTGGCCATCGTGGGATGTTCCTCTCCCCGGGAGGTTGAAGAACTGGTCCATGCCGGCCGGGCGTCGAGCCCGCTGGAAAAGAATGAACGGGAAAAGGTGGAGGGACTCTTCGCGCCCTACGCCAAAAAGCTGGCCTTCTACCGGGGCGTGATCTGAGCGGGGGCGTCGTCGTCTTCGCCGACGAAGCCCACCTCCGGGCGCCAGCGGCGGATGCGGAGAAACTGGGGAAAGGCGTGGGGTTTGAACACCGACTTTTCCTTGAGCATCCGGCAGCATTCCAGAATGCCTTCGGTGATGGTGGGGTGGGGATAGATCGACCTGAGCACGTCGGCGATGTTGCTGCCCTGGTTCATGAAATGGGCGATGGACATGATGGTGCTGGACGCCTGGGGACCGGCGGCCCGCATTCCGAGGATGCGTTCGTTCTCGTCGTCGGAGATGATGATTTTGACGAAGCCGTGGCTGGCCCGCATGGCGATGGCCCGGTTGACCAGGGCGTTGGCGTAGTAGGCCACCCGATAGGGAATTTTTTTCCGCTGGCAGGTCTTTTCGTTCAGGCCCACGGCGGCCACCGCCGGGTAGAAGAACATCACGGTGGACATGTTTTCGTAGTTGAGCGGGTATTTGACCCGGTCGAACATGTGCTTCACGGCGAAGCGGCCTTCCATCTCCGCGATGTTGACCAGGGCGGGATGGTGGGTGATGTCGCCGGCGGCGTAAACATTGTCTTTCAGGCGGCAGTTTTCGTCGGTTTTCAGAATGCCCCGCTGACTGGTGTCGATCCCCAAATTTTCCAGCCCCAGGTGGGACATGTCGAAGGTGCGGCCGATGGAAATCAGCGCGGCGTCGGCCTCGACGACCTCGGAATGGCCGTCCTTGAAATCCAGGATGGCTTCCAGGAAATCCTTGTGGGGAATGATGTCCCGCAGCTTGGCGGAGTGGATGATCCGAACGCCGTTTTTCACCAAGTTGTCGTTGACGAAATCGCTGATGTCCTCGTCTTCGTAGGGGATGACCCGCTCGGCGTGGTCCACCACGTAGACCCGCGTCTGGCCGAAATTGGAGAAGATGGTGGCGTATTCGCAACCGATGATGCCGGCCCCCACGATGAGCAGCCGCTGGGGAAAGCTCTGGAGGTTGAGGATGCCGTCGCTGTTGAAAATCCGTTTTTGGTCCACTTTGATGTGCGGAAAGCTTCGCGGGGTGGAGCCGGTGGCGATGAGGAAAAATTTGGCGTTCACCGATTCGGTTTTTCCGTTGTTGCCCTGGATTTCCACCCGGTTTTTGGAGGCGAATCGGCCCCAGCCGCGCTTGTGGGTGATGGAGCCCGGCCCGGGCCAGCGATCCGGCGCGAAAGTTTCGAGCTGGGAGCGCATCTGGTACTGCTTTTCCTTGGCGGCCTGGATGACGGTGCGACGGACCTCCCGGTAGTCCACGTTCATTCCCGCCGCCCGGTATCCCCGGTCCATCTTCATGGCGATGGCGTAGTCCTTGGCCAGCTCCCACATGGTCTTGGAGGCCAGCGCCCCCCACATCACGCCCGCCCCGCCGATTTCCCCGCCCTCGATGATGCAGACGTGTTTGCCGAAATCCAGCGCGCGAATGGCGGCCGCGAATCCGGCGGGTCCGCAGCCGATGACGCAGAGGTCGAAAATGTCGGGGTTTTTTTGGGGGGTGGCTTCGGCGGCGTCGTGGTCGGTCATGGCGGTGTGGCTCCCGTGGGATAGGCTTGCGAGATTAAACCCAATGCCGTTCGTTTTGGCAAAAATGTATGGCGTCGAATTTCAGTCGCCTTCGGACTATCGGGCCCATTCGTCCGTTGAACTCCCAAAGTGAACGGCATTGAAGTTAACCCATGAGTTTAAAGAGGTTGGGAGGGATAACGCTCGAATGGCTCGGACTATACGTCAAGGGGGGGGAGAGCGTCAACCGATGAGACCGGAGCGCGGAGATGCGGTGAATGAGAAGCCCCCTGGCGAACAAAATTGTATTTTTTGGGGCGGCATATTGAAATCAATTCTAAATCAAATGGTTATGGAGTGTTGACTTGCGGGTGGCGGTGTGGTAGCGCGTGTGCCTTTGAATCTATCTGGTGAATCTATCTGGTCAACCTGTCTGTTTCGACTTGTCCGGTTTCATTTTCAACGGTCTCCCCGGTAAAATCGTCCAAATTCCGAAGCTCGGGCAAGGACGAGGATTGCCCCGGTCGGCCGCCGGAAAGCATCTGCTCGAAAGGAATTTCGTGATACCATGGTTGTGCGCGCCCCGGAAATGGAGGGCGGCGATTCTCGCCCCGGCCGAACGCCCTTGGGTGAAGCCCTTTCCGTCGAACGCCGCGGGGGAACGAAGGTGCTGGTCCTCGGCGGCGGTCAACTGGGCCGAATGCTCGGCGAGGCGGCGGCCCGGCTGGACATCGCCTTGACGGTTCTCGATCCGACGCCGGACTGTCCGGCCGCCGCGACCACCGCTGGCCAAGTCCTTGGCTCCTTTCGAGACTACGACGACGTTCTGCGGGCCGCCGGCCTGGAATCGGATCGCGGCGATTTAGAGCCGTCGGAAGGTCCGGGCGAGGGCGGAGATTCATATTCCCGTCGTCCCGACGCCGTGACCGTGGAGATCGAGTCGGTCAGCGTCGAGGCCCTGGACCGCATCGCCGCCGAGGGCATTCCGGTCCATCCCGCGCCGGCGGTCATTCGCGTGATTCAGGACAAGCTGGCCCAGCGGCGGCGAGCCGAGGCGGCCGGTCTTCCGGTGCCCCGGTTCGCGGAGCTTCCCGATCCGAGCGTGGACCCGGAGGGGGCGAAGGCGGTACTCCGCGATTTCGGACTTCCGGCGGTGCAGAAACTCCGTTTTGGGGGATACGACGGACGCGGCGTGGCCATGTTGCGGCGACGGGAAGAAACGGATGGTCCCGGCGGTGAACCGGGTCCGGCCGATTTGCCCCTGGCCGGCCCAAGCCTGCTGGAAGCGCCGGTGGACATGGATCGGGAGATCGCGGTGCTGGTGGCGCGAACGCCGGCCGGCCAATGCCGATCCTACCCGGCGGTGGAAATGGAGATGGACCCGGACCTTCATCTGGTTTGCGCCGTGCTGTATCCCGCCGAAATCCCCGACGCCACCGCCAAGGAAGCGCGGCGAATTGCCGAGGCGGCGGTGGCCGATCTGGGTGGGGCGGGCATTTTTGCGGTAGAGCTTTTCATCGCCCGGGACGGGCAAGTGATCATCAACGAGATCGCGCCGCGTCCCCACAACTCCGGCCACCTGACCATCGAAGCGGCCGAGACGGATCAGTACGAGCAGCACCTCCGGGGCATTTTGGGCTTGCCGCTGGGTTCCACGCGAATGCATTCCGCGGCGGCCATGGTGAATCTGATCGGAACCGGAGAAGCGGGGCCGACCATTTATCGGGGTTACGAGGAAGCGCTCGCCATGGATGGGGTGCATTTGCATCTTTACGGAAAGGAAACCTGCCGCCCGGGCCGAAAGATGGGGCATATCACGGCGATTGCCGATACCCGCGAAGCGGCGCGGGAACGGGCGTTGCGGGCCGCGGAGG
>CAYFVR010000168.1:0-1160 GCA_964346545.1 uncultured Desulfobacterales bacterium | reverse complement strand
GTTTTCCGGAGGACGGCATGACCACGGTGGACATTGGAATCATCATGGGCAGCGACTCGGACCTGCCCGTCATGCGGGCGGCGGCCGAGGTGTGCGAAGAATTCGAGGTGCCCGCCGAGGTGACGATCGTCAGCGCCCACCGAACGCCCAAACGGCTGTACGAATACGCCGAGGACGCGGTGGATCGCGGGCTGAAGGTGATCATCGCCGGCGCCGGCGGCGCCGCCCACCTGCCGGGCATGGTCGCCGCCATCACCCCGCTTCCCGTCATCGGCGTGCCCGTGGAAACCGGAACGCTCTCGGGCATCGACTCGCTTCTCTCCATCGTCCAAATGCCCAAAGGCGTTCCCGTCGCCACGGTGGCCATCAACAATGCGCGAAACGCCGGGCTTTTGGCCTTGCGGATGATGGCCCTGGCCTCGCCGCCGCTGCTGAAAAAGTTGGCGGATTTCATGGCGAAGCAGGAAAGCGTGGTGATTGAGAAGGCGGGAGTGATGGAGCGGGAGGGGTGGCGGCGGTTTTTGGATTTGAAGCGGTGATGGTCCTCTGCTCCGCGTGGAATCTTTATGAGCAAGGAAGAATGTCTAATTTTTGATTAATTTATATAATTTTTTTCAATAATTCCTTGTGTGAACTTTGGAAGGGATCTGCAATCGGATAAACAAAGATGGGGCAAAATATTTGGGAAATCATTCGTAATTGGCTCTCGATATTTACGATTATTGCCTCTTGGATGCATGCGGCTATTTCTAAAATTTTTAAAAATTTTACATTTGATTGTCCCAGCCGAATCGCTTGACATCTTTTGGAAAACCCTTTATGGGATAATAATCAATAAAAGCCAAACCTGATTGCAAAACAGGGACGGAAAGCCACGGGTCTCAATGAGATAGCCGGGTTGCTTGAGAGAGGCGGTTCGGGGGGCCCTTGCTCTGGTCTCTGGCTTTTCTTTCAACTCCTCTATTTCCGCCTTCCATGCGCCTCCAGACATTATCTTTAACGGTAAAGGAGGCTCCATGAAAAACGGTCGAAAATCTTTGGTCGCGGTCGGATTTCTTTTGGCTTTTTTCTTTCAGGGGAACGACTTATGTGCCGCCGTTTTTCATGTGCCCCAGGATATTGGCACCATACAGGGTGCGATCGATTTGTCCCGAAACGGC
>CAYFVR010000167.1:8260-10528 GCA_964346545.1 uncultured Desulfobacterales bacterium | reverse complement strand
CCGGTCAATTCCGTGCCAGGAATGGCGTTCGGTGGCGGGATTTTGCCCACCCTACACCGTACCGTGAGACGTGTTCATGTAGGGTGGGCAAAATGCCGCCGGGAGTTGCCAATGAACGCGGTTTGGGTTGGCATTTTGCCCACCATGGCATGTAATTGAGCGCATGGCATGGTGGGCAAAATCCCGGTCAATTCCGTGGCAGGAATGACGTTCGGTGGCGGGATTTTGCCCACCCTACGAAATGCAAAAAACAATTTTCGGCCTCCGCTAGTCACCTGGGCCTGAACTTGTCCACCGGACTGCGAGGACCCGGAAGCCCCGGCTGACGAACCGCCCGTCGGGCGTCCTGGGGTCCCGGGCCGCCGAGCGGCAAAGCCCGGCGTCGTAGGTCCAGGAGCCGCCCCGGAGCACCCGGTTCGGGCCGCGCGGATCATCCACCCACGCACGGCCATCCACCGGTGCATTTTTGTAATTGTTGTGCCGGATCGGCCGCCTCGCAGTCCTCGACCCGAACCGGAATGATGAATATCCCATCCGCCGGATGTTCATTCTGGAAATCCTTGGCGATCTTGAATTCCCGCTGCACCTGCCCGCGTTTGGAAATCGAATCTTCGGAAAGCAGCGCCAAAAAACACTGGCTCTCCCGGATGGCCTTTTTGATCGCGTTCTGGCGATTTTGGCCGGACAGCAGGTTTTTTTTCGCCATCCAGGGCGACAATCCGGCTTGGCTCAGGTCGTCGTACAGGCGAAGGGCGATTTCTTTGTCGGAGTCGGCGTGGCTGATGAAAATTTGGGGACTCATTGGTTGCTGGGGCTCCGGGAAGATGGGCCATGAAATAGGTGGGAACGGACTTCATCAAAAGAAACCAACGTAATATGTGCCAGCCATTTTGGGTTGGGACGCTCACAAGAGGATGTCGAGGGCCATCCAAAGCAACGGCCTCGCCGGCCAGCCATTTCAAACTTGCGGAAAACGTAAGCAAAGGCTATCTTAAAATTGAATTCAAATCAATTATCAGGTTGGCTTTTTTGCTTGCCGATCATCCGGAGGGAACATGCCCAAATTGGCGGAGAATGGACTAATCCAGGTTCCGGATTCGGTGATCCGCTTTCTGGAAATTCATCCTGGGGATGAAATCGAATTTGGGATCGAGGGCACTGAGGTCGTTTTGCGGAAAAACAAGAGAGCGCCGCGAAAATTGAGATCCTTCGTCGGACATCTGTCTCACTTGGAAGGCCAAGATTCCGAAGACATTGTGAATGGACTGAGAGGAAATCCGGATGATTTCGGAAGTTGATCTTTACCGATCCAGGAATTTTTCCGCCAGCTTGGCGACATCCTTTTCGTTCAGGTTTTTCGCAATCATCTTGCCGTCCTGGGTCTGAATCGAGATCGTTGCTGTGTTCCGTTTCTTCAACCAAATTTTGAGAGCGCCCACCATACTGACCACCGCCGAGCTGCCCAGCACAATCTCCAAAATCGCCCCAAAATCCTGCTTGTTGGGGTCCTCCCTCCGAATTTCCGCCTGGATGTCCTCGCTTTCGTCCAGCAACCGATGCCGCAGTTCGTCCGCGTAGGCCGACGCCTCCGCCGCCGAGGCGTCTTCAAACCGAATGATGTAGCGTTCTTCCGTCATTGAATCCTCCCATTTCCACCCTTTTGGGTCATCGGGTTTCCCCGGCGGCCGGAGTTGCCGACTGCGGGGGCATCGGCCGATTTCCATCTCCATGCGAGGCCAAAACCCGGAATGGGTGCTTGGAACCTACGCCCTTATTCCTAATACCATCCACCTTCCCATTCAGGATACCAAAAGATCTCGTTGGCCGAAGCCTTTTCGCTCCCATCCAAAAAAAAGAGCGGCCGCCAATCCCCACCCCGGTCACCCAGGTGGAATTGGCGATCCGCTCGGAATCAAGCGTGGGCCTCGGAATCAAAGCCAAATCGGGCTTGGCTTCTCCGTAAACGCCGGAACCAAGAACTCCCCCGCCGTCAACAAAAACGCGGCAAAAGTCGAACTCCAACCCGCTTCCGGCCCGTCGCGTCCTCGGACATCCGCCGAATCACCCCCGCGAAATCCCGATCCGCCCCAAAGGCCAAAACCGGCAACAGGACCGGCGCCAAAAAACGTGGCTTCGGGTCCAGCTCCCACCACACCGTCACCTCCGACCCCGCGCCGACCGATTCCACCTGCCAACCCCCGACCATCGTGCGGGCGGGGAAGGGAAAATCCGGTTCCTCGGAGACAAAGCGCACCGTAAACGACCGTC
>CAYFVR010000167.1:2329-8160 GCA_964346545.1 uncultured Desulfobacterales bacterium | reverse complement strand
CCGACGCCGATCCAAGACCAAAGCCAAGGCGCTTCGATCCCCAGCAGCCGATCGACAAATTCAGGCCATACAAGCATCCCCAGACCGCAAAAACTGGAAAAGGCGGCATTCCCCAACAGCGCAATCCGCAACGAACGAGAAGGATTCATGGCAACCTCCAGCCGTATTGTTGTAAACCAGGTTGACATGGAATAGGATAGGCCGGCTCCCGCATATGTCAACTCGGTTTACAAAAAAAACCGCTCCCATGGCGGACAGCCAGTCTCTTCGGCTGCTATTCGCCTCCGCCGAACTCCACGATCGGTTCACCGAGTACGTGGCGGAATACCTGCGCCGGGAGGGCTTCGACGGCATCTCCCCTTCTTTGCTTCATTTCCTCGGCGCCCTGGATTGCGGCATCAATTATGGGGCCGAGATCGCCCGAAACCTTCACGTCTCCCGGCAGATGGTGACCAAAACGGTCAAGGAGCTTTGCCGGGCCGGCTATCTGGAACAGGCGGAAGGCCCCGGCAAGCAGAAGCAGATTCTTTTCACCGAAAAGGGCGAACGTCTCATGTCGAGCGCCCGATCGGCGTTGGCCGAGCTGGATCGGCTGTTCGTCGCGCAGGTTGGGGAAACGGCGCTGGGAGAAATGGCGGAGCGGCTGGAAACGTTCTCCGGAGTTTTGAAGGACATGAAAAAAACCGACGAAGGCGATTTGTAATCATGAACATACCGCCCTTACCGCCAGAGAAATAATCCCCTGGCTCATCCCCGAAAGCGTCCGAAAGGCCGCTCAAGCCACTGGAATTCAAGGGGCGATGGGAGCCCGCTTCAGCGGGCTTTTTCGGATTTGGCCGGGGGATTTATTCCCCGGCGCGGAGGGCGGACTGCATTTCAATTTTCAAAAAAAATCCTACTCCCCCATCAACCGCTGTATCCCCTCCCAGAGAAACAGGGCCGCAAAAACCCAAAGAACCATCCCCAATCCCCGGTTGATCCAGACGTAAACCCGGCTTTTCAGGAAGCGGCGGGAGCGGCCCACGACGGCGGCGATGCCCACCTTGACGCCCACGAGCAGTCCGTAAAAAGGAACCAGAAACAGCGCGGCGGCGGCCGGGGAGCGGGAAAGCGCCTGGGCCAGCAACGGCCCCCCGACCGTTCCCCAGAACAGGTAGGGATTCGGGTTGAGGAGGTTGGCGATGATGCCCCGGCGGAGCGACCGGGGCGGAACGGTTTCGGTTTCGGCGGAAACGCCTCGGAAGCGCAGGCTTTCCCATCCCAGCCGGGCCAGGTATCCGCCGCCGACCAGAGCGATCAGTCCCAGCGCCCAGGAGGCCCCCGCCGCCAGCGACACGGCCCAGACGCCGGCGACGATGATGGGCGGATCGGTGATCAGCGGGGCCATGGCGATTTTCGCGCCTTCCGCGGCGTCGTGCTTCAGGGTTTCGGAAATCACCAGGGCCGTCAGCGGCCCCGGGGAAAAGCCGGCGCTGAGGCCGAAAACCGTCCCCGAGATGAGATATTGCCACACGTTTTCCGTCATTCATCCTCCGCGCGTCGCCCAAAAAAGAAAATTCCCGCCAAAACCGAAACCGGTTGCCAACCGCGATGTTCTATGGTAATTCACACAATTCCGTATTTTTTTCAAGACTTTGAACCGGCTTCGGGACTTGACGAGCGGGAAAAAGACCGGAAGCCCCGCGGAAATGGCGACCCGGCGGGCGATCCGCGGCGGGTCGAAATTGAGACGGCATTTTTCGGGAGGAGATTATGTACGATTTTCTGATCGGCCCCATGCTGGCCCTGTCGCTGATCATCTTTGTCGGCGGCATGGCCTACCGGATTCGTCAGTTCTTCACGCTCTCGGAAGCGCTGGACGTGCCGCCGAGCGAAACGCTCTCCAGGGAGCTGGCCGCGGCGGTGGACAACCGGGAGACCGACGAGTACATCCGGATCCACACGGCCGGAGACATCTTCCTGAAATGGCGGCTCAAGCTGCGGCGGACCCTGCTGGGCCGGGCGCCGGTTTTTTCCGCGATCACGATCGTTTTCCACGCGCTGATCATCGTCCTTCCCCTGGTCACGGTGGGCCACAACCTGTTGCTGGACACCTACTTCGGCGTCAACCTGCCCACCTGGTCGGAAACCGCGGTGGACGCCCTGACCAAATTCTTCATCTTCCTGGTCATTTTTTTCCTGGTGCGCCGGATGGTCGTCCCCAAGGTTCGCGCCGTCACCGGCTTCCGGGATATTTTCGCCCTGGCCGTCACCGCGGCCCCCTTCGTCACCGGCTACATGGCCTACCACCACATCGGCCCCTACACCTGGGTGCTCTATCTCCACATCCTGTTCGGCGAGCTGATGCTGATCGCCATCCCCTTCTCCAAGCTGGCCCACATGCCCTTCTTCCTGTTGGGCCGTTTTCTGGTGCGCAACGAGTTGACCCTGGGCAGCGGCGGCCGCCGCTGGGTTTCCCAGGCATGATCCGGGCCTGATCCGAGTCCGATCCGAGTCCGATCCGATTTTGGGCCGAATCGGATCGAAGAGCGCCACGGAAATTCGGCTTGCGGCGGAGGCCCTTCGGCATGCCGAAAATATGGAGGGGCGTATCGCATACGCCCTCGGCCAATCCGCCCATTTCGCCATTGAAAATTCAAAAAAACGGAAGCGTTGGCTTCTCCACTCGATACAGGGAGGATGTGTATGGACCCCGTTCAGCCGGTTGATTCCGACCGGATCCGGCACATGCTGGATCGGAAGAAGAACATGGCGTATTTCCTCTCGGTGTGCGTCAGTTGCGGCATGTGCGCGGAAAGCTGCTTTCTGTACATGAGCCACAACAAGGACCCCAGCTACATGCCCTCGTACAAGGCGGTCAATTCCCTGGGGAAAATGTTCAAAAAAAAGGGAAAGCTGACCCGGGACGAACTTCAGGACATGGGGGACCTGGTCCACAACAAATGCGTGCTGTGCTCCCGTTGCTATTGTCCGGTGGGCATCAGCATTCCCAGCATGATCGCCCACGCCCGGAGCGTTCTCCGGTCCCAGGGGGTCTACCGCGTCTACGATGTTCCGGAATCCGAACCCAAAGCCCCTGTCACCCGGCAGGCCTAAAGGAGGGCGGGAATGGACAAAATGTTGATTGGCGCTCTGTTTTTGTGGGCGGTGGCGCTGGCCGCGATCAATCTGGGGCCCTCGGCGCCCGCGCCCGACGCGGCGGGAATGCCGGAGGGCCGTCCGGCCGCCTATTTTCCCCACGACGCCCACATGGCGATTTTGGCCTGCACCGATTGCCACCATGAATACAACGAGGCCGGGGAAAACGTGGTGGACGAAATGGCATTGGACGGAAGCGACGCCATGCGCTGCGCCACCTGCCACACCCGTTTCGCGGACGTGAACGCCCGCGAGGCCTTTCACCGTCAGTGCATGGTTTGTCACCGAGCCACCGAAAAAGCCGGGAATCCCTCGGGACCGCGAACCTGCGGAAATTGCCACCTGCCGGTCACGCCCGACGACGGGTTGATGATTGAACGCTAAACTTCCGGGAGGAAGAGATGGTTAAAGGAAAGCGCAAGCCGTTCGAAGAAATCAAGGGGATGCTCAAGCCCCATCGCCGGGTGCTCAACGTGGGCTGCGGCGGATGCGTGTCGGTCTGCTACGCGGGCGGTCAGAAGGAGGTCAACATCCTCAACGATCAGTTGACCTTTTCGTTCCGCCAGGAAAACGTTCCGTTCCAGATCGACGGCCATACCGTCGAACGGCAGTGCAACATGGACCTGCTGGCCGAACTTGACGAGATCGCCCCCAAATACGACGCGTTGATGTCCATGGCCTGCGGCGCCGGGTGTCAATACCTGGCCCAGCGGTTCCCGGAAATCCCGGTCTACCCGGCCATCAACACGCTGTTCATCGGCGTGGACAAGGACGTGGGACTGTTCGAGGAGCGCTGCCGGGCCTGCGGAAGCTGCGTGCTGGGCCTCACCGGCGGCATCTGCCCCATCGCCCGCTGCGCCAAGGGTCTGTTCAACGGACCCTGCGGCGGAACCAATCTGGAAAACTGCGAGGTGAGCCCGGACATCCCCTGCGCCTGGCATGACATCTACGAACGGCTGAAAGCCATCGGCCAGCTCGACAACATCAAGAAGTTCCGCGAAGTGATGGAATGGCAAAACACCACCCGGGGCGTCTTCGTCCAGGAAGGCTATGAAGGCCGCTTCGTGAAGCCGGACAAGAAAAGCCTCTCGTCGATGTTTAGCCGGGTGCACTGATCCCGCGAAAACGATCGTGAAAAATGAGACGGCCTCCCGGGATTTCCCCGGGGGGCCGTTTTTGTTTTTCGTGATGAATTCGCAGAATCGGGACCGAAGGCACTTTCGATATCCGAGTTGTCATTCGGGTTGGATATCCGCTATAATCGTTTACGATGGAAGCTGTCCAAAATTTTGTCCGAATCCGTTTTTGGAGAGGAAAATCATGGCCAACCCGAATCCCGCAGCCAAGCTGGATACAATCCTCGCCGTCCTTGAGAGCCGCCTGCCCGAATGGAAGGCTCGGTTCGGAATCACGGAGGTGGGAGTGTTTGGTTCGGTCGTTCGGGGAGACGACGGAGAGGAGAGCGACCTGGATGTCCTGGTGGATTACGATACCGCGCCCAGCTTGTTTCAACTCTCCGCGCTGCAACGGGAAATGAGCCGGATTGTCGGTCGAAACGTCGATCTTTCCCTTCGCCGAACCTTAAAGCCGGCCATCGGAAAGCGCATTCTCGCGGAAGTGGTTTACCTTTGAAACCAAAGAGGAATCGTTGAATACAAGGAAGTAGGCCATTCGGTTGATGGATGCATTGAAAAAAGCACCTTTTTCCCCTGGAGTTTCCATGAATCCTCGCTCCTCCCCGCCCCCCTGGGCCATCCGCCCCATCACCCCCGAGCCGGTCTACACCGACCGGGAGGAGCCGTTGGAGTACCTCCGCCAAGCGGCCTTGAAGGCCATCACTCGGCGGAGCTTTTCCACGGTTCTGCTGGGCCGGCGGCGGATGGGGAAGACCGAGATTTTCAAGCGGGTGGTCAATCGCCTGTTTTTCGAGCAGGAAAACTACGCCGACCTTTCCGCCTCCGTGGTGCCGGTCTACTACAGCTTCGAAGAACGGCTGGTGGACAAATGGGATTTCGCCGCCCGGTACGCGGAGAATTTTCTTCGCTGGTACGCCGCCTTCCGCCTGCGGAATCCGGACGTTCTTTCCGAAAAAGCCTACCCTCGAAAATCTCTTGTCGCGCTGGCGGAATCCGAAGTCCCCCAAAGCTTTGCGCTCAAGGGGACCCTGAATTTGCTGGAAAGTCTTTCCAGGAAGGAGGTGACCGATCCGGAATCCAGCGTGCTGACCCTGCCTCGATGGGTCTCAGACAGGGACGACAGCACCATCGCGGTGTTCCTGGACGCATTCCAGTACACCTGCCTCTCCCAATACAACTTTGATATTATTGGCCAGATGCAACAAGCCGTGGAATCTCCTACCTGCCCCCATTTTGCCGCTGGGTCGGCCATGAATATTCTGCCCATTAGGAGTCCCGGTCGCGGATCTCTGTATGGTCGTTTCCAGATTTATCCCATAGGTCCGTTGGCGGAATATTGGGGAAACGAGTTGGCGCTTCGGAGCGCTGGATATTACAAGGCGGACGTTCCGGAAGAAATGGCGCCGGTTGTTTCGGCACGGTGCGGCGGAAATCCATTTTACATCACTGCCGTGGTTCGGCAGTCAATGCGCCAGGGAAAGCCGCTGGTGAACGAAGACCGAATCAACGAAATCCTCGCGGTGGACTTGTCCTCGGGCTTCATCTGGGGCGAGTTGA
>CAYFVR010000167.1:0-2229 GCA_964346545.1 uncultured Desulfobacterales bacterium | reverse complement strand
GCGACTTGCTGGAATACTCCGAGCTGGGCGGCTGGTTCCGGAAAATCGACGATCCGATCCTGCTGGAATTCCTCAAGGTTTGGGGACGGATGGCGGTGGAGGGCAAGGCCGCTTCCGGCGTTCGGGACGATATCCGGGCGCAATATCGGAAATTAAAGCGGCGGATTCACGACCATCTGGGGTATCTGGGCGAAATCTACATGGCTCAGATTCTCTGGAACAGCCAGGACGGCGCTCTTCCCGCCCGTTGGATTCATCGGCCGGAAGACGTTCCCGTGAACTGGCAATTCAGCTATATCCATCATCGGGTGCGGCTGGGCGCGGCGCCGGACATGGAAGTGGACGTCTACGCGGCGGCCGGCGCCGAGGTGTGGCTCTGCGAGAGCAAGTGGTGGCGGGATCGGAAAGTCGGGGTCAAAGAGGTGGAATCCCTGTTGTGGAAGGGCGATCGGGTTCGGGAGGAGCGAAAGGACCTCTTGGAAACCCTGTTCCTCTGGTTCTTCGCCCACGACGGCTTCACGCCCGAGGCCGAGGCGCTCATGGCCGAAAAGGAAATGCTCTGGTCCGACCGCGCCGATTTGGACGCCCTGCTGGGTCATGTGGGACTGAAAACGCTTCCGGACGTTTGAACCGGCATGCGGTCGGAGGAAAAATCCGCCATCTTCCCGCCTCCGCAAATGAAAAGGGCCGCATTCGCGGCCCCATCAAAATCAACTTTTTCCCGCCAATTTTTGTTCAGATATCCTCATACGCCACAAACCCCTTCGCCCTTCCCTCCTTCAGCGCCTCTCTGGGATTGTGAAACTCGTCGCTGTCGTAGATGTGCTTCAACAGGGCGTCCCGCGTCTCCGGTTCGGCCAGGTGGGCGATGCCCACGGCGTGTTCCACGATGGACAGGCCGCTGGGGTCGAACGCGCCGTTTTCGGTCACCAGCACCACCGGGTCGGCGGGGATGGCCGTGGTGGTGATCCCGGCCGGGCATTTGTCCACGATTTTGGGCACGCCCTTGGCCGTGGTGGATTTCAGGGCGATGATGGGCACGCCGCCTTCGGATAGATAGGCGCCCCGCAGAAAATCGGCCTGGCCGCCCACGCCGCTGTAGATTTTCCGGGCCTGGAGGGAGTCGGCCCAGATGTTGCCGTGCAGGTCCACCCCGATGGCGCTGTTGACCGCCACCATCCGGGGCTGGCGGGCGATGTTCAGCACGCCGTTGGTGTAGGTGCAGGATCGACTCTGGACCGAGCAGTTCCCGTGAAGCCACCGATAGCCCTCGGCGTCCGAGGCCAGAAAGAATGTCGAGGTGGAGGCGTTGTTTCGGGTGTGCTTGTTCGTCACCGCGCCGCCCATGACCAGCTTGCGCATGGCGTCGGCGAACAGCTCGGTGTGGATGCCCAGGTCTTTGGTCCCCTTTTCCAAAATGGCGTCGGCCACCGCCTCGGGCACCTCGCCGATGCCGAATTGCAGGGTCGCGCCGTTCGGGATGAAACGGGAGGCGATGATTTCTCCGATCCGGCGGGAACGCGCGTCCGGGGGCTTCACGGGGCTTTTGGGCAGCGCGTAGTCGGTGTCGATGAGGATGTCGATGGCGCTCTCGTGAATCGTGGCGCCCAGCACGAAGGGCATTTGGGCGTTGCGCTCCGCGATCACCATGCCGCCGTTTTCCTTGGCGTATTGCACCGCGAATTTCAGGGCGTCCACCGTGGCGCCCAGGCTGTAGTTGCCGCCGTTGTCCGGTCCCGCCACGGTCAGCAGCACCCGGTCGGGCTGGATGTGCTCCACCACCTGGTGGGGGATGTCGGACAGATGCATGAGCTGGTAGGCCGCCCAGCCCCGGTTGACCGCCTCCCGGGAATGGTGGCTGTTGAAGATCACCCGGTGGGTCACCCGTTCGCAGACCTCTTGGGAAAACAGTTCCCCGATCTCGCCCAAAAACAGCACCCCGAGCAGCTCCACGTCCCGGATGCCCCGGTCCACCGCGATCTGGCGGAACAGCATTTGGGGGGTGGCGGCGTTTCCGCCGGCGTAAATCCGGCTGCCCGGGGGCAGGATTCCGGGATTGACGGCCTCTTCTACGGCTTGCACCACGCGCATGATGGCTATTCCTCCCGCGATGTCGAACCGGCGTTTCCGCCGGAGTCCGGGGGCGGCAAGGCCCCGTCGTGGATCAACAGATTCCGGACGTCCAGATAGAGCGTCCGGACCATTTCGTATTCAAAGGGGGAATCGAAG
>CAYFVR010000166.1:5585-10814 GCA_964346545.1 uncultured Desulfobacterales bacterium | reverse complement strand
ATCCGATCGATTCTTGGAGGGCTCTTGGGAACCGGAAGGAAGCGAAACGGCTCATTCCCGATCGGGGCCGCAGCCATTTACATCGCCGCCGTGGCGCTGGTTTTTTGTTGGTCTTACTGGAAGACCAAAAATACGGCCCTGGCCCACATCGATGAAAAGCTTCGCATCGGCGCGGGGAGCATTTCCTTTCTGCTGCCGGAAGATTTCCACGATCTGGCGGTTTCCGAGACCGCCATTTCTCCCAAAGCCGATTGGGCGAACATTCATGCCTTAACCCGCCTGGCCGATACCGCAGGATTCAAGTTTCTGTTCACCCTCGTCAAGCTGGACGGTCAAATCCATATCACCGCCTCCAGCGCCACGCGGGAGGAATTGGAAGGCGGAAGTCAGGTCCGCTATTTCGAAATCTATGAGGAGGCGCATCCCCGACTTCGTGAAGCTTTCAATCAAGCGGCTCCGGTTTTTGTCACCTATACGGATCGATGGGGAACTTTCCGGGCGGCGGCGCTTCCCCGCCAGAGCCCGGACGGAAGAACCTACTTGGCGGTGGCCGAGCTGGAAATCGGCTACGTTCAGGACAAATTGCGTTTCCAGCTGTTTTGGACCTTCCTGGAGGCGCTGCTGCTGCTGGCGGCATCTTTGCCGGTGTTTCTGGTTTACTTTCGCCGGGAACGGGCTTACGCCCAGGAATTGGAGCGGGCAAACCGGCAGCTGAAGGAAGAAGAACGCGGTAGAATCGAGATCGAGAGGAAACTGGCCCAAAGTCAGAAAATGGAGGCCATTGGCGCCCTGGCCGGGGGGATTGCCCACGACTTCAACAATATTCTCGCTTCCGTCATGGGATACACGGAGCTGGCGTTGGATGACGTGGAAAGGGGGTCTTCCGTTGAAAGATTCCTACGGGAAATCCAGATTGGCGGCTATCGGGCGAAAGATTTGGTCCGGCAAATCCTCACGTTTGCGCGTCAGCAAGAAGGTGAGCTTGTCGAGCCGATCCAAGTGGCCCCCATTGTCAAGGAAGTGTCAAAGCTGATTCGTTCCTCGCTTCCGGCCACCATCGAAATCCGTTCCCACATTTCCAGTGAAGCCTTTATCTTGGGAGCGCCCATCGCGATTCATCAGATTCTTCTGAATCTGTGCACCAACGCCGGCGCGGCCATGGATGCGGAAGGCGGAGTGCTGACGGTAAGCCTGCGGGACGTGGTTTTGGATTCGGAAATGGAAGGGGACCTGCCTCCCGGCCCTTATCTGGAACTTTCCGTCTCGGATACCGGGGTTGGGATTCCCCCGGATCGGCTGAACGCCATTTTCGAGCCTTATTTTACAACCAAAGGACCCGGAGAGGGGACGGGGATGGGGCTCGCGGTGGTACATGGCATTTTGAAAAGTCTCGGCGGCGATATTTGGGTGGAAAGCACGCCGGGGAAGGGCGCCCGGTTTACGGTTTTGCTGCCGGCCGTTTCCGAAGCGAAGGTTCGCGGCGCGAAAGATTCTTCCGGAGAGTCCGCTTTGCCCACCGGAACGGAGCGGATTCTATTCGTGGACGACGATTCCGCCGTTGGCCGTTTGGGAGGGGAAGCGCTGGAACGATTGGGGTATTCGGTCGCTTGTTGTTCCAATGGTTTGGAGGCATTGGATTTGTTTCGCTCCCGTCCGGATGAATTTGACCTGATCGTCACCGACATGACCATGCCGAAAATGCGGGGCGATCAACTCATCGAATCCATTCGGGAGACCCGGCCGAATCTTCCCGTTTTGGTCTGCACGGGCTTTAGCCGACACCTTTCCGAGGAGAGAATTCGGGAAATGCGGATCGACGCGGTCCTTTACAAACCGATTTCGCTTCCGGAGTTGGCCCAGACGGTTCGCAAGGTCTTGGACGGAAACTTTTCCATTTCGCGATCATGAAGTCCTGTTTTATTTTAGATTTGGTGAGAGGATAATAGCCTCTTTGAGAGCTTTTTCCGTTGCCGATGGGGCGGCGGAAAAAGGTGGAAGATGAACATTATCGGAAGGATATCGCGATGAATACCGCGAAGGATGAAGTCCGGGCGATTCTGGATAAACTGCCGGATGATTGCTCTCTGGAAGATGTTCAATACCATCTTTATGTTGTTCGAAAAATTCAGAGAGGGATCGAGCAGGCGGAAAACGGTGAAACGTTGACTCAGGCCGAAATGAAAAGAAAATTTGCGGAATGGATTTCGAAGTAATTTGGACCCGGGAAGCAAGCGAGGATTTTGATTCAATAATTCGATATATTGCAAGAGATTCGCAATATTCTGCCAGGTCGGTGGCACAGAAAATATGGGCGGTTTCAGAAAGCCTCGCGGAATTTCCCCTGATCGGTAGAATGGTTCCGGAGATTGAAAAACGCCATATCCGAGAACGATTGATCTACAGCTATCGATTGGTTTATCGGATTCAATCTGGAAAAATTTTTATTTTGGCGGTGATTCATGGGAAACGGTTGTTGGAGAATATTTTGGACCGATTTGAATAGATTATGATTTGTGCAAACATGCTTCTTTTTTATGTAAAACCATCAAATGTTTCTATGTGGATGGAGGTTTAATTTGAATCTCCTCGCCATCATCCCCGCACGCGGCGGGTCCAAGGGAATTCCCAGGAAAAACCTTGCGCCGGTCGCCGGTCGTCCGTTGCTGGAGTGGACCTGCCGGGCCGCGCTGGAAAGCCGGTCCCTCTCCCGCGTGATTCTTTCCACCGAGGATTCCGATATCGCGGAAAAGGGACGGGAATTCGGCGTTGAGGTGCCGTTCCTCCGTCCCGCCGAACTTGCCCGGGACGAAACCCCGACGCTTCCCGTCATTCGCCATGCCCTGGAATTTCTTGCCCAGCGGGAAGACTGCCACCCCGACGCCATCGTCCTTTTGCAACCCACCGCGCCGCTACGTCGGGCGGAACACATCGATGGCGCGGTATCCCGGATGAGGGAAACCGGGGCCGACGCCGTGGTCGGCGTCTCGCCGGTTCCCGCCCATTTTCATCCCTATTGGGTCTTCGATTTGGACGGCAGGGATCGGCTGAAACCCGCCCATCCCGACGGTGGCCCGGAGCGGTATCCCCGCCGCCAGGCGCTGCCGCCGGCCTACACCCGAAACGGCGCCGTCTACGTCGCCCGGACACGGCTGATTCTCCAGGAAAACTCCCTTTACGGCCCCACGCCCGCCGCCTACGTCATGCGGGAGGAGGATTCCGTCAACGTGGATTCTGCGGAGGATTTGGCACGGGCGGAGGAAGCGCTTCTCAACCGGATGGCTCCTGAGCGGGAACGAAAATTCCGCGTTCCCGTGGTGGCGGCTTCCGGTTCCCGTTAAGGGACTCGGAATTTGTCATTCTACCTTTTTAAATGCCGTTCATTTTGACGGAATCCGGGTAGGGGCGAATTGCATTCGCCCTTTTGCAATCTGGCACGATTGAGCGATGGAAATCCCAAACGGTATTTCAGATGCTGCTGAGTCCCTAAGGCAATTTCCAAGAATGAATAGGCTGTTGCCGCCGCCGGGGAGCCCGCTTCAGCGGGCTTTTTCGGAATCAGCCGGTGGGATTTATCCCCCGGCGACGGCCGAATGGCATTTTTTCTTTCTTTTTCTTTCGAAAATCGTCCACGTTTCCTTCCCTCTTCAATTCCCAGGAATCCCAATCCCATGACCGACCTTGCCCCCCAAGCCGCGGAATTGTTCCGCCGAACGCCGCCGGAACTCCGGGAAACCCCCGACGACGGACGGCCTCGCGCCATGATCTTCGCCATCCGGTATCACTATATCGGCACATCGGTGGAGGTGGTGCTGGCCCACGCCCTTCGACTGCGCGGATTCCGAACCGAAGTGCTGCTGTGCGATCAAATCATGCCCGCCTGCGATCATCGCGACATCGACCGGGACACGCCGGAAGCCTGCCATGACTGCGCCCGAAGCTCTCGCGCCCTATTTGAAGCGGCCGGGCTTCCGATCCGCTTTCTTGGGGAATTTGTCGGGCCGGAGCGAGTTGCCGAGCTGGAATCCCTCGTCGCCGCCATCCCCGACGATGAACTGGTGAATGCCGAATACCGGGGCGTCGATGTGGGAAAAATCGCCTTGGCTTCCACCCTGCGGTATTTCCTCCGGGGCCGGTTGGAAACCCCGGACCATTTCGCCCAATTCCGAAAGTTCCTGGTCACGGCGATGATGATGGCGGAGATCGGCCAAGACGTGATGGAGGCGCGGCGACCGTCCGCCGTGGCGGTTTCCCACGGGATTTACGTCACCTGGGGCGTGCTGGCGGAAGTGGCCCGGCGAAACGGGGCGCGGGTGACGGTTTGGGGATACGGCTATCGGCGCAATTCCATCCTGGTAAGCCAAGGCGAAACCTACCACCGGGATTTGCTGACGGAGCCCCATTCCCACTGGCGGGATCGGCCGTTCCCCGCGTCGGAGCGGAAAATGGTGGAAGGCTATCTGCAATCCCGGGTCAACGGCGGGCTGGACTGGATTCATTACGCGCCGAATCCGGAAGTGGACCGGGAGGCGGTTCGCCGGGCCTTGAACCTGGACCCGGATCGTCCCGTCTTCGGGCTGTTCACCAATCTGTGCTGGGACGCGGCGGTGCTGTTTCGGGGGGCGGCGTTTCCGGACATGTACGCCTGGCTGGTGGAAACGGTGCGATGGGCGTTGGCGCGGCCGGAGTTGCAATTGGTGATCCGCTGCCATCCCGCCGAAGTGCGCCGCCGCAGCGAGACGCGGGAAAAGGCCGCCGACGTGATTCGGTCGGCCTTTCCCGATCTGCCGGATCGGATCACCATCGTCCCGCCGGAAAGCGATTTGAGCACCTACACCCTGAGCGAGCTGATGGACCTTTGCCTGGTCTATTCCAGCAAGGTGGGGCTGGAATTCGCGGCCCGGGGGCTTTCCGTGGTGACGGCGGGGGAGGCGTTCTACCGGGAAAAGGGCTTCACCGACGATCCGCCGAACCCAGCGGCCTATTTCGAGCGACTACGCCGGGCCGGGCGGAACGAGCGGATTTCGGAGGAGAAGCGGACGCTTTGTCTGCGGTACGCCTACCATTATTTTTTTCGGCGGCACGTTACGTTGGATTATTTCGACGACCACGGCATGGGGAAAGACGTGACCGGTTTCAAAATGGAGAATTTTGGGGAACTGGCGCCCGGAAGGGGTCGCGATCTGGATCGGCTTTGCGACGGGATTCTTCGGGGGACGCCCTTGTTCGCGG
>CAYFVR010000166.1:0-5485 GCA_964346545.1 uncultured Desulfobacterales bacterium | reverse complement strand
CGCGATCTGGATCGGCTTTGCGACGGGATTCTTCGGGGGACGCCCTTGTTCGCGGGAGAATCGACCGCCGCGAAACCCAAGGCCGTCCCTTTTGGCGAAATTTTGTAGGGGCCTATCGCATAGGTCCTTGGTCCGCCAGACGCCATCGTTCGTTTGAAATCCAGAAGGAATTGGCCTTGCGCCGTGACCTTCCAAGCCATTCCGGAAATCACCCAAACGGACATCCGGAGAGCCTGTTTGAAGACTCCTCGCCGCCGCACGGTTCTTTTCATCGACCTGGACCACACCATCCTCCGGGGCCCGCTTTCATCGGTGGTGGTACCGACGGCGATTCGGGAAATGGCCGTCGGCACCGGCCGTCCCGCCGAGGAAATCCACGATTTCCTCCGCCACGAAAGCCGGAGCCGCCGGGCGGACCCGGACTTCCCTTTGATTCGCGCCCTGGATTGGAGCGACATCATCCGAACCGTGGCTCGCCGATTGGCCGTAAGCCTTTCCGTCGATCCCGACGATCTGGCCAGGAAATCTTCCGGGCCGCCCCATTCCATGATTTTGGACGACGCCGGTGCGGTTTTGAAGCAACTTTCGCGTCCCGATCGTTTTCTCGTCGCCGCCACCCGGGGGTTGCGGAAATATCAGCTTCCCTTGCTGGACGGACTCGGGCTGCGAAAGCGATTCCACGCCGTGCTGACGCCGGAGGAATCCGGCGTCCTCAAGACCGATCGGGCTTTTTACGGCGACTGGCCGGAGCGGGCCGGAATCTCCATTCATGTGGGGGATAGCTATCCCGACGACGTGGCCGCGCCGATCCGATTTGGCCATCGGGCGATCTGGCGTCCACGAAATCCGAATGTCGGGCAGACCGCCCTGGACCCCTTTGTTCGCGCCGCTTCATTCTCCTTGCCGGAATCGGGCCCTCGGCCGGATGCGGTGATTCATCACCTGAAAGAACTGCCGGCCGTTGTGGAGCGACTGGAGCAAAAGGTTGGATAAAACCGGGGGAAGACGGAGCCCATGGAACCGCATTGCGAGTTTCCGTCAGCCAAGGAGGCGGGACAAAACCGGGAAAGGGTGGCTCCGCGAAATCAGCCTTACACCCTCCACCCCAAAAAAAGCGGGGAACGAAACCGCGATTTGGCGATTCCGGCCCCCGAACGGTTCTCCGGACTTTCCCACACCCCGCAAGAAAGTCGGTGGAGTTTCCGCCAATCAGTATTTTTCAAAATCCTCGTCGTATTCGTCCGATGGGTCGTTGTCGTCGTGGAGCCGAAGCACTTCCTCCGGACCCACCAGGTTGCCTCCGTTGCTTTTTCTCTCCCGGGCCGTCGCCGGGGCCGATTTGCGGGCGGGGGCCGGCAATGCGTTTCGTTCCCGGTTTCCCTCCCCGTTCCGGCGGCGCCTCCGTCCTTCCTTTTCGTTCACCTGGAAAAAGGCCATGGTGGAAATCAGTTGTTCCGCCTGGCTCGAAAGCTCTTCGCTGGTGGATGCCATCTCTTCCGACGCCGAGGCGTTGCGCTGAATCACGTCGTCGAGCTGCTGAATGGCCTTGTTCACCTGTTCCGCGCCCGAATCCTGCTCCCGGCAGGCGGCGCTGATTTCCTGCACCAGCTCGGCGGTTTTTTGGATGCCCGGAAGAATCCGGTTCAGCATTTCGCCGGCCCGCTCGGCCACCTCCACGCTGGAGGCGGACAGCTTGCCGATCTCACCGGCGGAGTTCTGGCTGCGTTCCGCCAGCTTTCGCACCTCGGAGGCCACCACCGCGAAGCCCTTGCCGTGCTCCCCGGCCCGGGCCGCTTCGATGGCGGCGTTGAGGGCCAGCAGGTCGGTTTGCCGGGCGATTTCCTCGATGATGGAGATTTTTTCCGCGATCTGGCGCATGGCGGTCACCGTTTCGGAGACGGCATGGCCGCCCACCTCGGCGTCCTCGGCCGATTTGATGGCGAGGCGCTCGGTTTCCGAGGCGTTGTCGGCGTTTTGGCGGATGTTGGAGGCCATCTGCTCCATGGAGCTGGAAACCTCTTCGGCCGAGGCGGCCTGTTCCGCCGCGCCCTGGGACATTTCCTCGGCGCTGGCCGAAAGTTCCTCCGAACCGGAGGCCACGTTGTTGGAGGCATCCTTCACGTCGGCGACGATTTCCCTGAGGTTGGCCGACATGGCCTGGAGCGTTTTGGCCAGCACCCCGATTTCGTCTTCCTGATGAACGTCCAGATCGGCTTCCAGATTCCCTTCGGACAGTTCCTGGGCGAAGGTTACCCCCTTGGCCAGGGGGCCGGTGATGGATTTGGTGAGCATGAATCCCAGCCCCAAAGCCAGCGCGGGCGCCAGGAACATGGCGATTCCCACCAGCAGCTTCAGCAACCCGCCGCGATCCAGGTCCTCCTCGATTTGTTCATTGGTCATCCGAAGATTGTTTTCCGTGATTTCGTCGAAGGTCGCGCCCATGGTTTCCGAGATGGGCACCATGGTGCGCACGGCGGCCCGATACTGGTCGAACAGATCGTCCTGGCGGGACGCCGCCGCGTTGGCGGCGAGCTGGTTCAGAATGCCGTCCAGGGTGACGTAGATTTCCCGCCAGTCGGCGTATTCCCGGGTGAGCCGGGCCATGATTTCCCGGCCCCGCTCGGTGCGGCGAGGCGTATCCACCAGTCCTTCCCAGGCTTCTTCCACCACCGACCAGCTTTTTCGCCGCTGGTCCGCAAGGCTCTGGAACACGGCCCGGGCGTTTTCCGCGCTTTCATTGACCAGTACGTTCAACGTCTGGGCGCGGATGACCATGCGCTCCTGGTTGAGCGTCCCGAGATTCTGGAGGTCCGGAATCCGGTTGGAACCGATGTAGACCATGTCCTCGGTCATGACCGTGACCCCGTAGAAGCCCATCCCGCCGACCGCCAGGGTGATCAGCGCAACGGCCACGAAACCGCCGATCAGTTTGTATCCCATTCTGATGTTTTTCATGTGCTCGTCCTCTTTGGGAATCGCGTCCGGCCGGGGCCGGTTTTCCCGATGGAATGTTCCGGTTCTTCATTCGCGGGGAATATAGAACGGGATAATGGTCGATGTTCCATTATATGTCAAACAAAATGTTTTCCCGGTGATCGAGCGGAACTGAGCGAGGACGGCGACGGGCCATGAGGCGGCCTTCCCTTGGCGGGGTTTGGCGAAAAGGGACCGCTCGGTTGCGGCGGGACGGCGATCGAACCATTCCAAATGGCCGTTCGAGAAAATAGGGAGAAAAAAATCCCCGAGGCCATGGCGGCCCCGGGGTTCCGAATCCGGATTTTATCGAAATTCAGTACTTTTCGAAATCGTCCTCGTATTCGTCGCGTCGGCCCCCGTTTCCCAGATGGAGCACCTCGTCCGGGCCCACCAGATTTCCCTCTCCCTTCTTCTTGTCGCTTCCCGGTTTTTGGGGACGAGGGCCGGCCGGTTTTTGGGACGCCGCGGCCAGGGATTTTCGGCCGTCGTTGCCGCCGATCAGCCGCTTTTTCGAGCCCGCCCGATCTCCCTGGCCATTCACGGTAAAGAAGGAGATCGCGGAAAGCAGCTGTTCGGCCTGGCCGGAAAGCTCCTCGCTGGTGGAGGCCATTTCCTCGGAGGCCGAGGCGTTTCGCTGAATCACTTCGTCGAGCTGCTGAATGGCCTTGTTGACCTGGTCCGCGCCGGAATCCTGCTCTCGGCAGGCCGCGCTGATTTCCTGCACCAGCTCCGCGGTTTTCTGGATGTCGGGGACGATCCGGGTCAACATTTCGCCGGCCCGTTCGGCCACCTCCACGCTGGAAGCGGACAGCTTGCCGATCTCGCCGGCGGAGGCCTGGCTGCGCTCGGCCAGTTTGCGAACCTCGGAGGCCACCACGGCGAAGCCCTTGCCGTGCTCTCCGGCCCGGGCCGCCTCGATGGCGGCGTTGAGGGCCAGCAGGTCGGTTTGCCGGGCGATTTCCTCGATGATGGAGATTTTTTCCGCGATCTGGCGCATGGCGGTCACCGTTTCGGAGACGGCATGGCCGCCCACCTCGGCGTCCTCGGCCGATTTGATGGCGAGGCGCTCGGTTTCCGAGGCGTTGTCGGCGTTTTGGCGGATGTTGGAGGCCATCTGCTCCATGGAGCTGGAAACCTCTTCGGCCGAGGCGGCCTGTTCCGCCGCGCCCTGGGACATTTCCTCGGCGCTGGCGGAAAGCTCCTCCGAGCCCGACGCCACGTTGTTGGACGCCTCCTTCACGTCCACCACGATTTCCCGCAGCCGGGCGATCATGCCCCGCAGGGCCTCGGCCAGTGTGCCCACCTCGTCCCGCTGGTCGATGTCGATGGTGGCGGTCAGGTCGCCATCGGCCACCGCCCGGGCGAAATCGACGCCCGTCAGCATGGGCCGCACGATGCCCCGGGTGATGACCATGGCGATGACGACGCCGGCGACCAGGGCCACGATCAGGCCGACGATCATGATGAAGGACGAGCGGCCCAGAGACCGGGTGGCCTGGTTGGCGATGATCAGCGTTTCCTCGATTCCCTTCTTCGCGATGGCCTTGGCGTTGTCCAGCACGTCGTTGGCCACCACGTTCCGCCGCCGATCCAGCTCTTCGAGTTCGCGGGTGGCCGAAAAATAACTTTCAATGGCGCTTTTGTAGGCGTTTCCGGCTTCCGAGACGGCGGCGATGTCTTTCTGGTCCTGCTCCAGGCGGGTCAGCGGCCGCAGTTCCGCGATCCGCTGATCAATTTCGGCGAAGCGCCGGATGCCCTCTTGGAGGAGTTCCGTTTCCCGGGTGGCCTGGGCCTTGAAATTGGCCACTCGCACCGCGTTGCCCAGATCGATGACGTCGTTGATCAGGTTGATTTTTAACAGTCGTTCCCGGAGGGCCGCGTCGCCGGCGTTTCGCTCGATCTCCTGCTCCATTTGCCGGTTCTGGCTGTTCAGGTAGGTGGCGCAGTTTTCCATGAACCGATCCGCGGCTTCGTCCATCTCTTTCCGGGCCTGATTGATGCCCCTGTTCTGGCGGATCGTCTCTTCCAACAGGGATTCGTAGGCCGCCAACCGTTCCTTGGAAACCGGAACGGCCTCCCGAAGCCTTTCCAGCTTGGCCGAATTCCTTCCCAGGGTTTCGGCTTCCTCCAGTTTTACCCGCACCTCGTCCAGAAAGCTCCGCCCGTCTTCCAAAAACTGTTTTTCCTGGGTAAAGGCGTATCCCCGAAGATGAAAATAGGCCATCAGCGCATTGCGCTCAATTTCGTTGGCCACCTCCACTTCCGGGACGTATTCCGTGGCCAGTTGGGTGGCTTCGTCCGCCACCACCATCATGTTGACGATGGCCAGCCCGCCCAAAATACAGGCGATGGCGATGAGCAGCCCGAAGCCGATTGCCATTTTCGCGGACAATTTCAAATTCTTCATGGCCCATCCTCTCGTTTGTATGAATAAAGAACCCATTGTTTGGCGGAAGTTGATTTTTATGGTTCGCCTTGCCTGAAATTTGCCAAACGAATTTCGATTGTT
>CAYFVR010000165.1:7571-10931 GCA_964346545.1 uncultured Desulfobacterales bacterium | reverse complement strand
TAGGCTCTGTTGACATTTCACTTACCCACTCCGACTAACTCCATGGATTACAGGAAGTTACTGCCAATGGTGGCGTCAGTCTGGGTGGTTGGTAACCGCTTGAATCAACTTGCTATTTGATCAAATGTCAACACAACCTACAAATCCCATCAGGAAAGCCTGGATGGGTGGACCATCGAGGAGTTATGCGGGCATTACGTCAATTATCGAAAGCAGATCAGTCCGTCTTTTGATAAACTATTGCCCGCGGAGGATTTCCGCCTGTATGCGGTCAGTACGCGCTACCCGGGTAAGCTTGCGAATCAGGTGAAATTTATTCCAGCCGCACCCGGTATTTTTGATCTCCACTGGGGTATCCGGACCATTCGGGTCATCGTGCTGAGCCGGATCAGGCAGTCCGAAGCAAACGCGCCATGGCTGATGTTCAGCGCCGAGGCGGAAAAAGTGAAGTACGGTGCGGCGAGTTATCGATGGAACAGTCCGGTCAGCAGCATCATCAATAAGCTTTTTAAGAAATATCAGAAAGAAGGGATGGCAATCATGCCCTACACGATCGAAGATTATCAACAGGAAGTAAAAGAGGAAATTTTGAAAAACCTCACCGAAGAAGATCTGGATATTTTATTGCAAAATCCCCAATTGGAAGAACTTGTTAAGAAATTAAAACCGGAAGCTCGAATGAAGGGGTTAACACCGGATGAAATCAAGGCTTATTTGAAGAAGATCGATCAAAAAGAAAATTAATTGATCTTTCTCTTTTGTTTATTTCCAAAGCAATGCAATTGGCCATTTTCCAAGTCAAATGAACTAAAATATTTCCCTGCAGAGTCGTCCAAAGGGCAGGCACGGGGGCCTGCCCCTACCGCTGGAAAACCTCAATTTGTAGCCGCCGAAAGTATAGCGGGGCTTTGGCCTCCAACTTTTTTTTGGCGGCCATCCGCAAGGTCGGATCGGGCGAAGAGGGATTGTCGGAACAAACCGAACATCTTTCCCGAGCCCAAGTTCCGGCCCCACGAAAGGAGAAACCCATGTCCCAACTCATCGCATTCAAAAACCAAAGCGGAATTTTACTGGCGGCCGACAGCCGTGCGCCCGAGTTTACCCTGAACGGGGAGGTGGAATGGCGGGAGGTGGAGCGGTTCCAGGCCCTGGGAAAAGGGGCCGCGATTCTCGCCGGCGGCGCGCCGGAAGGCGCGAAGATGATCGCCGACCTTGCCGAGCTGGTGGAATCGGAGAGCGTGGCCGGCGTGGAGGAAATCTACAACCTCGCCCTTCCCTTTTTGACCTCCGCCTACACCGAATTTATGCGGAAGGAGTGCGAATTCGTTCCCCTGGACCCGCTGCACCACGTCTTTTTCATTCTGGGCGGCCGCACCGATGGCGAGGCGGCCGATCCGTTTCGGACCTATCTGATCTGGACCCGGCGAAAGCTGCCGCAATTGGACGCCGACAAGATCGAAAGCGCGTTCACCACGCCCCGGCTTATCGGCCTGGAAGCCCGTCTGGCGCGTCTGAGCCGAGAGAACGCCGAATTGGACGCGGTCCTGCCGGATATCCGAGGGGCCATGGAGGTCCAGGCCGAACGGAACGAGGAAATCGCCCCGCCCTTCGTCTACGCCCGGATCACCCGGAAGGGTTTGGTTCGGGAGTAGATGATGGAAAAACCAACGCCCCGCCGGAGAATCCGGCGGGGCGTTTTTTCATCCTTCGCGAGTCTGCGTCCCGGACACGGGAGGCGGAGCCTCCCGGAATGCATTCCAGGCGGAGCCTGGAACGAGAACGAAATAAAAACGCCCCGCCGTCGAACCGGCGCGGCGTCCGGACGGTATTTCAAATTTTGCCAATAGCCTCAAAACCCGACCGGCAGGATGTACGGCTCCAAATCGGTGGTATCCACGGCGGTTTCCGGAATCCCGCGATCCCGGATGGAAACGCCGGCGGCGTGAACGCTCCCCCGGTCGCCGGAAATCAGCGGGTGCCACCACATCAGCGGACGGCCTTCAAATCGCAGCCGATAGGCGCAGGTCCTCGGCAGCCAGTCGGTTTCGGCCAGGGATTCCGGCGTCAACTGGAGGCAGTCCGGCACCCGCGACATCCGATTTTCATAATCCCGACATCTGCATTGATGGAGGTCCAGCAGCCGGCAGGCCACGGCGGTGTAGTACACCTCGCCGGTGTCGGCGTCCTCCAGCTTGTGCAAGCAGCACCGGCCGCAGCCGTCGCAAAGGCTCTCCCATTCCGCCGAGGTCATTTCCGCCGGCGTCTTTTCTTCCCAGAAGCGGCCATGGGGTCTTCGAATTCGCTCCGTTATTTCTTCCAAGATTTTCTTCATCTCCCGCTTTTCCATTTTTGGAACGCCCGGTGGCGAACTCTTTGCCAAAAAACGGCCCTACCCTACGACATCCTCCGTTGGATGGAAAGGGTGAACCGGGGAAGAAACGGCGGCGGGTCGGATCTTTCTTTTTCCCGCAAACGAAATCCCGAAAGGTTTGCGCACGATATCCGGATGTGGTAAGCAGGTGAGCCCGCGAACGGTTTCGATCCGGTTTTTTTGAAAAAGGAGGCGATTATGCATCCCGCGACCCATTGCGTGGCCATGACCACCTGCGGAAACCGAGAGGCGGCGGAAACGCTGGCCGGAAACGTCATCCGCGCCCGTCTCGCCGCCTGCATTCAAATTCTGCCCATCACCAGCTTTTTCGAGTGGAAGGGAGAGGTCCGGCACGAGGACGAAGTGCTGATGTTGATGAAAACGCGGACCACGCTCTACGGTTCGCTTGAAAAATTTATTTCGGAACACCACGAATACGAGGTTCCGGAGATCATCCAACTTCCCGTGAACGCCGGGTTGGGGGCCTATTTGGGCTGGATCGACGAAGTGACGGCGGCGGAAAGCGGGGCCTGATTCGGCTTGTGGGCGAGCGCGGAAGAAATTGAAAGCCCCCAAAAATCTCCGGAGCGACCGGCGGGAATCCCGGCGGCCGCTCCGGAAGATTCGCCTCCGGGGCGATCCGAGAAACGTCAACGTATTTTTTTTTTGAAGGGAACGGAACGGAAACTGTGAGCTTCCATCAAATGCGCGGCATGGAAACTTTTTTTCGGGGCGGGGTGTTGCTGGTCTACCTCTTGGACCCGACGGAAATGTTCACCGGCGGACTGGCCATCCAGGACCCGGAACTGACCGACATCAACGGCCGAACCTTCATTCGCGGCAAGGTTCCGGCCCACACCGAAGACTGGTCGGCCGGGCAGCCCATCGGCGTGGCCCTGGACCAGGTGGCCCACTATCTGGAGTTCGCCGACGAACAGGAGTTCATGGAAAAGGTCTATCTCGGCTTCCATCAGGCCGGGACGGCCTGA
>CAYFVR010000165.1:0-7471 GCA_964346545.1 uncultured Desulfobacterales bacterium | reverse complement strand
GGAAAATGGAAAGGCGGGCGGGCCTCAGCCCAGGTAGGCTTTCTGGATTTCCGGGTCGGCCGCCAGTTTGTCGGCGGCCCCTTCCATCACGATTTCCCCGGTATCCAGCACGTATCCCCGATGGGCGAATTTGAGGGCCAGGTGGGCGTTCTGCTCGATGAGCAAAATGGTCATGCCCTGCTGGTTCAGCGTCTTCAGGGTGCGGAACATGTCGTACATCAACAGCGGCGCCAGTCCCATGGAGGGCTCGTCCAGCATGATGAATTCGGCCCCGGTCATCAACGCCCGGCCCACCGCCAGCATTTGCTGCTCCCCCCCGCTGAGGGACTCGCTTCGCTGCCGCCGCCGTTCCTTCAGTCGCGGAAACAGGGAATAGACCCGCTCGTAATCCTCCGACGCCTTTTCCGTGTCCTTCCGGGCGAAGGTCGCCAGCTTCAGATTTTCCTCCACCGTCAGGTTTCCGAAAATGTGCCGCCCTTCCGGGGCCAGGGCCAGCTTGAGCCGTTGCACCACCATGTGCGGCTCCACGCCCAGAATGCTTTCGCCGTTGAAGCGGATGTCTCCGGCGCTGACCTTGGGACCCTCCGGCGGCGGCACCCGGGTGATGGTGTGGAGGGTGGTGGTCTTCCCCGCGCCGTTGGAACCGATCAGCGTGACGATTTCCCCCCGGTCCACGTGAAACGAGATGCCGTGGAGGGCCTCGATATTGCCGTATTTGACGTAGAGGTCGGTGACTTCCAGCAGCATTAGATGTTCTCGTCCCCCAGGTAGGCCTTGATCACGTCCGGATTGTTCTGAATCTCCTCGGGCGTTCCCTCCGCGATGGTCACGCCGAAATCGACCACCTTGATCCAGGAACACAGGCTCATCACCACCGCCATCTGGTGCTCGATCATCCAGATGGCCACCTCGAACTCCTTGTGAATCCAGCGGATCAGCGTGATGAGGTCTTGCACGTCGGCGGAGTTGAGGCCGGCCGCCGGCTCGTCCAGCAGCAGCAGGGCGGGCCGAATGGACAGTGCCCGGGCGATCTCCACCTTCCGCTGGATGCCGTAGGGCAGATTTTTGGGCAGTTCGTTCCGGAATTGAAGCAGGTCCAGCGCCTCCAGCAGTTCCATCGCGGTTCGTTCAATGCGCGCTTCGTTTTCCTGGTAGCGCCGGGTTCGCAGCAGCCCGTCCCACAGGCCGTATCCCAGGTTGAAATGTTGAGAAATCCGCAGGTTGTCCAGCACCGACATGTCGTTCCATAGCCGGATGTTCTGGAACGTGCGAGCGATGCCCAGGCCGGTGACCTGGTGGGGCTTGAGTCCCGCCACGTCGTGACCCCGGAACCGAATTTGCCCCGAAGACGGCTGGTAGAATCCGCTGGTGACGTTGAACACCGTGGTTTTGCCCGCGCCGTTGGGGCCGATGAGGCCCATCAATTCCCCGCCGTCGAAGCGGAGGCTGAAGTCGGAGACGGCGCAGAGCCCGCCGAAGTTTTGGGTCAGGTTCCGGATCTCCAGCACCGGAACGTCTTCCCGGGCGGCGGCTTCCATGGGCGAGAGGGCGGTATCGGCGGTCATGTCCCGGGCCTCACTTGAACCGGTACCAGCGCTTGAGCCGGGGAAAAATATCCGAAAGCTCCTTGTTGCCCATGAGGCCCTCGGGACGGAACTGCATGAGCAGCACCAGAATCAGCGGAATGATGACCCATTTCCACACCTGGCTGATCTGAAATCCTTCGGGCACCGCGTCGATGATGTGAATCATGTCGTTCATCCAGGGAATCACGAAGCGCAGACCTTCCAGCAGCAGCGTGAAGATGATGGCCGAAATGACCGACCCGCTGAGGGAGCCCATGCCGCCCAGATAGACCATCACCATGGCCTCCGTCGATTTGAGAATGCCGAAGGAGCCGGGATTGATGTAGCCCAGAATGTGCGCGAAAAGCCCCCCCGCGATTCCGGCGAGCCCGGAGGAAACCATGAACGCCATCAGCTTCATCCGGTTGGTGTTTACGCTCATGATTTCGGCGGCCACCTCGTCCTGATTGATGGCGATGATTCCCTTGCCGTAGGTGGAGGTGACGTAGCGGCGGATGATCCAGACGGTCAGAAAAGTGAACAGGATCACCCAGATCAGCATCCAGGGCAGGAAGATCACGTCCTCCATGGCGAAGACGATCTGCTTCATTCCCATGAAGCCTCGGGAGCCGCCGATGACGTCGATATTGATGATGGTGCTGGTGACGATGAAGTTGGCCGCGATGGTGATGATGGCCAGGTAATCGCCCCGGGTTTTGAAGGAGGGAATGGCGACCAGCGCCCCGACCAGGGCGGCGGCCAGGGCGCCCGCCAAAAGCGTGAACGGAAATCCGTACAGCGCCAGCTCCGGCGAAAGCAATGGTGCGCCGAACGCGCGGTCCTGGGTGAACAGCAGGACGTTGAGGATCGAGGCCACATAGGCCCCGATGGCCATGAAGGCGGCATGTCCGCAGGCGAACTCTCCCATGTAGCCGTTGATGATGTTGAGGCTGCTGGAGAGAATGATGTTGATGCCCATGAACATGATCACCGACTGGATGTAGAGATCCATTCGGTCGAAGTAGGCCAGCCCGATCAGGGTTGTGGCCAGCAGGGCGGAGAGAACGGGAACCGTGAACCGTTGCATGGCTTAGATTTTGGTGGTTTTGGCCACGCCGAACAGGCCGGTGGGCTTGTAGACCAGAATGAGGAGCAGAATGGAAAAGGCGATCAGATCCCGAAAGGTGGACGGGAAAAAGGCCACGACCATGATTTCCACGAACCCCAGCAGAAAGCCGCCGAGGAACGCGCCCCGAATGTCGCCGATGCCCCCCACCACGGCCGCGATGAAGGCTTTCCAGCCGATGCTGGCGCCCATGAACGGATCGAGGATCGGATAGGAGAGCGCGAAAAGCACCCCCGCGAGCCCGGCCATGGAGGATCCCAGAATAAAGGTGAACACGATGATGGTGTCGATGGGAATGCCCATCAGCGGGACGGCGAATTTGTCGTAGGAGATGGCCCGCATGGCCATGCCGATCCGGGTTTTGGTGACGATGAACTGGAGGAAAACAAAGACCAGAATGGCCGAAAGGATCACGGCCACCTTGAGGTTGGTCAGGCTGATGGGACCGAAGGTGTAGATCACCTTGTCCACCAGCTCGGGGAAACTGCGCCGGGAAGCGCCGAGGAGGGCCAGATTGCCGTTGGACAGGATCAACCCGCACATCAGCGCGGTGATGACCACGTACAGCCGGTGCGCCCCCTTGCGGCGAAGGGGGCGGTAGGCGATTCGCTCCAGCGCCACCCCCGCGCAGGCGGTGAGGATCATGGTCAGGGGGATGGTCAACGCCAGAACGACGACGCCGGGCAGAGCCAGCTGGGCCAGAAAAAAGGTGGAGACGAAAAAGCCGATGTAGGCCCCCACCATGAAGATGTCGCCGTGGGCGAAATTGATGAGAACCAGCACCCCGTAGACCAGGGTATAGCCCAAGGCGATGAGGGAGTAAAAGCTTCCCCACTGGAGCGCGTTGAAAAGATTCTGGACGAGGCTGTCGATCACGGGTGAATTCAGCCGATCAGGTAAGCATTTCGTTCAAAAACCTACGGAGCGCGCGAGGGCGTTCCAGAGAAAAAAATTGGGGCTGCGAGGCCGCGACGTGCCGCTTCCGTGTCGGTGTCGGATTCGTTGGAAAAGTCGCGGGTCGCTGTCGGTTCGAAGTCGCGTCGGTTCAGGTGGCGGTGTGGCGTCGGTTCCGGTTCCGATGTCGGTTCGCGGTCGGTGTCGCTCGGTCCAAGTTCCGTTCCGAATGTTCCGGTTCGGATTCGCTTCGGCGGTCTTTGCCGCCTTCGGTGTCGGTTCCGCTCTCGGTTCGTCGCCGCTGGAATGTCGCTGTCGCGCCGTTGTCGCCTTCGCTCGTGGTGTTCCGCTCCGATGTCGCTTCAGGTTCAGCTCCGGGTCGTGATGGTCGCGTGGAAGTCGCGTCGCGTTGCGCCCCGGCAGCCCCAAACTGTCTTGCGGTTTCGCGGGTCGGGGTCCTTACGGACAGACCGACTCGGTGAACACAAACTCTCCTTCGTCGCTGATCTTGACGACCACGGCGCATTTGATGGGATCGCCCTGTTCGTCAAACTTCATGTCGCCGGTGATGCCCTCCACCTCTTCGATGGCGGCGATGGCGTCCCGCAGCGCCTTCCGGTCCTTGCGGGTATTGCCGGTCAGCTCCTCCATGCCTTGCAGCCCCTGGACGACGATCTGGATGGCGTCCCAGGTCAGCGCCGCCACGTCGGCCGGCTCGTAGCCGTATTGCTCCTGATACCGGTCGATGAATTCCTTGGTCGCGCCGGTGGCGCCGGCCGCGGCGTAATGGGTGGAGAAGTAATGGCCCTTGCAGTCGTCGCCGCACAGCGGCATCAGTTCGGAATTGCCCCAGGCGTCCGCGCCCATGAAGGGGCCTTCCCAGCCCAGGTCCTTGGCCTGCTTCACGATGAGGGCCACTTCATTGTAATTGTTGGGCAGGAAGATGAAATCCGGCTCGGCGGCGATGATCTTGGTGAGCTGGGCGCTGAAGTCCTGATCCTTGTCGCCGTAGCTCTCGTAGGCCACCACGGCGCCGTCGCCCAGCTTCTTGTTGAAATCGTCGCGGAAAATTTCGGCCAGTCCCTTGCTGTAGTCGTTGGCCAGCGCGAAGAGCACGGCGGCGGTATCGGCCTCGAAGGTTTTGCGGGCGAAGTCCACGGCCACGGGGCCCTGGAACGGGTCCAGAAAGGCGGCCCGGAAGACCCACGGGCGGTCCCGGGTGGTGTCCGGGTTGGTGGACCAGGGGGAGATCATGGGGGTGCGGTTGTCGTTGGCGACCTGGCCGGCGGGAACGGCCTGCTTGCTGGAGTTGGGGCCCACCATGGCGAGGATCTGGTCGCGCGCGATCAGCTTGAGGGCGGCGGAAACGGCGGATTCGGCCTTGGATTCGTTGTCCTCGTAGATGAATTCGACCATGTACTTCTCCCCGCCGATCTCGATGCCGCCGGCCCCGTTGATGTCGGCCCGCATCATCTCGCCCGCGAACTTGGATTCCTCCCCGACCTTGGGAATGTCGCCGGTCAGCGGGATGTTGAAGCCGATCTTGATCGTCTCCTTCGCCGCGGCCATCGGCGCGAGAATGAGCATGGAAACCAAAACCACCGAAAGGACTGAAATCATCTTGCGCATGGGACCCCCTTGGCTAACCTTTTGATTTAAAAAGGCAATTAAATAGGACTCCTCCCGAAATCAAGAAAGAGTGTTTAGCACAGCCCCCGGGCTTTTGCAACATTTAATTTGAGACCGATATCCGAAATTGTAACTTGCGCCGCGCCGCTTCAACGCCTTGCGGGCGGGGATTCGTTTCGAAAAAGCCCCGCGAAATCCAGGATTTCCCCCATGGACACGGGATCGTTTTCCCCTCAAAGAAAAGATGGGGGAGTTTTTCCTCGGTCGTGGGGACGAAAGCGGAGACCCCGTTTCCAGGGATGGTTTTCTTGGCGATTTCCCGTGCATCTCCCGCTGTCCAGCGGTTTCGATTTGTGCTAATATGATGAAAAGCCGATGGGTTGTCCACTCCTTTTCGAGGAAGCCATATGAACGAGATCGTCCGACTGAAAAACCCGATTCTGCCGTATGCCTGGGGATCGCCCACGGCGATTCCCGAACTCCTCGGGGTCTCCGCCGACGGCGGGCCCCAGGCGGAGATGTGGATGGGCGCGCACCCCAAAGCCCCGTCCACCGTGGTCCATGACGGTCGGGAAATTCCGTTGCCCCAGGCCATCGCCGAAGACCCCGAAGCCATTCTCGGGCCGGCGGTCCGGAAGCGATTCGGGGACGCCCTGCCCTTTCTGTTCAAGGTCTTGGCCGCCGCCGCGCCGCTTTCCATCCAGGCCCATCCCAGCCTCAACGAGGCCCGAGTTGGTTTCGATCGGGAGGAGGCCGAGGGCGTTCCGCTGGACGCCCCCCACCGAAATTATCGGGACCCCAACCACAAGCCGGAGTGCATTCGGGCGCTGACGCCCTTTTGGGGCTTGTGCGGATTCCGTCCGGCGGAGGAGGCCGAAGCCCTGCTGTCCGCCGCGTGCGGCCCCGATTTTCCGCCGTTGCGAGAAGGTTTGAGCGCCGCCGGCGACTCGCTCTTCCGGGGTTTTTTCCAAAAACTGATGACCCTGGAAGCCGATGCCATGGACGCCGCGTTGGAAAACGCCTTGGCCCATGCGGCGGGGCCGGGAAAAGAGACGCCGGAAGGCCGCTGGATGCGCCAACTGGCCGACGCCTACCCCGGCGATCCCGGCATCCTTTCCCCGCTGTTTCTCAACCTGATTCTTTTGCAGCCGGGCGAGGCGCTCTTTCTGCCCGCCGGGGAGCTGCACGCCTATCTGGACGGGGTCGGCGTGGAAATCATGGCCAATTCCGACAACGTGCTGCGGGGCGGGTTGACGCCCAAACATGTGGACGTGCCGGAGTTGATGGCCCGGGTCCGGTTTTCGTCTCGCCGTCCGCCGGTGCTGACGCCGGCGCCGGTTTCGGCGGTGGAGGCGGCCTATGAAACCCCCGCCGACGAGTTCCGGTTAACCGAGGTTTCTCCGACCGATTCGCCGGCCGACCTGCGGGTGGAAAGCGTGGAAATTCTGTTGGGAATGGAAGACGGGTCGCGGCTGGCGGTTCCGGGCGCCGGCACGGAGCTGACTTTGGACCGGGGAGAGACGCTGCTGGTGCCGGCGGCGGTCGGTCGGTATGCCGTTTCGGGCGCGGGCCGGTTTTTTCGGGCCTCGGTGCCCGCGGGCAGGTAAAACCAATTGACGGACGTGCGGATCGGAAAGGCCCCGATCCGCACGTCGCCGGAGGTTGCGGTATGGGATTTTTCAATACCATCGCCTTTTGTCCCCGGTGCGGGGGGGACGTCTGGGTCCGGTGTCCTTCCCCCAGACATTTCCTTCACCTCAAGATTTCCTTGCTGACCCTGGGAATCTGGCTCGTTCCGTGGTTGTTGCTGACGTTGTTGTCCGGACCGTGCCGTTGCGCCCAATGCGGGACCGCCGCCCGGGGGAACGTGCTCGGGCGTCCCGTGGCCGATTTCGCCCATCCCTGGCTGGAGGAACGGTTCGCTCCCCGGCAAAGGCGGATTCCCCGGGTCGATTTCAACACGGTCCTGGTGCAAAAAGGGCTCGTGTTTTACGCCTCCACTCGGCCCATTCGGGCGTGAGAAAGGATCGGGTCGGAGCGGAACGGTCCATCGCCGTCCCGCTCCGTCCACGGTGGCGTCCCGCGCCGTGTTCCGAGGTCTCGCCGATCCTTTCGTCCCTTTCCTTCCCAACCATCTAACTTCAGCATCCTCATTCAGAAAAGGAGTGCCCATGCCGTCTCTCACCGACGCCAACCTCTTTCGCCCGGCGGCGTATGTTAACGGAGAATGGATTTCGGCCGATTCCGGCGGAATCGA
>CAYFVR010000164.1:3578-11090 GCA_964346545.1 uncultured Desulfobacterales bacterium | reverse complement strand
CTGGCTGAAAGGGTTGGTGGAGCGGAAGTAATCGGCGGCCCGAAATTTCCGTTTTTCCCAACGACGAAAGCGCCCGGGCGGGCGCTTTCGTCGTTGGGATTACCGTCATCGGCATTGGGGAACGCTTCGCTCCTTCCCCCCTATCCGCTTGCGGCCACCGCCGCCTCGAGCGGGAATCCCTTCAAATCGAGCTTTTCCAAGTTAATATGCTTGGAGGCCTGGTCAATATCCAGCCCCACAACCCGCCCGTTTTCGTCAATATCCAGAACCAGCCCCTCTTCAACTTCCCGAACATCGGCGCCTGGACGGTCCGCCAGCTCAATGTACAGAGAATCCGTATCGGGAAAATACTCAATTTTCATGGTTTGAATCTCCTATCTGGGAAGGCGTTGTGGATCGTCCGTTCATCCGACAGGGTAATCACTCGAAGGAACCGACCCTCCAACTCCGGCGCTTTCGCCCAAAACCTCACCCGCTCACCGTCCTCCTGATAGGCTTTTCGGATGGGATTTTCAACGATCCGAATGCACATTTCTTTGGAAAGGTAGGGCCTTCTGGACAGGACTTTCTTTTCAAAATATTCCGTGAAGGCGTAATCGCGTTTCATTTTCGATCCGTTTTCACTGGAACAACGCCCCCGCCACCACGTCCCCAAGCTCCCGAAACCGGCCCCAGAAGAAGTGGTCGGCGTCGGGGATGATTTCGAATCGGGCGTCGGGATTCCACTTGGCGGCTTGGTCTCGGACGCGGTCGGCCGCGCCGAAATCGTCTTCGTCGCCGATGACCACCAAGGCAAGGTTGGGCAATTTGGCGACCTCCGCGGAAAAGAGGGGTATTTTTCTTCACTGAAAAAATTCAGGATAGTGTATTTTCGCGCACTCCGGGCAAAAGCTATGGCTGAAAAGCGCTTTGGAACGGCGGGAAATGTAGTCCTCCATCCGCTGCCAATTCCCATCCTCGTCACGAATCGCTTTGCAAAAACTGCAAATGGGCAGGATGCCCTCCAATTGCTCCACCTTCTCCAGCGCCTCCCGCAATTCCGCGATCAACTGCGTCCGTTCCTCTTCGGCTTTTTTGCGCCTAGTAACGTCGAGAATGACCGAATGGATAGCGGGACGATTTTGGAACATGGAAACATGAGAGGCAAAGGAAGCCCAAAAATCCGTCCCCGAAGGCTTTTTCAGCTGAACTTCAAAGTCATTGACGAATCCATTATCCGAGAGTCCTTCCCGCAACAAATCCCCATCTTTTGGTTCCACAAGAAAATTCGAGAAGGCCGCCGTCTTCGCTTCCGCCTCGCCGGTTTCAAAAAGTTGCGTAAACATATGGTTGACATACACAACCTGTCCGGTTTCCAGGTCCGTTACCATCACCGCCAGCGGCGCATGATCCGCCAGTAGGCGATAGCGCGCCTCGCTGTTCGCCAAGGCCTGTTCCGTCTGAATTCGCTCCCCAATCTCGGCCTCCAGGCGTCGATTGGCCTCGCTCAGGTTGGCGGTGCGCTCGGCGACCTGGGTTTCCAGCCCGATGTTCAATTCATGAAGCTCCCGGCGGGCCCCGCGTAATTTCCGATTCAGCCCCGCCAAAACGGCGCTCACCAACAGCATTGTGGTAAAGGCGGCCAAAATTCCAATGATCTGAAGCCGATGGGTCTCCCAAACGGAGTATTGCCGGTTTTTGACGATGCTCCCTTCCGGCAACGCCGATAGCGCAATGCCGTGCCGTTGCAGAGCGCGATGATCGAATATGAAAAATTGGTAGGCGTCGGTGAGGGGGCGAATTTCGCTTGTGGGTTCGCCCCGGAGTATTCGAAGGCCCAACTTCGCCGCTTTCCCCGCATCTTTTTCAATGCTGTACATCCACCCCCCAATAGTGCCGGTACCGATGAATTGGTAGTAGGCGCCGAGGACCGGAACGGCCGAAGCCTCAGCCAGTTCCCGAACGGCGTCAATGGGGCGGTATCGGACGCCCGCCGCGTCCTGAAACATCAAATGATAAAAAACGGCCGAATTCCGGTTTAATTTCTCGGCTCTGCGTTTGATTTCCGAAAGGGGTAGATGAGACCAGTCCGTCAAGTTGATCCGGCCGTTCCATTGCTCCTTCAACCTCGAAATCGGCGTCGCAAACTCCCGGTCGGCCTCCCCCACGCCGTAGACCAAAACAATTTCGTTCACATGGGTCAGCGCATGGGAAACCCAGTCCAACATGGGTTCGTAATCAACCAAAGTGCTGATTCCGGAAACATTGGGGGGAAACGAAAGACCCGAGACATCTTTTTCCTCAATATCGTAGTAGAGCGTCGGTATATCCGGCCAAATTTCGTCCCCATGCCGGAGCAAAAAGTGGAGTGCAGCCCCACTGGCCACCAAAATCAAGTCTACGTGTTTTTCCCGGTATTTCTCCGAGTAAAACCGTGCCAGCCGCCGAGTATGTTCCACATTGGCAAAACGGTTCACATCCATGTATTCCGCGTATACCTCAATGACCAAGTCCTCGGCGTCCTTGAACGCTTTCCGAATGGACTCGGTCGCCAACGCGGTTTGAGGAAGGTCCGTTTGAAAGGGAAAAAGCAGCAGAACACTTTTCTCGTTTCGCGAGGAGGCTTCCGCTTCGTTCAAAGAAAGCGGAACAAAGATGAATTTTTCCATGAAACCGAGTTTGCCGGGAAGATCAACCGTGAAGTCAGCAAATAAAACAAAAATTGGCAAGATAAGCACAAAAAACCATTTACTCTTAAAAATTTTTTGCGACATGATCGATTCGGAAAATAACCTTCTGCTTAAAACAAGAGCCCAAGTGGCATCCACATCGAATTCAGCGGGCCATTCGTCTCGCCACCTTCTGACCTCGTCAACGATTGGATATTCCCAAACCATTTTTTTCGCCAACTTCCATTTTCGCGGTTCAAGAACGGTCGAACAACGCTCCCGCCACCACGTCCCCCAACTCCCGGAACCGGCCCCAGAAGAAGTGGTCGGCGTCGGGAATGATTTCGAATCGGGCGTCGGGATTCCACTTGGCGGCTTGGTCTCGGACGCGGTCGGCCGCGCCGAAATCGTCTTCGTCGCCGATGACCACCAAGGCCAGTTTGGGCAACGTGTCAACCACGGCGAAGGAAAGAAAATCCACCGGCGGCGAGACCAGGATCAGCCGATCCACGCCTTCGGCTTCCATGTCCATCCGGGCGGCCACCCAGGCCCCGAAGGAATAGCCGACCAGATCAATCCGCCGGACGCCCCGCTCCCGCAGAAAGGCGATCGCCGCGCGAACATCGTCCATTTCGCCCCGGCCGTCGTCGTAGGTTCCCCCGCTTCCGCCCACGCCCCGAAAATTGAACCGCAGGCTCGTCAGCCCCCGCCGGGCGTAGACGTCGGCCACCGTCTCCACCACGGGATTGCGCATGTCGCCGCCGTATAGCGGGTGCGGGTGCGTCGCCACCACGCCCCGATCCGTCGCGCCTTCGGCCAGCAGCCCCTCCAGCCGGATATCCCCGGCCGGAAAGTCGATTTTATGCGTCATCGTCCCCGCCTTCCCCGGCGTTTTTCCGGCACGCCCCCGACGTTCCGGCTCCGAGCCCTATCCGTCATTGGAATTGTCCCCCGCCGGCTTTTTGCGGGATCGGGGGCGCCTTCGCCGACGGCGCTTTTGAGTCTTCTTCTGGTCGGGCCGCCCCCGCAAATTTTCGAGCACGGCGAGAATTTCCGATCCGAACTCCGTTCGCTGCCACTCCCGCAGCTCCTCCACCTCCGTCAGCTCTTCCAGGGTCGATGGATTCCGGGCGGCGATGGCGGTCATCTGAGACTTGTTGAGCACCAGGGCCGGATCGATGTCCAAATCGGCGCACCGCTCGTCCCGCCAGGCCTTCAGCGACTTGACCCGCTGGGGCGCCCGGGGGGAAAGCCGAGGGGCCGAACGACGGGGATAGGCCGGCAATTTGGACTCGGGGATTTCCAACGCCTCCGCCACAATTTTGGCCAGCGGCCGCGCGTACATGTGGAGCTGCTTCCGACTGAACGCGCCGGAGTTTTCCATCGCCTCCGGCGTCGCCGGGCGGGTCTCCACGATCCGTTTGACGGCGTTGTTGCCGAACACCTTGAAGGGCGGCCGATCCTTGCGTCTGGCAATGCCCCGCCGGAACCGCAACACCCCTTCCAGAACCGCCAGATCCCGGGGCGGCAACTTGCCCGCGCCCTTGAAGCGCAGGAACAGCGGCCCGTCGTCCTCGGCGGCGCGCACCTGGCTCAACAGTTCGCACTCTTCCCGCACCCATTCCAGTCGTCCCCGGCGTTCCAGTCGTTTTTGGAGCCGCCGGGCCAGGGGGATCAGGTAGGTGGTGTCCTCCGCGGCGTAGGCCAGCATTTCCGGCGGAAGCGGACGCTGGGACCAATCTTTTTTCTGGTATTTTTTGTCCATGGAAACGCCGAACTCCCGCCCGAGGACCGCTTCCAGGCCGGTTTCCTGAAATCCCAGAAAGCGGGCGGCGATCTGGGTGTCGAACAAATTATGGATGACGATGCCGAAATCCCGGTGCAGAGAGCGGACGTCGTAATCGGCCCCGTGGAAAACCTTTTCAATGCGGGGATTGGCGAAAATGGGGGCCAGCTCCGAAAGATCGGAAACGGCCAGCGGATCGACGATGGCGTTTTCCTGTCGGGTGGCGATCTGGATGAGGCAGACCCGCTCCTGGAAGTGGTACATGGAGTCGGCTTCCAGGTCCGCGGCGACGACCCGTTTGCGCCGGAGAATCCGGGCGAAGCGGGCCAGGGCCTCGGGGGTTTCGATCATGTCGGGAACGACGGATTCGATCCCGGCCCGGGACGCGAGGGCGGCGGCGTCCGGGGCGTGCGCGAGTTGTCGGTTTCCGTGGCTCGATTTGGCATTCATTTTTTAAGTATAACGCGGTTTTGTGTCCCGCACAAGCCTTCCTCCCGTTTCGCGGTTCGTCCCGGCGCTTTCGGTCGCGTCCCCTTCGCGTCCCCGGGAAAGCGGTTCCGGATCGGCGCCTTCCGGCTCCCAGACCGGCAGGCAGACCCGGAAGGTGCTGCCCCGACCCTTTTCGCTGTCCACCTGAATTAGACCGCCATGATTGCGGACGGCGCGATAGGCCGAGGCCAGCCCCAGTCCGGTGCCCCGGGTCAGGGTTTTGGTGGTGAAAAACGGGTCGAACACCCGGCGCCGAACCGCGTCGTCCATCCCCATGCCCCCGTCCGCGACCGAAATCCGAACATAGCGGCCGGGAGGCCGGTCGAACGGCGCGGCTTCCGACTCGGACAGAAAAACATTTTCGGTGCGAACGGCCATCCGTCCGCCGCCCGGCATGGCCTGGGCCGCGTTGATGAAAAGATTCTGGAGCACTTGTTCCAATTGGTTTCGGTCGCCGGCCATGGGCCATAGACCTTCGGCATAGTCCTCCGTGATTTCAATTTCCTCCCGGGTTCGGGCGAAGCGGCGGACCTGGTCGGCGACGAATCGGTTGGCGTCCATGGGGCGACGGTCGAAATCCCCGGTTCGGGCCAGACTGAGCAGGCGGCGGGTCAGGTCGGCGGCGGATTGCAGGTGCGTTTCCATGCCGTCGAGCTGCTCCTGGATGCGCGGGGCTTCCCTCGCCCGAAGCCGCATCAGGGAAACCCGGCCCTGCAATCCCATGAGCAGGTTGTTGAAGTCGTGGGCCAGACCGCCGGCCAGGGTGGCCAGGGCCTCGAATTTCCGAACTCGGTCCAGCTCCCGCTCCAACCGACCTCGTTCGGCCTCGGCGGCCCGTTCCCGGGAAAGGTTCCGGGCGTGGACGCAAAAGCCGGCGACGCCGCCGTCGGCGTCGTAAACGGGCCATCCGGCAAGCCCCACCGGAATTTCCCCTTCGTCTTGCCGGACAAGGGTCGTCTCCCACAGCGGCGGCGGCTCGCCGTCCGGCACGGCGTTCTGGAACACCGTCGCCGCCGGCGCGGAGGGCCCGACGATCTCCCCGTACCGCAGTCCGGTCAGTTCTTCCAGGTCGTAGCCGAGCATGTTCAGAAAGGTGGGATTGGCATGGACGAACCGTCCCGCCCGATCGGCCGTGGCCAATCCCATGGCGCCGCCTTCAAACAGCCGACGATAATTTTCCTCGCTTTTCCGGAGTTCCGCCGCCACCCGCCGCCGTTCGACCACTTCGACGGAAAGCTCCTTGTTGGCGCGGCGCAGCTCCTCGGTGCGCTCTCGAACCGCCCGGCGCAGACGGCGGTTGAAGGTCAGAACGATCAGCAAACCGACCGCCGCCGCGAAGATCGCCGCTCCGGCCCAGGTCAGCAGCCGCCGCAGGCTCGCCGCGCCGGAATCGGAAGCATGGAGGAACGCGTCCAGGGGGAGGCCCGCCGGCATCATGCCCAGTTCGGCGTAGGTGCGGGCGATGTGGCGCCAGCGGCCGGGATTCATGTGGCCCACCGGGATAAACCGGGGCAGAATCAGTTGCCGCATGGCTTCGGCTTCGTGGCGGAGATGTTCGACGGACGCGTCCACGTCGTAGCGCTCCCGCAGCAGCGCGATGATCTTCTCGGGATGATCCATGGCGTATTCCCATCCCCGAACGCTCGCGGACAGAAAGGCGGCGACTCGCTCCGGATGTTCCTCGATCTCTTTTCGCGTGGTGAACAGGCAGTCCCCGTAAAAGTCGATTCCGTAGGCGACGGGCCGGAGGATGTGAAAGGGAACGCCCCGGGCGGCCATTTCGAACGGTTCGTTGGTCAAATAGGCCGTGGCGGCGTCGGCCCGGCCGTCGATCAGGTCTTCCAGGGAAAAAGTGTGCGGAACCCGTATGATTCGATCCGGCTCGATCCCCTCCCGCCGGCACATTCCCAGAAATTCGGGGTCGGTTTCGGGATTGTACATCACCCGCCGCCCGATCAGGTCCGACGGCGTTCGGACGCCGGCGGCCGCCGGGGCGATCAGGATGGTGGGAGAATGTTGGAAGATGGCCGCCAGCGCCACCAACGGCGCGCCCTCGGCGAAATCCAGCAACGCGCCGGGCCCGTTGACCAGATAGTCGGCCCGGCCGGACAGCAGCTCCCGGGTCGGCGGTCGATCCGGCGTCCCCTCCCGGAACCGGATCTTCAGCCCGGCCTCCCGATAGAATCCCCGGGCCTCGGCGGCGTAATAGCCGGCGAACTGGAACTGATGATGCCATTTGAGCTGGAGCGTAACCGTTTCCAGGGATTCCGCGCGGGCGAAAACGCCGCCGAAAATCAGGAACAGCACCGCCATCGCCGCCGAGAGAAGGAATGGGCGAAGGGAAAAAAATGGACGGGAAAATGTGGCGGGAAAAGGGGTCACGGCGTATCGGCGATATGGGTGAGCGGAAAAGGGTGAAAAAAATTATGAGGGATCGGCCGTGAAAAATCAACCCTGAAGAATGCCCGCGACGGTTCCGGTCGTCAGCGTGGCCAGCGTTCCGGCCACGATGGAGCGGAATCCCAGCGCGACGATTTCCTCCCGCCGTTCCGGGGCCATGGCGCCCATGCCGCCGATCATGATGCCCAG
>CAYFVR010000164.1:0-3478 GCA_964346545.1 uncultured Desulfobacterales bacterium | reverse complement strand
GGCCAGATTCAGACGGCCGCAGCCGGCCGCGGGAAAATCGGCCGGCTGCACCAGATACAATCGATCGGGAGCGAAACGCTCAGTCATGGCCGCCACTCGGGGTTCCGGCCGCCTCCGGCTTCTGGACGATCACCTGCCGTTTCAGCCGCTCCATGTCCTCGCCCTCCAGCTTCTCCTTTTCCAGCAGGGCCGACGCGCCGGCGTCCAGCACGCTTCGGTTGTCCTCCAGGATTTGGACGGCCCGTTTGTACTCTTCTTCGATGATCTCCTGGACCTCCGCGTCGATCTCCCGGGCCGTGTCCTCGCTGTACCGCCGGGCCCCTTCAACGGGGATGTTCAAAAACGGCTGTCGCCGCTCCCGCTCGAAGTAGACCTGCCCCAGCCGCCCGCTCATGCCGTATTCCTTGATCATGGAACGGGCGATGTCGGTGGCCCGGGCCAGATCGTTGTGGGCGCCGGTGGAAATGTCGCGGAAAACAATGGCCTCCGCGGCGCGGCCGCCCAGCAGCATGGCGATTTTGTTCAGCAACTCGGTTCGGCGCATGAGGAAGCGGTCTTCGGTGGGGGCCTGCATGGTGTAGCCCAGGGCCGAGATGCCCCGGGGGATGATCGAAATTTTCCGCACCGGATCGCTCCCCGGCAGGGCCCAGCCCAGGATGGCGTGGCCCATTTCATGGTGGGCCACGATGCGCCGCTCCTCGGGGTTGATGAGCCGGTTTTTCTTTTCCAGCCCGGCCACCACCCGCTCCACGGCCTCCTCCAGCTCTTGCTGGGTCACCTTCTCCTTGCCCCGCCGAACGGCCAGCAGCGCCCCTTCGTTGACGATGTTGGCGAGATCGGCCCCCACCATGCCGGAGGTCATGCCGGCGATGGCCTCGATGTTGATGTTTTCGTCGAAGGTGACGTTTTTCAGATGGATTCGGAGAATGTCCTCCCGCCCCTTCATGTCGGGGCGATCCACCAGCACCTGCCGGTCGAAGCGTCCGGGGCGCAGCAGGGCCGGGTCCAGAATCTCCGGCCGGTTGGTGGCGCCCATCAGTATCACGCCGATGGTGGGGTCGAAGCCGTCCATCTCCACCAGGAGCTGGTTCAGGGTTTGCTCCCGCTCGTCGTGGCCGCCGCTCATGCCGGCCACGCCCCGGGCCTTGCCCAGGGCGTCCAGCTCGTCGATGAAGATGATGCAGGGGGCCTTCTCCTTGGCCTGATTGAACAGATCCCGCACCCGGGCCGCGCCGAGGCCCACGAACATTTCCACGAATTCGGAGCCGCTGAGGCTGAAAAAAGGAACGCCGCTTTCCCCGGCCACCGCCCGGGCCAGCAGGGTTTTACCGGTGCCCGGCGGGCCCACCAGCAAAATGCCCTTGGGCACCCGCCCGCCGAGCTTGGTAAATTTTCCCGGAGTTTTCAGGAAGTCGGTGACCTCCTCCAGCTCTTGCTTGGCCTCTTCCACCCCGGCCGCGTCGGGAAAGCGGGCCTTGACCTCGTCCTCCATGTAGATTTTGGCCTTGTTTTTCCCCAGGGTCATAAATCCCGGCTGGCCGCCGGCGATCCGTTTCATCAGGAAATACCAGATGCCGAAAAAGAGGAAGAGCGGAAAAATCCAGGAAAACAGGTTCCGAAGGAAGGTCGGCTCGATTTGTCCCTTGAACCGGACGCCGTTGTTCTCCAAAAGTTCGGAAATTTCGGGGTCCACCTTTACCGTCCGAAAAAGCACTTTCTCCCCCGGATTGTCCGGATCGGCCATCCGGCCCTCAATCCGGTCGGGGCTGACGGACACTTCGGTGATGCGGCCGTCTTTGAGATACTTCAAAAACTGGCTGTACGGAACGGTCCGGATTTGGGTCATGGAAAAGATGATGTTTTGAAGAATCAGCACCAGCCAGATGCCGATGAGCACATACCAGAAGGAAAACTTGTGGTGCTTCTGCATGTCCCCTCCATGTCGGGTATCGTCGAAAACGATCCGGGACGCCTCCGGACGTTCCGGAGGCGTCCCGGATCGAATGGCGGAAAAGCTAACCATTTTCCGGAGGTGGACAACCGGCGCGAAACTCCCGCGTCAGTTCTTCTTCCCCGGCGGGGCGTGGATCGCGCCGCCCAGGAAGATTTCGGCGGCTTCGGACTCGGTTTCGGAAAGGGTGGGATGGGGATGGATGCTCAACGCCACGTCTTCGACGACGGCCCCCATCTCGATGGCCAGAACGCCCTCGGAGATCAACCCCTCGGTGTCCCGGCCGACGATTCCCACGCCCACCACGCGCCGGGATTCGGGATCGACCAGAATTTTGGTCAGCCCCTCGGAAAGCCCCATGGTGGCCGCGCGCCCCGAATATTTCCACGGGAACCGTTGAATCTCCACTTTCCGCCCGGATTTTTTGGCCTCGGTTTCCGTCAACCCGGCCCAGGCCACCTGGGGATCGGTGTAGACCACCGCCGGGATGGCCCGAACGTCGAACGCGGCCGGTTCGCCGGCGATCGCCTCGGCGGCCACCTTGCCCTCCCGAAATGCCTTGTGGGCCAGCATCATGCCGCCCACCAGGTCGCCCGCGGCGTAGATTCGCTCGTCCGACGTGCGCTGCTTTTCGTCCACCGTCACGAAGCCGTCGTCGTCCAGGGTCACGTCGGTGTTTTCCAGCTTCAGGCCGTCGGTGTTGGGTCTGCGTCCAATGGCCACCAGGGCCCGGTCGAAGGTCTCCGGCTCCTGGTCTCCGATTTGCACCGTCACCCCGTCGTCGGTTTCCTCCAGGGATTCCACCCGCACGCCCAGCCGCACGTCCTCGAACATCGACTCGATTCGTTTGGCCAGCGGCTTCACCAGATCGGCGTCCACGCCGGGCAGAATCTGGTCGGCCATCTCCGCCAGGGTCACCTTGGCCCCCAGGGAGGCGTAGACCATTCCCAGCTCCAGCCCCACGTAGCCGCCGCCCAAGACGAACAGCCGTTCGGGCGCCTCCGGGATTTCCAGGGCCCCGGTGCTGCTCATGATCCGACCGCCCTTGCGGAAGCGGGTTCCGGGAAAGGCCACCGGCCGGGAGCCGGTGGCCAGAATGCAGTGCTTGAATTTGATGGTGCTGGCGTCGCTTTCAAACACCCGGACCTCCCGGGAGCTTTCGAAGGCGGCCCGTCCCTGGATGAGCTGAACGCCCCGCCGCTTGGAAAGGGAAACCAGGCCGTCGGCCATTTTGTCCACCACCTTGGATTTCCAGCTCCGGAGTCCGTCCAGGTCAATTTCCGGATCGCCGAAACGAACCCCCATGCCTTCCGCCCGGCCGGCGTCGTGAATCAGCTCGGCGAGGTACAGGTAGGTTTTGGACGGAATGCAGCCCCGAAACAGGCAGGCTCCGCCGGGTCGGCTGTCGATTTCCACCAAGGTGACGTCCATTCCCAGGTCCGCGGCCCGAAACGCCGCCGCGTATCCGCCCGGCCCGCCGCCGATGACCAGCAATTCCGTTTCCTGCGCCAGTTCTCCCATGACCAT
>CAYFVR010000163.1:0-11131 GCA_964346545.1 uncultured Desulfobacterales bacterium | reverse complement strand
TCTCCGCCACCGACGGCAGCGATTTCCATCCCACCCCCGAGCCGGGCACCTTCGCCCTGATGGGACTGGGACTGCTGGGAGTGGGCTGGGCCGCGCGCCGACGCAAAGCCAACGCCTAATTTTCACCCGACCCCGACGCCAGGCCAAAAGGGCCGGACGACCGCGGCAAGGCGGTTGCCCGGCCCTTTCTTTTGGCCAGCCCGTGGCGGCAACCTCTCGCGGATATCTCGGGTTTTCATCGGATCGGAGACGGTTCTCGGGAACACGCCGAACGCGGGGGGATGGAACATTTGCAACCAAACCCGGGCCCTCCGGGAGCGACGAGTTGCACTCGTGGAATCGGGGGCGGGACCGGAACCGGCCGACGAGTACAACTCGTCGCTCCCGGAACCGGTATGGATATTTCCGCAAATCGCCCAAATAAAACGCCCCCGTTGGAGACCGGCCGGTCTCCAACGGGGGCGTTGGCGTTTCAATCATTCCCGGCGGCGATCACACCATCGGCGTGTTTTCCATCAGGTTCCAGATGCCGCAGGGGCAGCCGGCGGCGCAGAAGCCGCAGCCGATGCAGCGATCGGGAAGCACGGCGTACTCGTAGCCGTCGGCGTTGTCCGCCTCCCGACGCTCGATGGCCGACTGGGGGCAGATGGTGACGCACATGGAGCAGTCCCGGCAGCCGCCGCAGGAGGCGCACTCGTCGCCGCACTCGCTCACGTCCTGGAAATCCGTGATCCGGGGATCGTAGTATTCCAGGGTCACGCGGCTGGTGTCGATCATCCGGCGGGTGTCGCCGGCGGGTCGGCGGCCCGCGAAGATGTCCACGATGGCCCCGGCGGCCTTGCGCCCCGCGCCGATGGCGTCGGTGATGAGCCCCGGCCGGACGATGTCGCCCACCGCGAAAATCTTGGGATCGGTGGTCTGGTACCGCTCGTTCACCTTCACGAATCCCCGCTCCACCCGGACCTCCTCCGGCAGAAAATCCACTTCCGGGGCGTCGCCGATGGAGATGACCACGGTGTCGGCGGGCAGCAGCTCGCCATCCTGAAGCACCACCCCGGCCTCGGTAATCTCCCGGGTGAAGACCGGCCAGCGGAAGGTCGCCCCCGCCTCCTCGGCCTCCTCCCGCTCCTTGCCGAAGGCGGCGGGCTTCTGGATGTCGATGAGGGTCATCTCCTCCGCGCCCAGCCGATGGGCCTCGGTGGCCACGTCGCAGCCCACGTTTCCGGCGCCGATGACGACCACCCGCTTTCCGGGGTCCACCTTGCCCTTCTTGGCCCCGGCGAGGAAATCCAGGGCCGTCAAGGCCCGCTCCGCGCCGGGAATCGGAAGCGTGCGCGGTTTCTGCGCGCCGGTGGCCAGCACCACGAAGTCGTAATCCTCCCGAAGCTGCTCCACCTCGTCTTGCTCCAGCCGCTGCTGAAGATGGACGTGGGGAATCACCTCCCGAATCCGGTCCAGCTCGGTGTCCAAAATGTCCTTGGGAATCCGGCTTTCCGGGATGGTCGCGGAAATTTTCCCGCCGAGGGTCGGGGAGGTGTCGTAGACAACCGCCTCGTGCCCCTCGCGCCGGAGCTGCCAAGCGATGGAAAGCCCGGCGGGCCCGCCGCCCACCACCGCCACCTTGCGGCCCGAGGGCGGCGGCAGCTCGGGAACGCCCGCGTCCACGCTGGCCTGGCCGAGCTTGCGCACGTCCACCGCCGGCATCAGGCTGATGGTGCGCGTGCAGCTCTGCATACAGATGTTCGGGCAAAGATAGCCGCAGACCGTGGCCGGAAACGGGGTGTAGGCCATGGCCAGATCCACCGCCTCGTCCACCCGGCCCTCGCGGACCAGCCGCCATCGTTCCTGCACCGGTATCCCGGTGGGGCAGGAAGACTCGCAGGGGGCCATGTAGGCATGGTTTTCCCACACCGGCACGAATCGCCGCAACTCGCCGGTGGGCACCAGCGGCACGGGCGTCCGATCCAGATTGGTCAGGTCGCCGATGATGCCGCCCGCGCCCAGCTCCGCGTCCCAGACTTCCGCGTGGAAATCATGGATGGAGCGGGTGGAGCGAACCATCCGTTCCTGGGGCGTCCGGGCGGTCAAAAGTTGCCAGGCGTCCCGGTCCGAAAACGTCTCGAACAGCTCGCTTTTGCCGATGGCCTCCAGATAGATTTTCAGATTGTTGCGCAGCCACTCCCACTCCCGATCCGCGATGGGAATTTGTTTGGCGTCGGCCTGGCTGAAGCCCTTGTGGGGACCCCGGAAGAAGACCTTGCCGCCCACCATGCCCACCAGCGGCCGGTAGCCCAGGACATTGTCCGGCGTCTGGCCCTCGTGGCCGCAGATCACCGCCACGCCGCCGGCCATGAACTCGCCGAAATAGTCGCCCGCCGACCCGCGCACCCACAGTTCCGGCGGCTCGAAACGCGGGTTGTATTTGGTCATGGTCATGCCGCGGGCGCCGATGTTGCCGTCCACGTAAACCTTGCCCTGGCCCATGCCGTTGCAGCAGCCGTTGGTGGCGTTGCCCCGCACCAGAATCTGGGCGCCGGCGTTGAGCCAGCCCACGTCGTCGGAGGCCGGGCCCTTCAGCTCGATCACGGTGTTGGGAAATCCCAGAGAACCGGCCCGCTGGCCGGAGGTTCCCGTCACCCGCACGTGAACCGGCTCGTCGCCGGCCTTCCAAAGCCGCCCGCCGATGCCGTGCTGGCCGTAGGCTTCCACTTCAAGGTAGCGATGGCCCCCGGCCACGGCCTCCTGAATCCGCTCCTCCAGAACCCGGGATTCGAGCCGGATTCCGTCCACTTTTCCGGAAATCCGGAAATAGTCCGTTGCTTTCATAGACGCTCCATTGCCGGGCGGGACCCGTTCCCCCGTCCCCGCCGGTTACACCACATACTGGATACTCAGCCGATCCGCCGCCGCCTTGTCGGCGATGCCCAAGGCGTCGGACATCCCGATGGGCAGCGAGGTGGACCGCCCCAGGGGCGCGACGATCTTTTTCAGTTCCGTGTCGAAGCCGAGATACATGTCCACCACCCGCTGGGCCACGTCGTCCACGTCCAGCCGCCGATACAGCCGGGGGTCCTGGGAGGTGATGCCCTTGGGGCACAGGCCGATGTTGCAGATGTTGCAGCGGTCCCCCTCGGACCCCAGACAGCCGGCCGCCGCCTGCATGACGTATTTGCCGGTGACCACCCCCGAGGCGCCCAGCATGATGAGCGCCGCGGCGTTGGCGGCCAGATTGCCGTTTTTGCCCGCGCCGCCGCCGGCCAGGATGGGCAGCTCGTTCTGCTGGCCCAGCTTCACCAGGTTCAGGTAGCAGTCCCGCAGGCTGCTGGCGATGGGATGGCCCATGTGGTTCATGGACACGTTGTAGGCCGCGCCGGTGCCGCCGTCCTCGCCGTCGATCTCCAGCCCGGCCGCGTAGGGGTTCCGGGTCAGGTTGTTGAGCACCGCCAGCGAGGTGGAGCTGGCCGAAATTTTCGGGAAGACCGGCACCCGAAAGCCCCAGGCCATGGACATGGACTGGATCATCTTGGCCACCGACTCCTCGATGGAATACTGGGTCTGGTGGGTGGGCGGCGACGGCAGACTGACGCCGGACGGCACGCCCCGGATGCGGGCGATGAGGTCGTTGACCTTGTACCACATCAGCAGGCCGCCGTCCCCGGGCTTGGCGCCCTGGCCGTACTTGATCTCCACGGCGCAGGGGTCCACCTTCATCTCGGGGATGGCGTGGATGATCTCGTCCCAGCCGAAATAGCCGGAGGCGATCTGCAGAATCACGTACTTGAGGAAGCGGCTCCGCAGCAGCCGGGGCGGACAGCCGCCCTCGCCGGTGGACATCCGCACCGGCATCCCCAGCTCCTCGTTGAGATAGGAGACGCCGAGCTGAAGCCCCTCCCACATATTGGGCGAAAGCGCGCCGAAGGACATGCCCCCGATGATCAGCGGATAGATTTCCCGCACCGGCGGCGTCCAGCCGTTCTCCTTGAGAAAGGCGATGCTTTTTTCCGGCGGCAACACGCGGCCCAGCAGGGTCCGCAGCTCGAACTCGTGGCGGCCGGCGTCCAGGGCCGGGTCGGTGAGCATGGAGATCCGGGTGAACTTGATCTGGTCCAACACGCTCTCGCCGTTGTTTCGGCGACCGCCCCGGCGGCGGGGCTGTCCGCCCCGGTCCATGTGGTATTTGAGTTTGTCCGCCTCGTCGCTCTTTTTCGGCGTGATGCAGTCGTTGGGGCAGACCATGTTGCACATCGCGCAGCCGATGCAGGCGTAGGCGGGATCGGTTTTCTGGCGGATGCCGTAAAAGATGGAGTATTCGTTGCGCGAGTCCTTCGCGATGGAGATGGACGGAAAAATCTGACGCTTCCGATAGACGCCCAGCTCGATGGCGTGAACCGGACATACGGCGGTGCAGCTGCCGCACAGGGTGCAGCGGTCCTTGTCCCAGGCGATCTGCCAGGGCAGGTCCTTTACGCTGAGCGTTGAAGGGGTAACGGGTCGGTTTGACGGCATATGCGTACCTCCTGGCGATCGGGGCCGACGATGGCGGTGTCCAGGTACATGGGTTGAAAATCCCGGGTCTTGTCGCGGTCGGGAATGGCGGAATCCAGCCCGCACATCTCCGACGAAAAGGCGAAGCGTCCCGGCCGGCCGCCCACCACGCCCGGGCGCAGCTTCTTGCGGTCCTGCACCATGAACAGGCTGTGGTCGATGAGCGAGCCGATGACGCAATTGGGCCCGTCGATGATGAGCCGCCGGCAGGCCCGCTTCAGGGTCCGCAGCAGCTCCACGTCGGGGTGGGAACCGATGTCCTCGGCGCTGAGCGGGGTGATGATATGCTTGTAGGCCTCCAGCGACAGCCCCAGCTCCTTGTGGACGTAGTGGAGAATGTGGGTGAAAACCTCGGAGTCGGACTGATAGCCGGCGTAGCCGGGCATTCCCCGGGACATCAGGTATTCCTTGATGGGGATGAAGGCGGTGTTCTCTCCGTTGGTCATGGTGGAGTAGCCTTCCAGGAAAAAGGGATGGCAGGCGTACAGATTGATGGCGTAGTTGGTGTTCTGCCGTCCTTGGGCCATGACGATCCGGGCCTTCAGCTCCTTGCGGTCCAGACCCAGATGGGTGCCCACCGCCATGGGATCGCCGATTTCCTTGATCATGATCACGTCGGGCCAGAAGGAGAAGACGATCATGTCCTGCTCCGCCTCGCCCATTTTTCGCAGCTCCAGCCGGCACTCCATCAGCTTGCGGAACTTTTCCTCGGTGGTCAGGCCGTCCCACCGGTCGGGATACTCGTAGGCCCGAATCAGGTAGATATCCCGCTTGGGGACGCCCGGGGGCGGATCTTTGGGGACGCGGATGGAGAGCTTGTATTTGGTCATGAAGCCCTTGTCCATCATGAACTCGTCCAGCCGGCGGAGCCCCTTTTCGGTGAAGATCCCCGAAAGAATGGGGGCGTCCTTCATTTCCTCGAAGGGCCCGCCGAGGTCGCGCAGGAAGAGGCCGACGCCGGAGCCGTCGTGCCCCTCGCGCATCACGTCGAGCGCCTCCACCGCGACCATCGGCGACAGGGGGTCCCTGCTGGTGATGGCAAACAAACGGCACATATACTTTTCCTCTCGTTACGGTGTTGCCGGGCGCGGCGCGAACGGCCGCGGGGGTCTTGCTATGCGGGAAACGGGGGAAAGGTCGATCGTTCCATCGGGGGGGAAGAACGCCACCTGCCGCATAACCGGAAAAGGAACCTGCGAACGTACCCGTTTTTCGGAAGATTTTCAAGCGTCTCATTCAAATCGAAAAAATTTCATTATGGCTAAAAAATATGCGGTATTTTAATTAAATCGTGTTCGTTTCATCCGGGCGGGACATTCATCGCGGCGAAATCGGGCGGAGAAATAGACGCCCTCCCCGCCGGACCCGGCGCAAACCGCTGGCGAACGGGATTATGGTATGATATCCAATAATCTTCGAAAAGCCCTCTCGGGAAAAAACGAATCCATTCAAGGATATTTCTGCATGAGTTCGCCTCCTCTCGTTTTCGTGGTGGACGACGCCCCTTCCGTCCTGGACCACATGCGGGACATTCTGGAACCCGATTACCGGGTGGAAACCGCCCCCACCGGCGAAGCGGCCCTGGCTCGATTGAACGAGATCCGTCCCGACGTGATCCTGCTGGACCTCATTCTGCCGGGCATGGACGGCTACGCGGTCTGCCGAAAAATCCGAGCCGAGCCCGACCTGGCCGGCGTCCGAATCATCATGGTCTCCAACCAATCCCTTCTGGACCAGCGGCTCACCGGCTACGAGGCCGGGGCGGACGACTACATGGTCAAACCCTTCCAGCCGCCGGAGCTGCTGGCCAAGGTGCGTGTGTTCACCCGGCTGAAGGCGGCGGAAGACGAGCTGCGGGAATGGGGCGCCCTGCTGGAAGAGCGGGTGCGGCTGCGGACCCGCCAACTGGTGAACGCCGAAAAGATGGCGGCCGTGGGCCGCCACGCGGCGGGGATCGTCCACAACCTGAAGGCCCCGCTTCAGGGCGTCATGGGCTATACCGAGCTGATGGCCCTGAGCCATCCGGACGCCGCCCACATTCCGCGCCTGCGAAAGGCCGCGGAAGAGATGAAGCGAATTATCGGGTCCATTCTCAAGGTGGGCCGGCAGGAAAGCGAGACGGCCCAGAGCGATCTGGAGTTGAACGACGTGCTCCGGGATCAGTTGGAGCTGCTGCGGGCCTCGCCCCATTTCAGCGGGGTGGAGACGGTGCTGGAGCTGAATTCTTTGCCGCCGTTTCGCGGCGTCTACCATCACATCAGCCAGAGTTTCGCCAACCTGCTGCGAAACGCCGCCGAGGCCATGCACGGAAGGGATCGCCGCCGCTTGACCGTCTCCACCGCCGCCACCTCTTCGAACATCCTGGTCCGCATCGCCGACACGGGCCGGGGCATTCCGCCGAATGACCTGGAGCGAATCTTCGATTCCTTCTTCACCACCAAGCCGCTGACCGCCGAAGACGACGAGCCCACCGGCACCGGCCTCGGCCTGGCCTCCACCCGGGAGATCATCGCCTCCTACGGCGGCGAAATCCGCGTCCAGTCCCGCCCGGGACAGGGGACGACGTTTACGGTGCGGTTGCCGAGGTGAATTTCCCTGGCCCGTTCCGGGCCGCCTTCCCTTCCCCGCCTCCGTGCAATGCCATCCTCAACCTTGCCATTCCGCTCATTTTTGTGGTAGTTGTACCCAATTATTTTTCGATTTCAGCTAAACAAACGAGCTTGGGTTTGTTTTTAATTTAAACTGAATCGAAAAAATCGGATTCATCCGCCGAATCCGGCTTGGCGCCGGGAAAAATCCATTTCCCGGCGCCGAAGCGCCGGACGCGGCGGCCGGTACGGCCCGCCCGAAAAAATCCGAATGAAAAGCGGGCGGGAAACGGACACCTCAAAGCAAGGAGAAGAAGCGGATGAAACGATTGGCAACGCAGGTTCTCGTATTGGCCGCGGCCCTCGCGCTGGCCCTTCCGGCCGCCGCCCTCGCCGGAGAAACCCTCGACGCCGTCAAAGAGAAGGGATTCGTCAACGTGGGCGTCAACGGCAGCCTGTTCGGCTTTGGCCAGCCCGATGAAAACGGCGTCTGGAAAGGGCTGGACGTGGACACCGGCCGGGCCGTCGCCGCGGCCGTCTTCGGCGATTCCGAAAAGGTCAAATTCGTGCCGCTGACGGCGGTGCAGCGATTCACCGCCCTTCAGTCCGGCGAAATCGACGTGCTGTGCCGGAACGCCACCCGGACCCTGAACCGGGACACGGCGCTGGGCCTCAACTTCGCCCAAGTCAACTACTACGACGGCCAGGGCTTCATGATCGCCAAGGAGCTGGGCGTCAAAAGCGCCAAGGAGCTGGAGGGGGCCACCGTCTGCGTTCTTCCCGGCACCACCACCGAACAGAACGCCGCCGACTTCTTCCGCTCCAACGGCATGGAGTGGAAGCCGGTGGTCATCGAGCAGACCGCCGAACTGGCCAAGGCCTTTTTCGCCGGCCGCTGCGACTGCCTCACCTCCGACGCATCCCAGCTCGCCGGCACCCGGGCCGTGGCCCCCAACCCGGACGACTACATGATTCTTCCGGAAGTCATTTCCAAGGAGCCGCTGGCCCCGGCGGTTCGCCACGGCGACGACCAATGGCGGGACATCGTTGACTACGCCGTCCTGGCCATGATCAACGCCGAGGAGCTGGGCATCACCTCCAAAAACGTGGACGAAATGCTGAAAAGCAAGAACCCCAAAATTCAGCGCTTTCTGGGCGTGACCCCCGGCAACGGCGCGGCCCTGGGGCTGGACGAGAAATTCGCCTACACCATCATCAAGCAGGTGGGCAACTACGGCGAAGTGTTCGAGCGGAACGTGGGCCCCGACACCCCGCTGGGGCTGGAGCGCGGCCTCAACGACCTGTGGACTCGCGGCGGCCTGATGTATTCCCCGCCCTTCAAGTAATTCGCCATCCCGCCGGCGTCCGGGTTTTCCAAACCGGGCGCCGGTTTTCTTTCGCTTCCCCGGCCCGAGGAAATTTCCTTAAAAATTCCCTCGGAGCCGACACCTCGGAAATACAGGCCCCATGAGCACCGAAGCAACCGCCTCCGCGCCCGGCGCGCCACCGACGCCCGAATCCGACGGCTCCTTCTGGCAGGACCCGGACAAACGGGCCATCCTCTATCAGGTTCTGGCCCTGGGAATCGTTCTTCTGGTCGGCCACTACCTCTTCTCCAACACCCTGGCCAACCTGGAGCGGCAGAACATCGCCACCGGCTTCGGCTTCATGGGCGAAGAAGCCGGATTTGAAATCGGCGAATCCCCCATGCCCTACTCCGCCGCCGACACCTACGCCCGGGCCCTGCTGGTGGGCGTGCTCAACACCCTCAAGGTTTCCTTCGTGGGCATCGTCCTGACGGTGGTCCTGGGCACCCTCGTCGGCATCGCCCGGCTATCCACCAACTGGCTGCTCTCCCGGATGGCGGCCATCTACATCGAGGTGCTTCAAGACATCCCGGTGCTGCTTCAGCTTTTTTTCTGGTACGCGGTGTTTTATGAAATCCTGCCCTCTCCGCGCCAGGCTCTCAAACCCATGGCGGGCATGTTCCTGACCAACCGGGGGCTGGTGTTCGCCATTCCGGAAAGCCATCCGACCCATCTGTGGATGCTGGCGGCCCTGGGGATCGCGGCGTTGGCGATTTGGGCCATTCGAATCTGGGCGCGGAAGCGACAGGCGCGGACCGGCCAGATTTTCCCGATCTTCCCCGTGTCCGTCGGGCTGATTCTGGGGCTGCCCGCCCTGGCGTGGTTGATCGGCGGCGCGCCCACGGCCCTCAGCGTGCCGAGTCTCCAGGGCTTCAACTTCAAGGGCGGGATGAACGTCAGCCCGGAATTCACCGCCCTGCTGCTGGGGCTGGTGCTCTACACCGCGGCCTTCGTGGCGGAAATCGTCCGGGCCGGCATCCAGTCGGTCAGCAAGGGGCAGACCGAGGCGGCCATGTCTATGGGACTCCGCCCCGGCCGGGTTCTCCACCTGGTCATCCTGCCCCAGGCGCTGCGGGTGATCATTCCGCCGCTGACCAGCCAGATGCTGAACCTGACCAAGAACAGCTCCCTGGCGGTGGCCATCGGCTACCCCGACTTCGTCTCGGTGGCCAACACCAGCATCAACCAGACCGGGCAGGCCATCGAGGGCGTGGCGCTGATCATGGCGGTCTACCTCTGCTTCAGCCTGCTGACCTCCCTGTTCATGAACTGGTACAACAAGCGAACCCAACTGGTGGAACGATAGATGGAAGACGCGGCAACCCGCCCGGAAATCGAGGAAATGCGGCCGCCGGTGGACCAGGTCGGCGTCATCGGCTGGATTCGGGCCAACCTGTTCAACGGCTGGGCCAATTCCCTGCTCACCCTGCTGGTGCTCTGGCTTCTCTGGAAGACGGTTCCGCCGCTGGTGGAATGGGCGTTTCTGGACAGCCACTGGTTCACCGACAGCGTGGCCTGCCGGGACGCCGAGGGGGCCTGCTGGTCCATCATTCCCAACAACATCCGCTTCATCCTGTTCGGCTTCTACCCGCCGGAACTCCAGTGGCGGCCGCTGACCGCCATGTTGATCCTCTTCGGCCTGCTGACCGTCAGCCGGTTCCGCGGGCTCTGGAAACGGCCGCTGCTCTGGGCGTGGCTGGCGGGCCTGGCGGCCATGGCCGTCCTGATGCGGGGCGGGATTCTCGGGCTGGAGCCGGTGGACAGCAGCGAGTGGGGCGGCCTGCCGCTGACGCTGCTGCTCTCGGTTTTCGGGCTGGCCGCGGCCTATCCCCTGGGCGTGGTGCTGGCCCTGGGCCGGCAGTCCCGAATGCCGGCCATCAAAAGCATCTGCGTGGTCTACATCGAGCTGATCCGGGGCGTGCCGCTGATCAGCCTGCTCTTCATGAGCGCGGTGATCTTCCCCCTCTTTCTGCCCGAAGGGGTGACCATCAACAAGATCCTCCGGGCCCAGGCGGCCATCATTCTGTTCACCGCCGCCTACATCGCCGAGGTGGTCCGGGGCGGTCTTCAGGCCATCCCCAAGGGCCAATACGAGGCGGCCGACGCCATCGGCCTCAATTACGCCCGGACCATGCGGCTGGTGATTCTGCCCCAGGCCCTCAAAATCGTCATCCCCCCTTCGGTGAGCATTCTGATTTCGGCCTTCAAAGACACCTCGCTGGTGGTCATCATCGCCCTGTTCGACGTGCTCAAGACCACCCAGTCGACGCTCTCCAATCCGAAGTGGATGGGCTTTTCCACCGAGGCGTACCTCTTCGTGGCGCTCATCTATTTCATCGGCTGCTATTTCATGTCCACCTTCAGCCGCAAGCTGGAGCGGGACCTGAATACGTCCCATTGAGGCCGATGCCGTTTATTTTGGCGAAAATGCGTAGGGGCGAATTGCATTCGCCCTTTGACAATCTGGCACGATTGTCCATTTGAAATTCCAAAATGAACGGCATTGCGATTCATGCAATTTTTTCCGATCCATCCGCTTCGCCCCCGGGAGGCGGAGCCTCCCGGAATGCATTCCCAGGCTCTGCCTCAATGGCGTTAAGTCAAGCGTTGTTACCCCCCTTTTTTAAAGGG
>CAYFVR010000162.1:3128-11190 GCA_964346545.1 uncultured Desulfobacterales bacterium | reverse complement strand
ATTGAAAGAGGTGCGAATGCCGGCCGGGCGCTCCCGGGCCGACGGTTCCGGCCGGGTTCCTTCCGGATCGCCGGAATCAACGGAAAAAAATTTATTGACATATTTCCCAATGTTTAGGATAGGGATGTATACCTGTATATACCACCTGTCAAGAGAAAAGTCGCGGCGGGCGGCGACCGGTCCTTCGACCGGCGAAAGGACACGGATGGCCGCAGATTTTGCCGACAAGTTCAAGGCGATGAACGAGCCGGGCCTGCCGATCTACCGGCGGATCAAGAAGCTGGTGCGGGAGCTGATCGCTTCCGGAGCCCTGGGGCCGGGGGAGCAGCTTCCGTCCGAGGCGGAACTGGTCCGGCAACTCGGCGCCTCCCGGATGACGGTGAATCGGGCCCTGCGGGAGCTGACCGGGGAGGGCTACCTGTTTCGGATCATGGGCGTGGGCACCTTCGTGGCCCGGACCAAGCCCCAAATGCCGCTGTTTGAAATCCGGAGCATCGCCGAGGAAATCCGGCTCGCCGGGGGGGAATACGACGCCCGGGTGCATCTTCTGCGAGCGGAAGCGGCGGAGGAGGACGTGGCCTTGGAGATGGAAATGCGGCCCGGCGAACCGGTTTTTCATTCCATCGTGCTTCATCGGGACCGGGGCACGCCCATCCAGTTGGAGGACCGATACGTGCGGCCCGATTTCGCTCCGGACTACCTGGAGCAGGATTTCCGGCGGATCGCCCCGGCCGATTTTCTCATGCGGATCGCGCCGACCACGGAAGTGGAGCACATTCTGGAGGCGGTCATGCCGCTGCGGTCCACCCGCAAGTTGCTGGCCATCGGATCGGACGAGCCCTGCCTGATTCTCCACCGACGAACCTGGGTGGGGCCGACGGTGACCACCGCGACCCGGTTCGCCCATCCGGGATCGCGATATCGAATTGGGGGGCGGTTTCGGCCCGCGCCGCCGGGGTCCGATTCGGAAACCGGCTGAAACGCCTACCATTTTCGTCAAAGTGAACGGCGTTGGATTTCAATGAAAACCCGAAAGGAACCCCGCGTGGACCCGATTCGCATCGGCATCGACGGCATGACGCTGGATGATTTGGCCGCCATCGCCCGGCACAACGCGGCGGTGGTCGTGGAACCCGAGGCGGAGACCCGCATCGTGGAAACCCGAAAGCTCATCGACCGATGGGTGGAAGAGGAGCGGGTGATCTACGGCGTGACCACCGGCTTCGGAGCGTTGAGCACGGTCACCATCTCCCGATCCGACACGCGAACGCTTCAGCACAACATCCTGCGGAGCCATTCGGCGGGGGTCGGCCCCATTCTGCCGGAGGACGCCACCCGGGCGATGTTGGCGCTGCGGATCAAGGACATGGCCCGGGGCCATTCCGGAATTCGGATGGAGACATTCCAATTGCTCATCGACATGCTCAACGCCGGGGTCCATCCCGTGATTCCGGAAAAAGGATCGGTGGGCGCTTCCGGCGATCTGGTGCCCATGGCCCACTTGGGGTTGGTCCTCATCGGAGAGGGCGAGGCGGTCTACCAGGGACGGCGCATGGGCGGGGCCGAGGCGCTGCGATCCGCCGGGCTGTCCCCGATCCGGCTGGAGTCGGCGGAAGGGCTGGCGCTCATCAACGGCACCCAGGCCATGACCGGAATTGGCGGATTGGCCGTCCACGACGCGGATCGACTGTGCAAAATCACCGACGTCGCCGCCGCCATGAGCCTGGAAGTGCTCATGGGCAGCCAGACCGAATTCAATCCGCGCATCCAGCGGGTCCGCCCCCATCCCGGCCAGGCCGCCGCGGCCGACAATATGCTCCGGATGACCGCCGACAGCGAAATCATCTCCTCCCACAAGGACTGCTCCCGGGTCCAGGACGCCTACACCCTGCGCTGTTCGCCCCAGGTCCACGGCGCGAGCCACGACACCATCCAGTACGCCCGAGGCGTCGTCGAGACGGAAATGAATTCGTCCACCAACAATCCGCTGTTTTTCCACGAGGAGGAAGATTTTTTGCTCGGCGGCAATTTCCACGGCCAGCCGGTGGCCATGGTCATGGATTTTTTGGGCATCGCCGTGGCGGAGCTGGCCAACATTTCGGAGCGGCGGGTGGAGCGGCTGGTCAACCCCATGCTCAGCGGCCTGCCGGCCTTTTTGGTGGGGGAGGGCGGTCTAAATTCCGGCCTGATGATCGCCCAATACACCGCCGCCGCCCTGGTCTCGGAAAACAAGGTGCTGGCCCATCCCGCCTCGGTGGACTCCATCCCCACCTCGGCCAACAAGGAGGATCACGTCTCCATGGGCACCATCGCCGCCCGCAAGGCCCGGGACATCGTGGCCAACGCCGAAGATGTGCTGGCCATCGAATTGCTCTGCGCCGCCCAGGGGCTGGACCTTTTCACCAACCTGAAGCCCGGCGAGGGGACAATCGAAGCCTACCGCGCCATCCGCGAGGTGGTCCCCCATCTGGAAACCGACCGGTTTTTGGCGCCGGACATCGCCGCCGTCAAAGAACTGTTTCGATCCGGAAAACTGACGGCCGCCGTGGAGGCGGTGGTGGGGGCGTTGTATTGACGAAAATGAAATGCAAGGGGGAAAGATGACCACGCTCGGCCGCATTCTGGAGGTGGACCTCGCTTCGAGGTCCTGCACAATTTATGATTTTCCGGAGGGCATGGCCCGAAACTGGCTTGGCGGCAGGGCGTTCAACGTGGCGTGGCTGTATCGGCATTTGTCGCCGGGAACCGATCCCTTGTCGGCGGACAATCCGTTGCTGTTTTCCTGCGGCCTGCTGACCGGATCGCCCATCCCGACCTCCTCCCGGCTCCACGTCAACGCGCTCTCGCCCATGACCGGGCTGCTGGGCAGCTCCAACGTGGGCAGCCATTTCGGGGCCTGGCTGCGGAGCTGCGGTTTTCAGTCGGTCATTATTCGAGGCCAGGCCGATTCGCCGGTGCGGCTGGAAATCGGGGAGGACGGCGCCGAAATCCGGGACGCGGCGGACCTGTGGGGCCTGGACACCTTTGAAACCCAAGAGCGGATCGAATCCGAAGGGGAAAAGGTCAAGGTGCTGGTCATCGGACCGGCCGGGGAAAACCGGGCGCCCATGGCCTGCATCGTCACCGACCAAGATCACGCCGCCGGACGGACCGGCATGGGCGCGGTCATGGGGTCCAAGCGGCTCAAGGCCATCGTGGTTCGGCGGGGAAAACAAGCCCCGGTTCCGGCTCGACCGGAAGCGCTCAAGGCCGCGGTGGACCGCTTCATGGCCCGGGTGCTGGATTCACCGGATTACAAAATTTTCTCCAAGGTCGGCGGGGCGGGCTACGTGAAATGGGCGGAGGACTCCGGCGTGACGGGCGCCCGGTACTACCGGGAGCGGCAGTTCCCCGGGGTGGACCGCATCGACGGCCGCCAGTTGGAAAAAAACATCGTCCGTTCCCGAAGCTGCTTCCGCTGCCCGGTCCACTGCAAGGCGGTGCTCGCGTTCACGGAAGGTCGCCTCAAGGGGAAAACGGTCCACCGGCCGGAGTTCGAGCCGATGATCAACCTGGGGGCCAAATGCGGCCTGGACGACATGCAGACCTTGCTCTTTTTGGACAATCTCTGTTCCCGCCTGGGGCTGGATTCCATCTCGGCGGCCAACGGGATCGCCTTCGCCATGGACCTGCACGAGCGCGGCATTCTCACGGCGGCGGAGGCGTGCGGGCTCGACCTCTCCTGGGGGAACGGGGAAACCATGGAGGCGCTGATCCGGCAAATGGCGGCCGGAGAAGGGCTGGGCGGACTGCTGGCCCGGGGCGTGCGGACGGCGGCGGCGGTCATCGGGCGCGGGGCGGAAGATCACGCGGCCCACGTCAAGGGGCTGGAGCTGACCGCCTACCATCCCGCCGGAATGCTCGGCACGGCCCTGGGATACGCCGTCTCCAGCCGGGGCGGAGACTACAACAACGTCTACGCCTCCCTGGAAAAACGCTGGTCCCCGGAAAAGGCCGCCCGGGAATTTGGCAGTCCCAACGCGGTGGCGCCCACCTCCCCGGAGGGCAAGGGCCGGTTGGTGGCCCGGGCCGTTCGGGTCAACGGGATCATCGACAGCCTGGGGCTCTGCAAGGTGCCGACCCTTTCCCTGGTGGGCGCCTTCGACCTGGTCCACGAGGCGGAGCTGGCCGCCGCCGTCACCGGCTGGGAAAACCTTTCCGCCCAAGAGCTGATGGCCGCCGGAACCCGGCTGGCGGCGCTGGAACGGCGGTTCAATCTGCGCCACGGCTTGGAACCGGAAATGGACCGCCTCCCCGCCTTCTTTCTGGACGCCCCGGACCAGCCGCTCACCGCCGAGGCGTTCCAGCAAATGCTCTCGGATTTTTACGCGGACATGGGCTGGGACGCGGAGGGACGGCCGGGCGCGGAAATCTTGGGCGAAAACGAGGAATCGACGGCGTTGGAAAAACTGGGCGAGCGGATCGAGGTTCCCGCGGCGTAATCCATTTTCCGCTTCTTTCAAGGCTCCGTTTCGTATCCCGCAAGGCGGAGTCTTGCGGAAGGCATTCCCAGGCGGAGCCTGGGAACGAGAAAATGGACAAGGCTTCCGAACGATGAACTGAATGATTTCAGTTGATTGTCGAAAAATCCCCCCCGGCCCCCCTTTAAAAAAGGGGGGTGAACACGTTTACCTTTCATCCCAAAAACCAAGGAGATTTCATGAGCCTGAACGACATCGGCTTCAGCCCAACGCTGACCTTTTTATCCGACGACGACAAAGGCAAGCTCCACGAGGCGATTCTGACCCTGCTGGAAACCACCGGCATGACGCTGCTCCACGACGGGGCCATGGAGAAAATGAAAAGCGCCGGCTGCGGCGTCACGGAAGGTGGCCGGGTCGCCGTGCCGCGAAAATTGGTCGAAAAGGCGCTGGCCTCCGCCCCCAACAGCGTCAAGGTCTACAACCGGGACGGAGAGCTGGCCATGGACCTGGGCGGACGGCGGGCCTACTACGGCACCGGGTCGGACCTGATGTCCCACGTCTCCGCCGCCACGGGGGCGCGTCACCGCACCGGGCTGGAAGACATCGCCCGGGCGGCCCGCCTCTGCGACGCCCTGCCGAACATCGACTTCATCATGTCCTACGCCCATCCCCACGAGCTGGACCCGCACCAGGCCTATCTGGAAAGCTTCCGGGCCATGGCGACAAACTCCCGCAAGCCCATCGTCAACACCGCCGAATGCCGAAACGATCTGGCGGAAATGTGGGAGGTCGCCAAAATCATCCGGGGCGGGGAGGCGGAACTGCGGGAAAAGCCCTACTGGGTTCAGTACGACGAGCCCATCAGCCCGCTGAAACATCCCTTCACCAGCGTGGACAAGCTGGTCTTCTGCGCGGAGACCGGAATGCCGGTGATCTATTCTCCCGCGCCCATCGCCGGTTCCACCGCGCCCATGACCGTGGCCGGCCACGTCGTCCAAGGGCTGGCGGAATCTCTGTTCGGTCTGGTGATCCATCAGCTCACCGCGGAGGGCGCGCCCTTCCTGGTGGGCATCGGTCCGGCCGTTCTGGACATGGCCACGGGACAGTGCTCCTACAACGCTCCGGAATACCTGCTTTCTTTAATGGCCATGGTGGAAATGAGCAAATATTTCGACCTGCCCAACTGGGGATACGCCGGCACCAGCGACAGCCAAGTTCCCGACATGCAGACGTCGTTCGAAGGCGGCCTGCTGACCTTCATGTCGGCCCTGTCCGGCTCCAACCTGAACCACGACGTGGGATATTTGGACTTCGGCCTCACCGGCTGCCCGGAATGGGTGGTCATCATGGACGAGATCATCGACCAGGTCCGGCGCATCCAAAAGGGCATTCCGGTGAACGAAGAATCCATCGCCCTGGAAGTGATCGCCGAGGCGGGCCAGGCCGGGCAGTTCCTCACCCATCCCCACACGCTGAAGCACCTCCGGTCGGTTCAGTGGCGGCCCAAATTGATGAATCGCATGGGTTATGAAAAATGGGAAAATGCCGGTTCGCCCACGGTGCTCGACAAGGCGATCCGGCGAACCGAGGAAATCCTCTCGACCCACGAAGCGCCCGCCCTTCCGGAGGAAACCGTCCGCGCCATCGCCGGCCGCGTGGAGGGCTTCACCGCCGCTCGATAAAAAACCAATCTCCTTTTCGGGGATTAATTCGGCCCCCGCACGGGTTTTGACTTGTGCGGGGGCCGCGTTTAATGGCAGATTGTTTTCCCGAAACCGTTTGCAATCGACCCCCCCAAAAAAAGGAGATGACGATGTCGAAAACGGTCCGATCGGCGGCCGCGGCGGTGCTGGTGGCCCTTTCCCTGGCGGTATTCCCCCTGTCGGCGGACGCCCAGTCCGGCGGCATTCTCAACGTTGGTTCCCAGCCGGTGGCCAACCTGGACCCTCATTTTTCCAGTTCCATTGCCGACATTCTGGTGCTGGAACAGTGCTATCATCATCTCACCTTCATCAACGCCGAAAATCAGGCCATCCCCGATCTCGCCACCCAATGGGATTCTCCCGACGGAAAAATCTGGACCTTCCATCTCCGGGAAGGGGTCAAATTCAGCAACGGAAAAGAGGTGACCGCGGCGGACGTGGTGTTCAGCTTCGAGCGGATGATCGATCCGGAAGTCGGCGCGCCCACCGCCAGCCTCTATGAAAACGTGGAAAAGGTGGAAGCGGTGGACCCGCTGACGGTGAAATTCACCCTGAAAAACCAGAATCCCGAATTCGCGGCCGACGCGGGCGACTACCATTCCGCCATCATCCCGGCGGGCACCAAGGATCCGGGCAAGGAGCGGGTGGGAAGCGGCGCGTTCATGGTCACTTCCTACTTTCCCGAGGATCGGGTGGTCCTCAAACGCAATCCCCATTTTTCTCAAAAGGACGCCGAGGGCAATTCCCTGCCGTATCTGGATGAAGTTCATCTGATCTTCTCTCCGGACATGGGCGGCCAGGTCGAGGCGCTGCGGGGCGGGGAGCTGCACTTCGTGGGCGGTTTAAGCACGGAGTTCGCCGAAACCATCGAAAAAGCGCCCAACACCAAGACCCTGAAAAACGAATCCAACATGCACTGGATCATCCACATGCGGTCGGACGGAAAACGGCCGGCGGCGGACAACAAGGTGCGCAAGGCCCTCAAGCTGGCCACGGATCATCAGGCCATCATCAACGCGGTGCGGCCGGGGCTCGCGGTGCCCGGCAACGGTTTCACCCCCGTGGGGCCGGCCTACGGCGATTACTATTTGGACAAGCCGCCGGTTCGCGACGTGGAACAGGCCAAAAAGCTGCTGGCCGAGGCGGGCCACGCCGACGGGCTGGAGATCGAGCTGGTGGCCCAGAATCAGCTCGACGTGATTCCCATCGCCACGGTCTGGAAAGAACAGCTCGCCGAAATCGGCGTGACCGCCAACATCCAGGTGGTCCCCTCGGATCTCTATTTCGGCGAGGGAGAGAACAGCTGGCTGAAATGCAATTTCGGCATCACCGACTGGGGCTCCCGGGCCACGCCGGTGACCTATTTCAAGCTGGCCTACACCAGCGACGGAAAATGGAACGGCGCCCACTGGAAGGACGAGGAGTTCGACAAGCTCGTCCAGGAGGTGGACAGTGAAATGGTGAAGGAAAATCGGGTGAAGCTGTACCACCGGCTCCAGGAAATTCTGATCGAGCGCGGTCCCGTCATCGCCGCCTATTTCGAGGTGGCCGTGGCCGGCGTCAACGCAAAGGTGGACGGCGTCGTCCTGCCGTCGGACTGGGCCCGCACCCGGTTCTGGGAGGCGCGGTTTACGGAATAAATGGAAGGGGGGTCGTAGGGGCGAATCGCATTCGCCCCTTGCCCTCTCCAGAAACCTGCGGTTGATTTCTCGGAATCATGGCGGCTCGCGGTGAATGGACCGGGGCGTATGCGATACGCCCCTACGCCGATTGGGGGATTTTCGGCGCCGGAAATCCCCCCTGCCCCCCTTTACAAAAGGGGGGTGGCCCCCCGCCGGAACAAGTCCCCCTTTTTTAAAGGGGGATTTAGGGGGATTTTCGGCGCCGGAAATCCCC
>CAYFVR010000162.1:0-3028 GCA_964346545.1 uncultured Desulfobacterales bacterium | reverse complement strand
AAGTCCCCCTTTTTTAAAGGGGGATTTAGGGGGATTTTCGGCGCCGGAAATCCCCCGCTTGTTTGTTCCCATCCTCGGCTGAATCCATTTCCGTCCACCCCCGACAACCGAAAGACCATCCCCCATGGACCCAGCGCCCGACGCCCGTCCCGTTTCCTATCGGCGGCTGCTCCTGCGCCGTCTTTTCAAAAGCCCCCTGACCCTCGTCGGCATGGCGATTTTCGGCTTTTTCCTGTTGACCGCCGTCATCGGTCCCTGGATCGCGCCCTACGAATATCAGGACCAGAACATCATGGATCGGCTGGAACCGCCCAGCGCGAAATATTTTTTCGGGACGGACCAGTTCGGCCGGGACATTTTCAGCCGGATTCTCGTCGGGTCCCGGGGCATCTTTCTGCTGGGCGGCACCGGAACCTTGCTGGCGGCGCTCATCGGCACCACCATCGGCCTGTTTTCCGGCTACTACGGCGGGCTGATCGACGAATTGATCATGCGGACGTTGGACATTCTGCTTTCCTTTCCGCCCCTGCTGCTGGCCCTGGTGCTGTTGGCCACGCTGGGGCCGTCCCTGGTCAATTTGGTGGCGGTGGTGACCATCCTCTACGTGCCCATGCTGGCTCGGGTGGTGCGGAGCATGGTGCTGGACCTCAAGACCAAGGAGTTCGTGGAGGCGGCCCGGACGCGAGGCGAATCCCAGTTCTACATCCTGTTCCGGGAAATCCTGCCCAACGCCCTGGCCCCGGTCTTCGTGGAAATGTCCATGCGCTTTTCCTACGCCATCTTTCTGGTGGCCTCCCTGGGATTCCTCGGCCTGGGCCAGCAGCCGCCCTCGCCGGACTGGGGGCTTCAGATCAACGAGGCCCGGTCTTACTTTACCACCGCCCCGTGGATGTTGCTCTTTCCAGCCGGCGCCATCTCCCTGCTCGTGGTGGCCACCAACCTGATGAGCGACGGCATCCGCCAGATCCTGCAACCGTCCATGGGAAAGGGCTGACATGACCGTATCCGCGCAGGCCGTCCCCACCCTGGAAATCGACGATCTGTCCATCCAGTACCGAACCGAAGCCGGAATTCTGGAGGCCGTCCGGAACGTCACCCTGTCCATCGCCCCCCGGGAGAGCTTCGGGCTGGTGGGCGAATCCGGCTCCGGAAAGACGACCCTGGCCCTGGGGGCGATCCGTTATCTCGCCGCCAACGGCCGCATCGGCGGCGGGAGCGTCCGGCTGCGGGGCGAATCCCTCACCGACATGGCGGTTACGGACCTCTGCAACGTTTGGGGCAAGCGGATCGGGATGGTCTACCAAAATCCCGGATCGGCCATGAACCCCTCCCTGACCATCGGCCGCCAGATCGCCGAATCGGCCATGATTCACCAGGAAATTTCCAAAAAAGCCGCCCTGGACCGGGCCCGGGACATGCTCCGCCGGGTGGCCATGCCCAATCCGGACACGGTGCTCCAGAGCTATCCCCACCAGCTTTCCGGCGGGATGTTGCAGCGTTGCATCATCGCCATGGGGCTCATCAACAACCCCGAGCTGCTGATCATGGACGAGCCCACAACGGCCCTGGACGTGACCACCCAGGCGGTGGTGCTGGACCTCGTGGCCGATCTGAAGCGGGAGTTCGATTCCTCCATCTTCTACATCACCCACGACCTGGCCGTGGTGGCCCGCATTTGCGACCGGATCGGCGTGATGTACGCCGGGGAACTGTTGGAGGTCGGCTCTCGTCGGGACATTTTCCTCCACCCCCGCCATCCCTACACCATGAGTCTGCTGGGCTGCATTCCCCATTTCGATCCGGAAACCCGCAAGAACTCCCTGGTGAGCATTCCCGGCCGGATTCCCCGGATCGGCGATCTGCCGCCGGGCTGCATCTTCGAGCCCCGCTGCTTTTTCGCCAAGGAACGGTGCCGGGCGGAGCGGCCGACGCTGTTCGACGCCGGGCCGAAGCACTGGTCCTCCTGCTTTTTCCACGACCGGCTTCCGCGAAAGGTGGAAGACGTGGCCGACATCCAGACCTATTCCGCGCCGAAGGACGCCCCGATTCTGCTGGAGACCCGAAATCTGGCGCGATATTTCGAAAGCGAGGCGGGCTTTTTCGAAAAAGGGAGCGGGAAGCGGACGGTCAAGGCGGTCAGCGACGTGTCCATCGAAATTCCCAAAGGCTACACCCTGGGAATCGTCGGGGAATCCGGCTGCGGGAAGACCACCTTCATGCGGACGCTGCTGGGGCTTTTGGCCCCCACCGCCGGGGAGATTCGGCTGGACGAGGCGTCCCTGGAACCGGTGACGGCCCGGCGGGATCGCCCCACCCTGCGGAAAATCCAGATGGTCTTCCAAAATCCCGAGGCGTCCCTGAATCCCCGCCATTCCATCGCCCAGGCCATCGGCCGGCCCATGGCGCTGTTCAATTCCGGACTGAACCGGGAGACCCTTCGCCGGAAGACGCGGGAGCTGCTGGAGGCGGTCAACCTGCCGGAGCACTACGCCGAACGATTTCCGGCGGAACTCAGCGGCGGGGAAAAACAGCGGGTGGCCATCGCCCGGGCCTTCGCCGCCGATCCCGAGCTGATTTTGCTGGACGAGCCGCTTTCGGCCTTGGACGTATCCGTGCAGGCGTCCCTCATCAATCTGCTGTTCGATCTTCAGGCGAAAAACACTTCGACGTATCTGTTCATCTCCCACGATCTGGCGGCGGTCCACCATCTCTCGGATCGGATCGCGGTGATGTATCTGGGCCGGGTGGTGGAGACGGGCGAAGCCGACGAGGTCTTCGCGCCGCCCTACCATCCCTACACCGAGGCGCTGCTCTCGGCCATTCCGGTGGCCGATCCCGATTTCGCCCAGGAGAACATCCGGCTGGTCGGCAGCGTGCCCGACGCGGTGAACATCCCCTCGGGCTGCCCGTTCCACACCCGATGTCCCCGCAAGGTGGGAAAAATTTGCGAGACGGAGACGCCGCCCTGGCGGGGCGGGAAGACCCGCAGTCGCATCTGGTGCCACATCCCGCTGGACGAACTGGCCGA
>CAYFVR010000161.1:0-11320 GCA_964346545.1 uncultured Desulfobacterales bacterium | reverse complement strand
CTCCGAGGACCAGCGCCGTCAGCGCCGCCGCCGCGAATCGAATCCATCGCGATGGGCAATTCATGGAATTTCCTTTTTCGGTTTCGAGGGGACGCCCCGATCCCATGCGTACAAAAGCAGGGAAACCAGGAACAGAAGAATGCCTCCGAAGTACAGGGGAATGCCGGGATCTTTGCGGATGTTCAGATCGACGCGCGTCCGCATGTCCATGCCCCCGATTTGCCGTGGAGCGAAGTTCTTCAGAAAAATTCCGTATCCCCGGAACCGCGTCGGCCGGTTGGGGTTGAGAACCACGCGGGTTTCCCGGGTTCCATCGGAGAGGAGCAGACGGACGTTGGGTTCGATCACCCGACCGTCGAAAAAATCCAGGCGGTCGCCCCGGTAGTGTCGGGGCGCCATGGATTCGAAGGTGATCCGGACGTCGGTTCCGGGCAGGGACGCGGACGCGCCCGGAATCAGGCTTTGCGGGGGAACGACTTCGGCGAAGAGATAGCTGCAAAGGTATCCGGCCAGAATGAGAAGTGTCGCGTAATGCATTCCGTGGGGGGCCAGCCGGAACCAGAGGCGCATTTGCCGGAATTTCGGCCGATGGCGCAACAGCGATGCGACCCGATTCGTGGTGCAGACGAAGGTGTTGACGCAAAGCAGAGCCAAGAGTCCCAGCAACGCGAAGAACCAGGCCGTGTGCGCCAGGTTGTGGCGGCCGTAGGTGGCGATCCAAGTCGCCAGGCCCGTATCGTTCATGGGGGCGAACAGCGTCACGCGGCGGTTCATGGAGAAATATCCCGCGGCCAAGTCCAACACAATCAGCAGACACAGGACGATGGTCAACCGAAGGCTGCCGGCTTTCCGCCAGAGGAGGGAACCGATGCGTTTCATGGTCGGAACGGGTTTCGAAACGGACCCAGGTCCGGAATGGCGTGCAAGGCCAGCACGGCCCATCCCCCGGCGGCGGCGAAGACGCGTCGCCGCCGGGGCGTCCAGCCGCCGGTCAGGTGCAGATGGAGGAAGCAGACGTAGAAGAACCAAACGGCCATGGCGACGACGATGGCCGGGTCTTCCCAGACCACGGGCGTGCCCCATCCGAGATAGGACCAGAGTCCGCCGCAGAACATGGAGATCGTCCAGAAGGCGAAGCCCCGGACCGCCCAGCGAAAGGAATCGGCGTCCGTTTCGCCGGCCGCGGCCCGGGCCGCGCTGACGAAAAAGCAGCTTTTTCCGATCACCCCGAACAGGAAAAACAAATGGGCGAACAGGGTCTTGGATTGCGGAAAGGGCAAATAGAAATCCTTGGGAAAACACACCGCGGCCAATGCCGCCAAGGCCGCCGTCCCCCAAAGCAGCCGTCGCGTTCCCGCGCCCGCACCGCCGCCTCTCTCGGAAAGACCGATCAGAATCCCCAGGCAAAGAGGGAGAATCGCCGTTCCCGCGTACATGGGCAACATGGGCCAGGCCCGCCAGTAGCGAAGAACCGCGCTCGCCAGATTGGCCGTTAGCGCCGGGCCGAGGAACAGTCGGGGAATCCATCGTCTTCGGCCGGCAATCAAGACGGCGGCGAAGCCGGCGAGGTAGAGGAAGGATGCGATTGTCAGGAGAAAACGAGCGGTGAGCATATGGCGATCCAAAAATTCCGTCGGCTGTTGTCCGGGTTCGAGTCGATCCGGAACGGTTCATCGAAGAGTGGTTCGGCCGCCGACTCGCCGGGCGGATTCAGACGATTCTCGATCCCGAAGTCCGGGTGGGGCCGGTTCCGCTGGAAAACACCACGTAGAATTTTTGGTCCAGCGCCAAGTCCTCCGCCCGCAGTTCCCCGCCGTTTTCGTCTTCCAGCCGTTCGGCGAACATTTTCAAGGACTTGAAAAACAAAGGGCCAATGCCGGAAATGTCGAACCGCCGTTCTTGTTCGGTCGTCATGGGCGCCAAGCCTTTCCGAATCCCGGCGAAGGCGTAAGCCGCCGCGCGGGATTCCCAGGGAGTTTTCCCATCCGCCAAAAGGGGCGCGGGCGCTGGGATAAATTTAACCGATAGAATTTATTGACTAAAAATATTTATGAGCCGCAAAACAAAAAAATCCCGGACCAAAAATGGTCCGGGATTTCCCTTTTTTATCCCGAAACAACGACGCGGGCCCGCCGTTGTCCACGCGGCGGTCTCCCTATGGTTGCTCAGGCAGGTCTTCTGACTCTCGGATCATCCGATCGGCCGCGCCTTCCCAGCCCAAAAGGCCAGTGGCGTCGTGCGGCCGTCGTCCCCGATCACAGCGGCGGGCCCGTCCCCGATTCTCACGGGGTTCCCTATTCTGCTCTGCTACGAGCACCTGAACAAGAATGAAAAGCATAGAGAAAACTCGGGAAAAGTCAATTGAAAAATTTCCCCGCTTTATCAGCGGAATTTCTTTGAATCGAAAGTCTTGATCGGCAACTTCGCGCTCATCCGAAGTTTTCGATTATTTCGCAAAAATGGCGGAAAGCGGACGCGGCGTTCCGCCCGGACGCGGGACTCCAAACTTGGGGGCTTGGCCCCGACGCCATCCCCGAGATCGACACAAAACGGTTGCGACACTTGCGCCCCTATACTATAAAAATGATTTCGCAAATCGCCCGACGGCGACTTTCCGGAAGGAGGCATTTCCATGTCCACCCCCTTTTCCGCGCACCCGATCCGGCCCATCTCCTCCGCGCTCGTCGCGGGGGTTCTGCTGGCCATCGTTCTGACCGTTTCGGTTCGGATCGCTTTCGCGGCCCCGGCCTCGGATGGCGACGCCGACCAGACGTTGTCTCCCTATTTCATGGTCCTCGGCGACGACCCTTCGGTGGACCCGCTCCCGTTAAAATCCACGGCCGCCGAGGTGGACATCGCCGGCGTCATCGCCGACGTCCGGGTAACCCAGACGTACAAGAACGAGGGCGAGCGCAACATCGAGGCGGTCTACGTCTTTCCCGCCTCCACCCGCGCGGCGGTCTACGCCATGAAGATGACCATCGGCGAGCGCACCATCGTCGCGGAAATCCAGGAAAAGGAGCAGGCCCGAAAGACCTACGAGGCGGCCAAGCAGGCCGGCAAATCGGCTTCCCTGTTGGAGCAGAAACGGCCCAACGTCTTTCAGATGAAGGTGGCCAACATTCTGCCCGGCGACACCATCGAGGTGGAACTCAAATACACCGAACTGCTGGCGCCCACCGAGGGCGTCTACGAATTCGTCTATCCCGCCGTGGTGGGACCGCGCTATTCCAATCTGTCCGAGGGCGACGCGCCGGACGCGGAGAAATGGGTCAAAAACCCCTATCTCCACAAGGACGAGCCCACGCCCTACGAATTCGGCTTTTCCGCCCGAATCGCCGCCGGTATGCCGATCTCCGAGGTGGTTTGTCCGTCCCACGAGGTCAACGTCGATTTCGACGGCGCCGATCTGGCGACGGTTCGGCTCGATCCCGAGGAAAGCGACGGCGGGGATCGGGACGTGATTTTGAAATACCGGCTGGCCGGGGAAAAAATCCAGACCGGCCTGCTGCTGCACGAGGGCGAGAAGGAAAATTTCTTTCTGCTGATGGCCCAGCCGCCGGAGCGGGTGGAGACCGACGCCATGCCGCCCCGGGAATACATCTTCGTGCTGGACGTCTCCGGCTCCATGCGCGGCTTTCCCCTGGAAACGGCCAAGGCGGTCATGCGGGACCTCGTGGGCAACCTCCAGCCCGCCGACCGGTTCAACGTGCTGCTCTTCTCCGGGGATTCCCGGGTATTGGCGGAGAAATCGCTCCCCGGAACCCCGGAAAACCTGAACAAGGCCATCGCCTTCATCGACCGGCGGCGGGGCGGCGGCGGGACCGAGCTTCTCCCGGCGCTCCGGCGGGCGCTGGGGCTTTCCTCCGCCAAAGAGGTGGCCCGAACCGTGGTGGTGGTCACCGACGGCTACGTCCGGGTGGAGGCCGAGACCTTCGACCTGATCCGGAACCGGCTGAACGAGGCCAACCTCTTCGCCTTCGGGATCGGCTCCAGCGTGAACCGCCACCTCATCGAGGGCATGGCCCGGGTCGGCATGGGCGAGCCCTTCGTGGTTACCGACGCCGGGGCCGCGCGGAAGACCGGCGAGCGGTTCCGGGATTACGTGGCCGCGCCCGTGCTCACCGACGTGTCCGTGGATTTCAATCGTTTCCGGGCCTACGACGTGGAGCCTCCGTCGCCGCCCGACGTGCTGGCGGAACGGCCGGTGATCGTGTTCGGAAAATGGAAGGGGAAGGCGCGGGGGAAAATCGAGGTGTCGGGACAAACGCCGGAAGGGCGCTACAAGAAAAGGCTGGACGTTTCCAAGCATTCCCCCAAACCTGAAAACGGCGCCCTCCGCTATCTCTGGGCCCGCCACCGGATCGCGTTGCTCTCCGACTACCAGCGGCTGGCCCCGAACGACGACCGGGTGGAAACCATCACGAAGCTGGGGCTGGAGTACAACCTGCTGACCGCCTACACGAGCTTCGTGGCGGTGGACAGCGAGGTTCGAGCGGACGGAGACGCCGAAACCGTGGCCCAGCCGCTGCCGTTGCCACGAGGGGTTCCGGAAACCGCCGTGGGCCGGGGGATCGCCGGCTCCGCCAGGACCCTCGCGAGAAGTCCCGCCCCCGCGCCTTCGGCCATGCCCGACATGGCGAAGGGATTCGTCGGCGGCGCGGAGCCGGAACTCGAGGAAGCGCTTCCCGAACCGGAAGCCGCCCCGCCCGCCTACACCGTCGAGCTGGTGGCCGATAAAATGATCATCCAGGGCGCGCTTTCCGGAGAGCTGGTGGAGCGGGTCTTCCGCCGGCACATGGAGGAGATCGCCACCTGCGCCCGGGGCGCCCGCGAAAGCGGGATGCCGGCGGAAGCGGAGGTGACGCTCCGGGTGGTCATCGGCGGGGACGGAAAGGTTCAGCGGGTGGAGATTCGCCCCAACGGCAAACCCAATGGGAAAAAGGGCCCGGTGCTGGAAAGCTGCGTGTCGGCCATGGTCGGCCGATGGCAGTACGATCTCCCGGTGGACGGGCAACCGGTGACCGTGGACTATGTCTTTCGCCTGCGACCGAGGAGCTGATGGGTCACGTTTTCGACTACAACGAATCCCGCAAGTACGAGCAATGGCGGGAAGAGGAGCGCACCCGGGCCGGATTCGACCGGGAAATGCTGCTGTTCCGGCGGATGGTGCGGCCCAATTTCGGCGACACGTTGCTGGACGTGGGCTGCGGCACCGGCCTGCGGCTCCTGACCTTTCGGGAGATGGGGCTGCGGGTGATCGGCGTGGACCCGTCGCCCTCCATGCTGGAGGTGGCGGAACGAAACGTGGGGCGGCAGGCGGAGCTGCACCGGGCGGGGGCCGAGGACCTGCCCTTCGACGACAACGCCTTCAACCACGCCTGCGTGATTCACACCCTGGAGTTCACCGAAGACCCCGCCCTGGCGCTGGAAGAGATATTTCGGGTCACCAAGGACCGGGTCTTCATCGGCATTCTCAACCGGCAGTCGCTCCGGGGCGCCCGGCTGCGGCTGTCGCGACGATTCACGCGGAACGTCTGGCGGCACGCCCGTCTTTTTTCGGTGTGGGAGCTGCACCGGACGATTCGGGGACTCGCGCCCAATTTCACGGTGGACTGGTGCGCGTTCTGCCATTTCCGGGTTCCGATGGCCCGCCGGTTCAAGCTGCCCAATCCGGTTTGGTTCCCCTGCAAAAATCCCGTTCATCCCTTCATCGGGCTGTCCGTGACCCTGACGCCCCGGTTTCGGACCCGGCCGCTGCAGTTGGAGTGCCCGGCGGACCCGCCGCCGGGGGCGGTCACCAGCGGTTTCGCCCGCACCCGAAAAACGGAATTGGAGGCCCCATAACGGTGGAAGCATTTCTATATGAATCCCTGGAGGGGGGCGCGGTTCGCTGCAACCTCTGCGCCCATCGGTGCAAGATTCAACCGGAAAAGCGAGGAATTTGCGGGGTGCGCGAAAACGTGGACGGCGCGCTCCACACGCGGGTCTACGGCCGGCTCATCGCCCGCGGCATCGACCCCGTCGAGAAGAAGCCGCTCCACCACCTGCTGCCCGGTACGTTGTCCTACTCGGTGGCCACGGTGGGCTGCAATTTCCAATGCCGCTTCTGCCAGAACGCCGACATCGCCCAAATGCCGGCGGATCGGAAGGGGCACATCATGGGCGCGCCCATCTCCCCGGCCGACGTGGTGGCCCAGGCCGGGCGGGGCCGGTGCGCCAGCATCGCCTACACCTACACCGAACCGACGGTTTTTTTCGAATTCGCCCACGACACGGCCAAACTGGCGCGGGAAAACGGCCTCCGGAACGTCTGGGTCAGCAACGGCTACCTGACCCCCGAGGCGCTGGAGATGATCGGCCCCTTTCTGGACGGGGCCAACATCGACCTGAAATCCTTCTCCGACGAGTTCTACAAAACCATCTGCGGGGCGCGGCTGGAGCCGGTGCTGAACACCCTGCGGGGCATGGTCGCCCGGAACATTCTGGTGGAGGTGACCACCCTGATCGTGCCGGACCTCAACGACGACCCCGAGGAACTTCGCCGACTGGCCGGCTTCATCGCCGAAGAACTGTCTCCGGACACGCCCTGGCACATCAGCCGCTTTCATCCCACCTACAAGCTGACGGATCGGCCGCCGACGCCGGTGAAAACGCTCCAAAAAGCCTATGAAATCGGCAAGGAAGCCGGGCTCCGGCATGTCTACATGGGCAACGTGACGGGCCAAGGCGGCGAGGATACGGATTGTCCCGACTGCGGCGAGACGGTGATCCGGCGACGGGGCTTCGCGGTGACGGAAAACCGGCTGGCCGGCGGAAAATGTCCGGATTGCGGCGCGGCGGTGCATGGGGTGTGGGAATAATCATCGTGGCGAAAAATCGGTTGGCATCGGTTTTCGGCCGCTTGCGCGTCTACGGTCGGATGATCAAATTCAGCCATACGGTGTTCGCGCTGCCCTTCGCCCTGGCGGCGGTGGTGCTGGCGGCCCGGGAACAGGCCGTGACCCTTGCGGAACTGGGCTGGATTCTGGTGGCCATGGTGGGCGCCCGGTCGGCGGCCATGGGCTTCAACCGGCTGGCCGACGCGGAGTTCGACGCCCGGAATCCCCGCACCGCCAACCGGGAAATTCCCGCCGGGATTCTCTCCAAAAGCGCCGCGACGGCCTTCGTGGCGCTTTCCGGCGCGATTTTCGTCGGCGCGGCGGCCATGCTGGGGGCGCTGCCGTTTCTGCTTTCGTTTCCGGTGCTGGCGGCGCTGTTGGGCTACTCCTACACCAAACGGTTCACCTGGCTGGCCCATGTCTACCTGGGCGCGGCCATCTCGCTGGCCCCCGCCGGAGCCTGGGTGGCGGTCACCGGCGGACTGGACCCGGCGATTCTGATCCTTGGCTTGGCGTTGATGGCCCACATCACCGGCTTCGACATCCTCTACGCCTGTCAGGACGTGGATTTCGACCGGGCCGAGGGATTGCGTTCCGTGCCGGCCCGCTTCGGCGTCCGAACCGCGCTCCGTTCGGCGGCGCTGGTTCACGTCGGCGCGTTCGCCGCGTTTCTGGCGCTCCATTTCGCCTTCGGCATGGGGCACGTCTACCTGATGACGGTCGGCGTCATCGGGTTTCTGCTGCTGTTCGAGCACTGGCTGGTGCCGCCCGACGACCTCGGCCGCGTGCCGGTGGCTTTTTTTCACGTCAACAGCATCGTCGCCATGGTCCTGCTCCTCGGCGTTCTGGCCGATACCCTGGCCGGCGGCCGATGAGACCGGCGGCCGATGAGAAAGGGGCGTTCATGTCCCAATCCAATAAAAGCGCCTTTCCCCCCGAACGGCGGATCATCGTCGCCATCACCGGCGCGTCCGGCGCGATCTACGGCATTCGGCTCCTCACCGCGTTGCTGGCCCGGCCGCTGGAGGTCTTTCTGCTGATCTCCCGGGCGGGGCGGCGGGTGATGGCCCACGAAACCGATTACACCGGCGGCGACATGGCCGATTTTCTCCGGAGCGAGGGCGGAACCTTCCACGCCGACGCCCGGCTGCGGGAATTTTCCCCGGACGATCTCTTCGCCCCGCCGGCTTCCGGATCGTTCCGCCACGGCGGCATGGCGGTGGCTCCCTGTTCCATGAAGACCCTGGGGGCGGCGGTTTCCGGCGTGGCCGACGATCTGGTGCTCCGGGCCGCCGACGTCTGCCTGAAGGAACGGCGGCCGCTGGTGCTGCTGACCCGGGAGACGCCGCTGAGCCTGATTCATCTGGAAAACATGCGCCGCGCCGTGATGGCCGGCGCCACGATCATGCCGCCATGCCCGGCGTTTTACGCCCGGCCCCAAACGGTGGACGAACTGGTGGACGCCACCGTGGCCCGGCTGCTGGATCAGCTCGGCATCGACAACGACCTCATGCGTCGCTGGGGGGAGGACGAGGATGTTTAAAAACCTCCGGGAATTTCTGGACGCCTTGGACCGGGCCGGCGAGATTCGGCGGATCGACCATGAAGTATCGCCCTATCTGGAGATCAGCCGCCACACCGACGAAGAATCCAAAAAGCCCGGCGGCGGCAAGGGGCTCCTCTTCGAGCGGGTGAAAAACAGCCGTTTCCCCGTGGCGACCAATATCTTCGGCAGCTTCCGGCGGGTGGGCATGGCGCTGGGGGTGGACCATCTGGACGAGTTGGGCGAGCGGGTGCGGGAATACATCGACTTCCATCCGCCGGGGAATCTGCGGGAGGCGTTCAATGTCCTGCCCATGGCGGTGGAGGCGACCCGCTTCTTTCCGCGCAAATTCCGGGGGCGGACGCCGCCCTGCCAGGAGGTGGTGTTCACCGGCGACCAGGTGGACCTGGGCAAGCTGCCGGTGCTGACCACCTGGCCCAAGGACGGCGGGCCGTTCATCACCCTGCCGCTGGTCATCACCCGAAGCCTGGCCACGGGCAAGCGCAACGTGGGCATGTACCGGCTCCAGGTTTTCGACCGGAACACCACCGGAATGCACTGGCATATCCACAAGGACGGCTCCCACTACTACACCGAGTATTCCCGGGCCGGAAAGCGGATGCCGGTGGCGGTGGCGGTCGGCTGCGACCCGGCGACCACCTACGCGGCCACGGCTCCGCTGCCCCGGGGCGTGGACGAACTCCTGCTGGCCGGATTCATCCGCAAAAAGCCGGTGCCGGTGGTTCGCGGCGTCACCGTGGACCTGGACGTGCCCGCCGAGGCGGAATTCGTGCTGGAAGGCTACGTGGACCCGGGCGAGCTGCGACGGGAGGGGCCCTTCGGCGACCACACCGGCTACTACTCCCTGGCCGACGACTATCCGGTCTTCCACGTCACCGCCATCACCCACCGGCGCAACCCGGTCTACAGCGCCACTCTGGTGGGACCGCCGCCCATGGAGGACTGCTATTTGGCCAAGGCCACCGAGCGGCTCTTTCTGCCCATGCTCCAGGCGGTCTTTCCGGAGATCATGGACTACTGGCTGCCCTGGGAGGGCGTCTTCCACAACATCGTGGCGGTGAGCATCGACAAGGCCTACCCCGGCCACGCCCAGAAGGTGATGAGCGGCCTTTGGGGCCAGGGGCAGATGAGCTTTTGCAAGATCATCGTCCTGGTGGATCGGGACGTGAGCCCGCAAGACCCCAAGGCGGTGCTCGGCGCGTTGGTCCGGAATCTGGATTTGACCACGGACCTGACCTTTTCCAAGGGCATCCTGGACGTGCTGGACCATTCCTCGCCCCACGCCAATTTCGGCAACAAGCTGGGGATCGACCTGACCCGCCGGGACCCCGGCGAACCGCCCCGGGAACCGGCCGGAGCGCCGAAGCCCGCGCCGGACGCCGAAACGCTGGATCGGATCCTTCGGGAATCGGTACCGGGCGCGGTGGGCGGCCGTCCGTTGCTGGCCGATTTGGTGGAGAAGGCGAAAGGGGAGGGGGCCGAGGGAACGCCGGTTCGCTTTTTGGCGATCCGGGTGGAAAAAGCGGCGAACCGGGGCGGCGCGGAAATCACCGAGGCGGTGTTCGCGGCGGAAGAACTGCGGCCGTTCACCGTGATTCTGCTCTACGATCCCGAGATCGACCTGACCGACGGCTCCAAATTGCTCTGGAAGCTGTTCAACAACGTGGACCCGGGCCGCGACCTGCGAATCGAGGGCGGCCGCGCCGTCATCGACGCCAGCCGCAAAGGCCCCATGGACGGCCACACGCGGGAATGGCCGGAGGAGTTGACGTTTGAGGTGTCGGCGGGACCGCTTTTTCCTTGACCCGACCAAATCGCGCCGACTACTATTCTCTTTTGTCTCAAACCGACCAACAACCACACCATCGGACAAACGGAACATCATGATAAACATTACGCTTCCCGACGGAAGCACGAAGTCATTCGAGAATCCGCCCACGGGCGAAGACGTCGCCCGCTCCATTTCCGAAGGGCTGGCCCGGGAGTGCGTGGCCGCCGAGGTGGACGGAAAGATGATCGACCTCTACCGGGAAATTCCCGAGGACGCGAGCGTCCGGCTCGTCACCACCCGGGACCCCGAGGGGCTGGAGATCATGCGCCACACGGCGGCCCACGTCATGGCCCAGGCGATTTTGCGGGTTTATCCCGACGCCAAGCTGACCATCGGCCCCGTGGTGGAGGACGGCTTTTACTACGACATCGACATGGCCCCGGTCTCCGAAGAGGATTTCCCCAAGATCGAAGAGGAAATGCGGAAGATCGTCAAGGCCAAGCTGCCGGTTCGCCGGCGGGAGGTGCCCAAGTCGGAGGCGCTGGATTTCTACAAGAACGAGCCCTACAAGATGGAAATGCTCGCCGACCTGGAAGACGGGACCATCTCCTTTTACGAGCAAGGCGAGTTTACGGACCTCTGCCGCGGCCCGCACGTCCCGCATACCGGATTCGTGAAGGCGTTCAAGCTGATGAAGGCGTCCGGCGCCTACTGGCGCGCCGATCAGAACCGGAACCAGCTCCAGCGGATTTACGGCACCGCCTACTTCGACAAGAAGGATCTGAAAAAATACCTCCACCTCCTGGAGGAGGCCCGCAAACGGGACCACCGGAAGCTGGGCACCCGGCTGGACCTGTTCAGCTTCCACGAGGAAGCGCCGGGCATGGCCTTTTTCCATCCCAAGGGCATGGTGATCTGGAACGCCCTGCTGGACTACTGGCGGGAAGAGCACGAGGCCGCGGGCTACGTGGAGAGCAAGACGCCGATCCTGCTGAACCGGACGCTCTGGGAGACCTCCGGCCATTGGTTCAACTACCGAGAGAACATGTACACCACGCGGGTGGACGAGATCGACTACGCCGTGAAGCCCATGAACTGTCCGGG